>NZ_DATFKH010000058.1:0-10961 GCF_035268745.1 Marinobacter sp.
AGGCGGACACGTCCATTCAGGACCGTATGCAGCAGGGATGCTGCATCCGAGCCTACATGGGTGAAGCCGAGCGCTTATGAAGCAAAGCTTCATGCGACAGCTGAACGACAGCAATCTGTGATTGCTGGCTGGACCCCGCAGGGGTATTCACGGCGTGTCCTGAATGGACGTGTCCGCCTACTTTCGTACTCATTAGTATAAGTGGAGGCTTCATGGGACTTCTTGTTGATGGCAAGTGGCACGATCAGTGGTACGACACCTCGAAAACCGGTGGCAAATTCGAGCGCGAGGCGGCCCGGTTTCGCAACTGGGTAACCGTTGATGGTTCGCCGGGTCCGGACGGGGAGGGTGGCTTTGCGGCCGAATCCGGGCGCTATCATCTTTATGTGGCCATGGCCTGCCCCTGGGCGCACCGCACGCTGATCTTCCGCGCTCTGAAAGGATTGGAGCAGCATATCTCTGTGTCTGTGGTGCATCCGGATATGCTGGAAAACGGCTGGGAATTCCGGCCGGATGAGCCCGCGCACCGGGATGATGTGAACGGCAAGCGGTTCATGTATGAGGTTTATCTCGAGGCTGCGCCGGATTATTCCGGGCGGGTGACGGTGCCTACGCTGTGGGACAAGAAAAAGCAGACGATTGTCAGCAATGAATCAGCGGATATTATCCGCATGTTCAATTCGGCATTTGACGGGCTTGAGGGTGTTCGCACGGACCTGGACTTTTATCCGCAGGAACTTCGTGGCGAGATTGCCGAGGTGAATGAGCGGGTCTATCACACGGTCAATAACGGCGTATATAAAGCCGGCTTTGCAACTGCTCAGGACAGGTACGAGGAGGCCTATGAAGCCCTGTTTGCTTCGCTGGACTGGCTGGAAACGCGGCTGGGCTCGCAGCGCTACCTGGCGGGGAACCGGCTGACCGAGGCAGACTGGCGCCTGTTTACCACGCTGATCCGTTTCGATGCTGTTTATTACAGCCACTTTAAGTGCAACCGCCAGCAGATTGCGGATTTTCCGGCGCTGTCCGGTTATGTTCGTGATCTATATCAGGTGCCCGGCGTGGCCGATACGGTCGATATCCGTGCAATCAAGCGCCACTACTATGTAAGTCAGCGCACGATCAATCCGACCCAGATCGTGCCAGTGGGGCCGCAACTGGATTTCGATGCGCCTCATGGCAGGGAGGCTTTGGGGTGAGTTCCCAGGCTTGAGCCAGGCGCTCATCCGGGAAGTCAGACAGGCACTAGCTAACCCGCGAAACCGCCAGGTCGGCCAGCAATCCCAGCGCGTGTTTATAATCTGACCCGGGAAGAACATCCAGGCAGGCCGCCGCCAGGCTGGCCTGCTCCGTGGCTTTCGCCATGGTGTAATCAAGGGCACCTGTGCGTCTGACAGTGTCGAGGATAGCTGGCAGGTCATCCAGCCCGCCTTTGCGGATAGCCTGACGGATCAGTCGCTGCTCTTGCGGGGTGCCTTTGCTCATGGCATGAATCAGAGGCAGCGTGGTTTTGCCTTCGGCGAGGTCGTCACCGACGTTTTTGCCCATGTCCTCGGCATTTCCCTGGTAGTCCAGAAGATCGTCCACCAACTGGAACGCCAGGCCCAGGTGTTTGCCGTAATCCCGCAGGCTGCGTTCCTGTTCGGCACTGGCACCCGCCAGCAGTGCTCCCGTGTGTGAGGCGGCCTCAAACAACATGGCGGTTTTGTTGTGAATGACCTCCATGTAGCTGTCTTCAGAGACATCCGGATTCTTGACGTTCATCAACTGGAGCACTTCACCTTCGGCAATAACAGCGGTGGCATGAGACAGAACATCCATGATGCGCAGGCTCTGCAGTTCCACCATCATTTCGAACGCACGGGCGTAAAGAAAATCACCGACCAGGACACTGGGTGCATTGCCCCAGCGGGCATTGGCGGTGCTGCGGCCGCGGCGAAGATCGGAGGTGTCCACGACGTCATCGTGGAGCAGCGTCGCGGTATGCAGGAATTCAATGACGGCGGCGAGTTTCAGGTGACCATCACCTTTATAGCCAACTGCCTGACTGGATAGCAGCACCAGCAGGGGGCGAAGGCGTTTGCCGCCGCTTTCGATAATGTACTGGGCGATCTTCTCGACCAGTGGCACGTCTGACGCTAACCGCTTGATAATCAGATCATTGACCCGGCTGAAGTCGTCCGCGACTGTGTCATGAATGCGCTGGGATGTCATGGGGCTGATCCGGTTCCTTGTGTTTCGCGACGGGTGGCTGGTTTGCTGATGGTGGCAGGTTGCGCAATGCTAGGTATTGCGCCGATCAGTGTCAACTTCACTTGTGTTGCAGTGCGTCTTTTCGTACAATCACGCGCCCAACTCATCCCAACCTGCGCTCCCTGCTATAGGGTCGCCAGAGCGCTTCCCTTAGAACCAGGTGGATAAGAGCAGGGATGGGTCAATCGCGGAGAAGGTCAATGTACGCAGTTATTGTTAGCGGTGGCAAGCAGCACCGGGTAAAAGAAGGCGAAACGCTGAAGCTGGAAAAGCTGGAAGTGGAAACGGGTGGAAGCGTTGAGTTTGATCGCGTTCTGCTGGTTGCCGATGGTGACAGGGTCCAGGTTGGCGCACCGGTTGTAGTCGGTGCCAAAGTGACTGCCGAAGTGGTGAACCACGGTCGTCACGACAAGATCCAGATCATCAAGTTCCGGCGCCGGAAGCATTCCATGAAACGTCAGGGCCACCGCCAGTGGTTTACTGAAGTCAAGATCACGGGTATCAAGGGCTGAAGCTCTGGAACCACCCCCTAGATAAGGAGGCTTGTAATGGCTCACAAAAAAGCAGCAGGTAGTACCCGTAACGGTCGCGATTCCGAGTCGAAACGACTTGGTGTGAAGCGTTTCGGCGGTGAAACTGTATCTTCAGGCAGCATCATTGTTCGTCAGCGCGGAACCCGTTTCCACGCCGGACAGAATGTTGGCCTCGGCAAGGACCATACCCTGTTCGCAACTGCGGAAGGGCAGGTCAAGTTCGAAGTGAAAGGTCCCGACAACCGCAAGTTTGTGAGCATCGTTCCGGCGGCGTAAGTCGTGGCGATCTCAGGTTCTGTCGAACCTTCGGCAGCACCGGCGGGGTAACCTGTCAGTGCGGCCCGGAGCCCCGCAAAGCTTCCCAGAGGCTGCGGGGCTTTTTGGTTTATGCGCCACGCGCAAAGGGTTGATCATGAAGTTTGTAGACGAAGCCACCATCATTGTAGAGGCAGGCAAAGGCGGCCATGGCTGTCTGAGTTTTCGCCGCGAAAAATATGTGCCAAAAGGCGGGCCCGATGGTGGCGACGGTGGTGACGGTGGTTCCGTTTACCTGGAGGCCGACAGCGCGCTGAATACGCTGATTGATTACCGGTTCCAGCGCAAGCACAAGGCCGAAAACGGCCAGCCAGGCTCGGGCCGTAACTGCACCGGTATCAAGGGCGAGGACCTGATCCTGCCAGTGCCGGTCGGTACCACCGTTGTCGATATGGACACCCACGAAGTACTGGGCGACCTGACCCGCGCCGGCGAGCGCCTGAAAGTGGCTCAATGCGGTTTTCATGGTCTTGGCAACACCCGCTTCAAGTCCTCGGTAAACCGCGCTCCGCGCCAGACCACCAACGGTTCTGAAGGCGAGCTCCGTAACCTGCGGCTGGAACTCAAGGTGCTGGCAGACGTCGGCCTGCTGGGTATGCCCAACGCTGGTAAATCCACCTTTATCCGTTCGGTATCGGCCGCCAAACCCAAAGTGGCGGATTATCCGTTCACCACCCTGGTACCGAACCTGGGTGTTGTCAGTGTACAGGCTCACCAGAGCTTCGTGATTGCCGATATTCCCGGGCTGATTGAAGGCGCAGCGGAAGGCGCTGGTCTGGGTATCCGCTTCCTCAAACACCTGGTGCGTACCCGTTTGCTGCTGCACCTTGTGGATGTTGCACCTTATGACCAGTCTTCACCGGTCGCAAGCGTCCGTGCCATCGAGCACGAACTGGAAAAGTTCAGCGAGACCCTGGCCAACCGCGAGCGCTGGCTGGTTCTGAACAAAGTCGACATGCTGTCCGAAGAAGATCGGGATGCCCATTGTCAGGCGATTGTTGACGAACTTGGCTGGCAAGGCCCCGTCTTCTGGATTTCTGCACTGAGCGGTGAAGGCACCAAGTCGCTAACCCAGGCGGTCATGCGCTGGATTGAAGATCAGGCCCGGGAAGAAGCCGAAAATCCGGAGTTTGCCGAACGCGAAGCCGCTCGCCGCCGCCAGATGGATGAGGAAGCGCGCGCCAGAATTGAAGCAGAGCGCCAGATTCGCCGCGAAGCGCGTCAGGACAGTGATGATGACGATGATTATGATGTTGAAGTGGTTTACGCTCCCGAGTGACGGTGTTCGTCGCCGGTGGGCAGGGCCTTGCGGGACACGCTGTGAATACGTCCCTGTACGCTCGACAAAAACATCCCTGTTTTTGACGTTCCCGCAAGGCCCTGCCCACCGGCTCATCTATGGACCGAGTTACTGGTAAGCAAGAAAGTAAGCGAACAGGTCGTTGCAAAACCGTGCGGAGCCAGGGATGGCGGAGCCCGAGCGTACAGGGAGGTATTAACAGCGTGTTTTGCAACGACCTGTTCGCTTACTAACGCACGGATTAATAGCATGACCAAACGAGTACAGTTGCGCCAGGCGAGACGTCTGGTCATTAAAATCGGAAGTGCCCTACTGACCAATGATGGCCGGGGCCTGGATGTGGCTGCTCTGGGTTTATGGGTAGACCAGATCGCGGAGCTGGTCGGTGATGGCGTGGAAGTCGTTATTGTTTCCTCTGGTTCCGTCGCTGAGGGGATGAGTCGGCTTGGCTGGACCGTCCGCCCGGAGCAACTGCATGAGTTGCAGGCCGCCGCGGCTGTTGGTCAGATGGGGCTGGTGCAGACCTGGGAAGCCCAGTTCAAGCGTCATGAGTTACATACCGCCCAGATATTGCTCACTCACGACGACCTCTCCGACCGTAGGCGCTACCTTAATGCCCGAAGCACGTTACGTGCCCTGCTCGGTTTCGGCGTAGTACCTATCGTTAACGAAAATGACACCGTTGTTACCGACGAAATCCGCTTTGGCGATAATGATACCCTGGGCGCCCTGGTTGCAAACCTGATCGAGGCCGACGGCCTGATCATTCTCACCGACCAGGTCGGCCTGTTCGACAAGGACCCCCGCAAGAATCCGGACGCCGCGCTGGTGGAACAGCGCCAGGCCAAAGACACCGATCTCGATGCCATGGCGGCTGGCGGTGTTGGCGCTCTGGGCCGGGGCGGTATGCAAACCAAAGTCCGCGCGGCGCGCCTGGCCGCAAGGTCCGGTGCGTTCACGGTTATCGTGGGTGGCAAAATCGAAAAAGTGATCAACCGGCTTCGCGAAGGTGAAGCCCTCGGCACCCTCCTGCTGCCGGAGCAGGGCCGCATTGCCGCCCGCAAGCAATGGCTCGCCAGCCATCTGCAGACGCGCGGCAAGCTCACCCTCGATCAAGGCGCGGTTGCTGTGCTCTGCCGGGGCGGTCGCAGCCTGCTGCCGGTCGGGGTGAAGGGTATTGCCGGCCGGTTCCGTCGCGGCGAAATGGTTTCCTTAGTGGACGAGAACGACAAAGAAATCGGCCGGGGTCTGGTGAACTACGACGCCGACGAAGCCGGGGCCATCGCCGGGCTTTCCAGCAAGCGCATTACCGAAGTGCTGGGTTATATTTCCGATGAAGAAATGGTTCACAGAGACAATCTGGTGATTGTCTGATTAACTCGGAAGGTCGGGAGCGAAGGCCGGGAATCCCCTTCCAAAACCGTGCATTGCCAGGGATGGCAATGCCGAGCCCCCATGGGTGAGACAAGCGTTTATGAAGCGCAGCTTCATGCGCAGGCGAACGACTGCAATCTATGATTGCAGGCCGGACCCGCAAGGGGGTTAACGGCGTGTTTTGGGAGGGGATTCCCGGCCTTCGCTGCGCACCATACCCTGAAAAACCAGGCACAAAAAAAACCGGCGAAATGGCCGGTTTCTTTTCAGCATCTGGCAGCGGCGATTTACGCGCTTGTCAGAGCCTTGATGCGGGCACTCAGACGGCTCTTCTGACGAGCAATCTTGTTCTTGGCGAACACGCCCTTGTTAACCATGCTGTCCATAATCGGCTGGGCTTTTTCGAAAGCCGCTTTCGCTTCTTCCGGCTTGCCGGCTTCAATGCTGGCCTGAACCTTCTTGATGTAAGTGCGCGCCATGGAACGCAGGCTTGCGTTGTGCTTGCGGTTGTTCTCATTCTGACGTGCGCGCTTCTTGGCTTGTGGGGTATTTGCCACCGTTTGACTCCTGGGATCTGTGAAATCTGAAATTCGTTGTGAATCGATTTTTAAAATCGTGGGCGCGCCAAACCAGCGCGTCGAATTAAATGACGCGGAACTATGCCGCCACAACCTCGGAATGTCAAGGTTAAAACCTTTTTAGCGCAAGTCACCGCAAGGGCTGTGCTAAACTCCCGGCTCACCGCAGGGCTTTCCCGCAACGTGCTACGGAATTACCGAAACGAGTTTGCCATGTCGACCGAACCCGAACAGGCTGATCCTCCCAAAGCACTGCCAAAGCCGCCAGGGCTGCTGCGCTCATCGGGGCTCGTGGGTATGCTGACCATGCTCTCGCGGGTTCTTGGTCTGGTCCGGGATATGGTTATCGCCCGTTATTTCGGCGCCGGCGCCGGTGCCGACGCCTTCTTTGTCGCCTTCAAGATCCCGAATTTCCTGCGGCGCCTGTTTGCCGAAGGCGCGTTTGCACAGGCTTTTGTGCCGGTGCTGTCCTCCTACCGGCAGCAGCAATCGGTTGCTGATGTGCGACGCCTGGTGAACGCGGTGGCAGGTTCGCTGGGGCTGGTTCTTCTTGGTGTGACCCTTGCGGCGGTGCTGGGTGCGCCCCTGCTGACGGCTGTGTTTGCTCCGGGCTTTGTAGGTGACGAACTCAAGTTCGGCCTTGCCAGCGACATGCTGCGCATCACCTTCCCTTACCTGTTTCTGATTTCCCTGACGGCCTTTGCCGGCTCCATCCTTAACAGTTATGACCGCTTCGCCATCCCGGCTTTCACCCCGGTGTTGCTGAACCTTGCCATGATCTGCGCAGCGATCTTCCTGTCGCCGTTAATGGCCACACCGGTGGTGGCCCTGGCCTGGGGGGTATTCATCGCCGGGGCCTTGCAGCTGTTCTTCCAGCTGCCGTTCCTGATGCGCCTGGGTCTGCTGCCCCGGCCGCGGGTGGATTACCGCCACGAGGGGGTAAAGCGAATCATGCAGTTGATGCTGCCGGCGCTGTTCGGTGTGTCGGTCAGCCAGATCAACCTGCTGCTGGATACGGTTCTGGCGTCTTTTCTGCAAACCGGCAGCGTGTCCTGGCTGTATTACTCCGATCGGCTGTCGGAACTGCCCCTTGGGGTTTTCGGTATCGCGATTGGCACGGTGATTCTGCCCAGCCTGTCCCGTAAACATGCGGATGCCTCCGCTGACCAGTTTGCGGCAACCCTGGACTGGGCAGTACGGGCGGTGCTGCTGATCGGGCTGCCTGCAGCTCTGGCGCTGGCCCTGCTGGCGGAGCCGCTCATCGCCACCCTGTTCTATTATGGCGAGGTTACCAGTCGCGACGTCATGATGTCGGGGCAGGCGTTGCGGGCCTATTCTGCCGGTTTACTGGCGTTCATGCTGATCAAGGTGCTGGCCCCCGGGTATTTCGCCCGGCAGGACACCAAAACGCCGGTAAAGATCGGCATATTTGCCATGTCGGCGAATATGGTTTTCAACCTGGCGCTGGTGTTTCCGCTGGCCCACGCCGGCCTGGCGCTGGCGACATCGTTGTCAGCATGGCTTAACGCGAGCCTGCTCTGGCGTGGGTTGATCAGGGAAGGTGCCTGGCGCTGGCAGTCCGGCTGGCCGCTGTTCCTGCTCCGCATCGGTGTGGCGAATGCCGCCCTGGCAGCCGTGGTGCTCTGGCTCCAGCCGCCGCTGGCGCAATGGCTGGATGCTGACGGTTGGCAGCGGTCGGCGGACATGGCGATTCTGGTGACGGCAGGGGTCGCGGTGTATTTCTTCGCGCTGGCGGCCCTGGGAGTAAGGGTAAGACATTTTCGCCAAAGGTAGGGTATAATCGCGCGTTTTCTCACCGCTGGAAATCAGGGGTTCGCTTTTACATGCGTCTCATCCGGAGCCTGACCAACCTCAAGCACTTCTCGCAGCAGCCACAGGCTTCGTTGGCCAATGGCTGCGTGGCGACGATCGGTAACTTTGACGGCGTTCACCTGGGCCATCAGGCCATTATTGACCAGGTTCGTGAGCGGGCGAGGGCGCTGGGCGTTCCCTCGGTGGTTATGGTATTCGAGCCCCAGCCCCGGGAGTTTTTTCAGGGCGATGATGCGCCGCCAAGGCTGATGTCCTTTCGCCAGAAATTTGAAACCCTGTTGAATTCCGGGATAGATATCGTGCTGTGCCTGCGCTTCGACGAAAAGTTTCGAAGCTATTCCGGTATGGGTTTTATTGAGGACGTTCTGATCAGGGGCCTGAGGGTTCATCACCTGGTGGTGGGGGACGATTTTCGCTTCGGCTGTGATCGTGCCGGCGATTTTGCGCTGTTGCGAAGCATGGGCGACAAGCATGGCTTCAGCGTGGAAAATACCCGGACTGTGGAAGTAGCCGGAGACCGGGTAAGCAGCACCCGTATTCGCCAGCTGCTGGGGCAAAACCGTCTTGCCGCCGCAGAAGATCTTCTCGGGCACCGCTACCGTATCCGCGGGCGTGTCGTGCACGGCCAGCGACTGGGCCGCCAGATTGGCGCCCCCACCGCGAATGTCATGCTGCCCCGGATGCCTGCCCTGCGCGGTGTCTACGTTGTCCAGGTGGCGCTGGCAGATGGCCGCGTTCTGGACGGTGTTGCAAACATTGGCGTGCGTCCCACGGTGGACGGCAAACAGCCGTCCCTGGAAGTGCACCTGCTGGATTTTACTGGCACACTTTATGGCCAGCGCATTGATGTCGTTTTCCGCCACTTTCTTCGCGATGAAGTGAAGTTTGATTCTGTAGACGACCTGAAACATCAGATTGCCCGGGACTTTGACGATGCCCGGGCCTGGATCGACATTTCTACAACCTGAGTTACCCACAACGATCATGAGCGACTACAAGCACACCCTGAATCTGCCCGAAACCGCCTTTCCTATGCGCGGTAATCTTGCCAGGCGCGAGCCGGACATGCTCAAACGCTGGCAGGATCTGGATGTCTACGGCACCCTGCGCCAGCAACGCGAGGGGCGGGAGAAGTTCATCCTTCACGATGGCCCTCCCTACGCCAACGGCAGCATTCATATTGGTCATGCGGTCAACAAGATCCTCAAGGACATGATCGTCAAGTCTCGCAGTTTCATGGGCTACGATGCGCCCTATGTGCCGGGCTGGGACTGTCATGGCCTGCCCATCGAACACAAGGTGGAGCAGGAAATCGGCAAGGCCGGGGTAAAGGTGGATTACAAGACCTTCCGTCAGGCCTGCCGCGACTACGCCACCAGGCAGATCGCCGGCCAGAAGGCCGACTTTATCCGGCTGGGAGTGATGGGTGAGTGGGAAAAGCCCTACCTGACCATGGACCCGCAAGTGGAAGCAGGCATTGTGCGTGCCCTGGGCAAGATCGTGGCCAACGGCCACCTGGTGCGCGGCTTCAAACCAGTTTACTGGAGCGTGGTCGGACAGTCCGCGTTGGCGGAAGCCGAGGTAGAGTACCAGGACAAGACATCGGTCCAGATTGATGTGCGCTTTACCCTGGTTGATCAGGCCCGGGTGCTCGAGGCATTCGGGACTGACCGGGGGGAAGGTGAGGTGTCGGTTGTAATCTGGACCACCACGCCCTGGACCATCCCGGCCAACCAGGCAGTTGCCATTAACGCCGGGCTGGAGTATGCCCTGGTGCAGGCCGACACCGGCCAGGGCCCAGAACGCCTGATCGTGGCCGCGGAAATGGTCGACGACATCATGTCGCGCTGGGGCGTGGAGAGTTTTGAGGTGCTGGCCGCGGTGCCGGGTACTGCACTGGAGAATCTGGCGCTTCATCACCCGGTGTATGACAAGCAGGTTCCGCTGATTCTGGGCGACCATGTGTCCACCGACGCCGGTACCGGTGCCGTGCACACCGCACCCGACCATGGTGTTGACGACTTTGAAGTGGGCAAGGCCTATGGCATCGGCACCCTCAGCCTGGTCAAAGCGGATGGCACCTATACCCAGGCTGCCGGCGAGTTCGCCGGAGTGCATGTTTACAAGGCAGATGATCCGGTCTGCTCGGCACTGGAAGGTAAGGGTAAGCTGGTCCGGGCCGAGAAGTTCAGCCATAGCTATCCCCATTGCTGGCGCACCAAGACGCCGCTGATCTACCGGGCCACACCCCAGTGGTTTATCAGCATGGATAAGGAAAACCTCCGTAACGATGCCCTGGCGGCCATCAAGGGAGTGCGCTGGATTCCAGGCTGGGGCCAGAACCGCATCGAGGCCATGTTCAGACAGTCGCCGGACTGGTGTGTTTCCAGGCAACGTACCTGGGGCGTACCGATCACCCTGTTCATCCATAAGGAAACCCAGGAGTTGCATCCGGACACCCGGAACCTGATCGAAACCGTGGCGAAGGAAATCGAGAAAGGCGGCATTGATGCCTGGTATGACCTCGACACTGTGCAGATTCTTGGCGGTGACGCCGAGCATTACGAAAAGGTCACTGACACTCTGGATGTGTGGTTTGATTCCGGTGTAACCCACGAGGCGGTTTTGCGCCCGCGCCCGGAACTGGGCCAGTTCCCGGCGGACATGTACCTGGAAGGCTCCGACCAGCACCGCGGCTGGTTCCAGTCCTCCCTGAAAACCTCCATTGCAATGAATGGTGTGGCGCCCTACAAGCAGGTGCTCACCCATGGTTTT
>NZ_DATFKH010000059.1:0-1755 GCF_035268745.1 Marinobacter sp.
CGCATCAAAAGAGCGACGAAGCGTCTTGCCATCAATAGCGACAACGCCGTCAAGCACGTCATGCAAGCTCGCTATCCACTCTGCAAAGCACCGCTGAAACGCCTCTATATCCAGGCGGGCAAACAGGATGCCCAGTTGATCATGACTGGGCGTTCCGTCCTTGAAGGGGAGAAACCGACGCAGCAGATCAATCTTCTTCTCCCCGTAAAGCGCGATCGACGTCCACCCATCCGCGCCGGAAATCACCGCGCACAGAACAAGCAGAAAAACTTCGTCCAGCGGGTACGTGACCTTGGCCTCCTGGCGCGGGTCATCGATGCTTGCGAAGTGCTTCAAAAACTCGGGCGTGCAGGGCTCTTTCTCGGTGCGTGGCATGAAAAATCTCCAAAATCAGCGGCTCTCAACACCGTTGATTCAGAAAAATAACTACTTGTCAGCTACTTATTCAGTCGATTTGACCTGCCCCTGTTTTCAGGGCCACTCGTAAATCAAGTTTGCTCTCCATTTGTGTGCCATCATTCGGCGGCATGAGCAATGGGCGCGGGCGCGGAGCTCTCAGATAGCTCAAGCGTCTGCGCCCATTGCGTTTTGTTGAAAGGCCGCGTTGCCGCAAACTCTTCGGGTGTTTGATATTTCAGGCTGCTGTGCGGGCGTTCTGTGTTGTAATCGATTCTCCAGTCTTCGATGATCTCGCGCGCCTCGGCGATGCTCGTGAACCAGTGCAGGTTCAGGCACTCATCCCTGAAGCGGCCATTGAAACTCTCGATATACGCATTCTGGGTCGGCTTGCCTGGGTCGATGAAATACAGCTGAACGCCGTTGTCATCGGCCCACGTATCAAGCGCACGACCGCGCAGTTCCGGTCCATTATCGACGACCAGAATATCAGGGTATCCCCGCTCGCGTGCGACTCGGTTCAGCAATTCCACGACCCGCTCTCCGGGCAGTGAAAAGTCCACCTCGATGGCCGGGCACTCGCGGGTGCAATCATCTTTCAAGTTGGCCGTTCTGAACTTGCGCCCATTCGCCAGAGCATCACTGGTGAAATCCAGCGACCACCGCTGGTTGGCCGCAATGGGGCACCAGCCGCCCTCACGGCCTTCCTTGGGGATCTTTTTGCGCTTGGTGCGACGAAGCCACAGCCGTTCTTCGCGATAGATGCGTTCGACGACTTTGACGTTCACCTTGAAACCCTCACGCACCAGCTTGGCATGCAGCATGCGATAGCCATACCTCCTGTGCTTTCCAGAAAGCGTGATCAAACGTTCCCGGAGCCGCGCGTGGCGATCCGGGCGCGCCTGATACGTCAGGCTCGATCTGGATATACCAACCAGCCTGCACGCCCGCCGTTGCGTGAACTGGTGCTCTGTCACCAGAGTCTTCACAGCATCCCGGCGGGCGGCAGGCGTTATGAGTTTTTTGCCAGAAGGCCTTTGAGACCGGCGTTGTCGAGCATGGCATCCGCCAACAAGCGCTTTAGTTCCGAGTTCTCTGCTTCCAGGTCCTTCAACCGGCGCAGCTCAGACACCGTCATGCCACCATACTTGGCTTTCCACTTGTACAGCGTGGCATCCGACATACCGTACTTGCGGCAAAGGTCCGAGACCTTCGCTCCGGCAGCATACTCCTGCAAAATCCCGACGATTTGTTCCTCTGTGAAACGTGACTTGCGCATTCTTCGTTCTCCTCGTTGCTTTGAACGTTACGAGAACAAACCCTCCTTTTGAATGGTCTGAAAACTTGGGGGCAGGTCAA
>NZ_DATFKH010000060.1:0-50374 GCF_035268745.1 Marinobacter sp.
CCTGTTCATTTAACCAGTAGCGACCGGATCTCTATGGATGTCTCCCACATTATTGACGCCCTGAATGACGCCCAGCGCGAGGCCGTTACCGCCCAGAATGATCACCTGCTGGTGCTGGCTGGCGCAGGCAGTGGCAAGACCCGCGTGCTGGTTCATCGTATCGCCTGGCTGATGCAGGTGGACAATGTGCCCCCCACCGGCATTCTGGCGGTAACCTTCACCAACAAGGCCGCCAGGGAGATGCGCTACCGCATCGAGCAGATGATGGACATTCCGGCCCGTGGGCTCTGGTTCGGCACCTTTCACGGCATTGCCCATCGACTTTTGCGCGCGCACTACAAGGACGCTGGCCTGCCAGAGAATTTCCAGGTACTCGACAGTGACGACCAGATACGCCTGATCAAGCGGGTGATGCGTGAACTGCAGATTGATGAAAGCCGGTGGCCACCCAGGCAGGCCCAGTGGTTCATCAACAGCCACAAAGACGAGGGATTGCGGGCGGGTCACATCCAGGAAAATCCGGGCGACCATTTCAGCAGCACCATGCTGACGGTTTACCGCCAGTACGAAAAACTGTGCAACCTGAGTGGGCTGGTGGATTTTGGCGAGCTGTTGCTGCGCTCCCATGAACTGTGGCTGCATCGTCCGGAACTGCTGCAGCATTATCAGAGCCGGTTCCAGCAGATCCTGGTCGACGAATTCCAGGACACCAATACCATTCAGTATGCCTGGCTGCAGATCCTGGCCGGTAACCGGGTACCGCTGACGGTGGTAGGTGACGACGACCAGTCCATCTACGGCTGGCGGGGCGCGAAAATCGAAAATATCCAGCAGTACCAGCGGGACTTCCCCAATGCGCGACTGGTGCGACTGGAGCAGAATTACCGTTCTACCCAGATGATACTGAAAGCCGCCAACGCGGTTATTGCCAATAACCAGGGCCGCCTGGGCAAGGAGCTCTGGACGGACGGCAAAGACGGCGAGCCCATCGACCTCTACGCCGCATTCAACGAGCAGGACGAAGCCAACTACATCGCCGACACCATCAGCAGCTGGGTCAGCGAGGGCAACCTGCGCAGCGAGTCCGCCATTCTCTATCGTTCCAATGCCCAGTCGAGGGTGTTGGAGGAATCCCTGATTCGCCAGGGCATTCCCTACCGGGTTTACGGCGGCCTGCGGTTCTACGACCGCCAGGAAATCCGCAACGCCATCGCCTACCTGCGGCTGGTGCATTACCGCCGGGACGATGCCGCGTTTGAGCGGGTGGTCAATATTCCGGCCCGGGGTATCGGTGCCAAAAGTCTGGCCGATATCCGGGCCTTTGCCAGCGAACGCAGCATCTCCCTGTGGGAGTCCGCCGAGCGGCTGCTGGAGGCGGGCCAGGTCAAGGGGCGCGCCAAAACCGGCCTGCAATCGTTCATGGGTATTATTGCAAGCCTGACGGCAATGGTGGACGACGCCAGCCTGCACGGGCTGATGAAGAAAACCCTCGAGCTGAGCCGTCTCCGGGATTACCACGCCAGCGAAAAAGGCGAGAAAGGCCAGGCCCGGGCGGAAAACCTGGACGAGCTGGTGAATGCCCTGTCGGACTTTGAAGCGGAGGAGGGGGTTGACCCGTTGTCAGAGTTTATCGCCCAGGCAGCACTGGATGCAGGCGAGGCACAAGCCGAGGCCAGCGAAGACTGTGTCCAGCTGATGACCCTGCACTCCGCCAAGGGCCTGGAATTCCCGCTGGTCTTCCTGGCCGGAGTGGAAGAAGGCCTGTTTCCTCACGGCATGTCACTGGAAGAGCCGGGGCGCATGGAAGAAGAGCGGCGCCTGGCTTATGTGGGTATCACCCGGGCCATGAAGAAGCTGGTGCTCACTTACGCCGAATCCCGCCGCCTGTATGGTCAGGAAAAGTTCCACGCGCTGTCGCGTTTTGTGCGCGAGATCCCCGGCGACTGCATTCAGGAGGTGCGCCTGCGCAACACCGTCACCCGCCCGGCCATGGTGGCCCGCCCCAACGAAACCCAGTTCAGCCAGGATTCCGCCCGGCAATCCGGATTCAGCCTGGGCCAGCGGGTGCGCCATCCCAAATTCGGCGAGGGCATCGTGATGAACTCCGAGGGCTCCGGTCACCACACCCGGGTACAGGTAAACTTTGACGAAGGCGCCAAGTGGCTTGTTCTTGCCTATGCGCCTTTGGAGGCCTGCTAGGTCTGGAGTTAGCTTCTTGTGCCGAGCCTTTTAAGTCAGGCGTAAGCACAGGTTGGAGGGGTCCGTTTAAAACACGCTCCTTCGTCACAGGGACGTGCCGTAAGGAGCGTTTTTTGGAAAGATCCCCCTGATACCCGCCTCCCCCCAAAACTAGGCCGGAAACCGATCCCGAGTTCGATTGGCAATACCCACCAGCACCAGCATCAGCGGAACCTCCACCAGAACGCCGACCACCGTTGCCAGCGCTGCTGCGGATTGTAGCCCGAACAGGGCAATCGCGGCGGCTACCGCCAGTTCGAAAAAGTTACTGGCGCCGATCATGGCGCCGGGGGCGGCGATGCAGTGGCGTACCTGCCACAGCCTGGCCCAGCCATAGGCCAGGAAAAAGATCAGGAAGGTCTGGACGATTAGCGGTACCGCAATCAGGGCAATATGAAACGGGTTTTCCAGAATGACTTCACCCTGAAAGGCAAAAAGCAGTACCAGGGTAACGATCAGTGCCGCCGGGGTGACCGGGCTCAGACGCTTCATGAACACCTCGTCGTACCAGCGCTCGCCATGGCGGCTGATCAGGGTGCGGCGGGTGAGGTAACCGGCGGTCAACGGGATCACTATGTACAGTACCACCGACAGCAGCACGGTATTCCAGGGCACCTGGATGTCCGAAATCCCCAGCAGGAACACCACAATCGGCGCGAACGCAAACAGCATGATGACGTCGTTCAGGGATACCTGCACCAGGGTATAGGCGGGATCGCCTCTGGTCAGATAGCTCCAGACAAACACCATGGCGGTGCAGGGTGCCGCGCCCAGCAATATCGCCCCGGCCAGGTACTCACTCGCCAGCTGAGGTGCAATAAACGGCTCGAACACCACCATCAGGAAGAACCAGGCGATGGCGAACATGGTGAAGGGCTTGATCAGCCAGTTCACGATGGTGGTGATCGCCAGCCCTTTGGGTTCTTTTCTCACGTTCAGAATGGCGCTGAAATCGACCTGAGCCATCATCGGGAAGATCATCGCCCAGATCAGGATGGCGATGGGGATGGACACCTGGGCGACTTCGAAGCGTGAGAGGGTCTCCGGTACCGAGGGGGCCAACTGACCCAGAGTCACGCCGGCGACAATGGCCAGGGCAACCCAGACCGACAGGTATTTGCTGAACACATCCATGCCTTCGCTGGTGCCTTCAGGCTGGGTGGCGCTGCTATTGCTGCTCATGGCTGACCTCTCACACGGATCTCTGCTGACACATTCTGAGACTTCCCCGCAACCGCCACAGTCTGGCCGCAGGTCTTCACTGTAATAAAACTGTCGCTTTACTCATGGTCTGGCTGCGCATAGTATGCATCAAATCAAATATACAGAAAACCATATATGCGGGGAACTGAATATGAAACGCCGGGTTTTGTTTGTCTGCACCGCCAACAGCGCACGATCCCTGATGGCAGAAGCCTTGTTGCGGGATATGGCCGGAGACCAGTTTGAGGTTGCCAGCGCCGGCACCCGGCCTGACAGGCCTCACCCGATGGCGCTTCAGGTTCTGGAAGAGGCGGGTTACGCCACAGCGGGGCTGGAGAGTAAAGCCCTGGCCGACCTGGAGCAGGAACACTGGGATTACGTGATCACCCTGTGTGAGAAAGCGGCCAGCGAATGCCGGAATGTCGGCGGACCAGCCCAGCAGATTGCCTGGGATTTTCCCGATCCCGTACCTTCGGGGCGCCATGCGACCTTCGCGCTGACATTAAAGGAAATCCGCGAGCGTCTCGGTCTGTTTACCCTGGTCCATCGCAAACAGACCGGCATGAAGCCGGAGCATTTCGACCCGGTTGCCGTATTCAAGGCGCTGGGCGATGAGCTTCGCCTTGCCGCGCTTATGCTGATCCGGGAACAGAAAAAGCTGTGTGTCTGCGAGCTGACCGAAGCCCTGGATATCCCCCAGCCCAAGGCCAGCCGCCATCTGGCCACCCTGCGGGATGCCGGACTGCTGGATACCGAGCGCCAGGGCCAGTGGGTCTTCTACTCCCTGAGTCCACGGCTGCCGCACTGGTTATTGCGGGTGCTGGACGAAACCGCCGAAGGCAATCCAACGCTGATCAGAACCGAACTCGAACGGCTTGCAGCCATGACTGACCGGCCGGTTGTACGGTTTATCTGACGGTCAGTTAAAACATCATAGAGGCCACCAAGGGCTTCGGAAGCGAGGGGGGCAGGTTGTTTCAGAACCGTCCTCTGCCATGGATGGCAGAGGCCGAGCGTACAGGGATGTATTTACAGCGTGTTCTGAAACAACCTGTCCCCCTCGCTTGAGCACTGAGTCAGAGTCAACAGGAGCAAAAACATGAGCAAGATAAAAGTCGGCATCAATGGCTTCGGCCGCATTGGCCGCCTGGCGCTGCGGGCAGCCTGGGCCTGGCCGGAAATGGAGTTTGTCGCCATCAACGACCCCGGCGCTGATGCTGCCACTCTGGCACACCTGCTGAATTTCGACAGCGTGCATGGCCGCTGGGACCGCGAAGCGGATGCCGATGGCGACGATATGGTGATCGAAGGCCAGCGCATCCGCGTCACCCGAAACAAGGTTATTGGTGATACCGACTGGTCCGGTTGCGACCTGGTGATTGAGGCCAGTGGCGTTAACAAGACCGTGAAGGCATTGCAGGGCTACCTGGACCAGGGCGTTAAACGGGTGGTTGTTACCGCGCCGGTGAAAGAAGCCGGCGCGAAAAACATTGTGGTGGGCGTCAACGACGACATTTTTGATCCCGCTAACGACCGAATCGTCACCGCCGCCTCCTGCACCACCAACTGTCTGGCGCCGGTGGTGAAAGTGATCCACGAAAAACTGGGCATCAGCCACGGTTCCATCACCACCATCCACAGCCTGACCAACACCCAGACCATTCTCGACGGGCTCCACAAGGACCTGCGCCGGGCACGGGCCTGCGGCAGTTCGCTGATCCCGACCAGCACCGGTTCCGCGACCGCCATCATCGAGATCTTTCCGGAACTGAAAGGCCGGCTCGATGGCCACGCGGTGCGGGTGCCGTTAACCAATGCGTCGCTGACTGACTGCGTGTTTGAAGTGGCAACGCCCACGGATCGCGACAGCGTTAACCGGTTGCTGAAAGCGGCCGCCGAGGGCGAGCTCAAGGGCATTCTGGGCTACGAGGAACGCCCGCTGGTGTCCATCGATTACAGGACTGACCCGCGCTCCTCGATTGTCGATGCCCTGTCCACCATGGTGGTCAACGGCACCCAGGTAAAAATCTACGCCTGGTATGACAACGAATGGGGCTACGCCAACCGCACTGCCGAACTGGCGCGCAGGGTAGGCTCCGCCTGATATGAACGCTGCCATCCGACAGTACCTGGTGATCACCGGTAACTACTGGGCCTTCACTTTGACAGACGGTGCCCTGCGGATGCTGGTGGTGCTGCATTTTCACCAGCTGGGATACTCGCCCCTGGAAATTGCCCTGCTGTTCATTTTCTATGAGTTTTTCGGAATAGTGACCAACCTGGTGGGCGGCTATCTCGGCGCCCGCATGGGCCTTAACCGCACCATGAATATCGGGCTGTTCCTGCAGATAATTGCGCTGGCCATGCTGGCGGTGCCGGCGGCGATGCTGACCGTGCCCTGGGTAATGACAGCGCAGGCCATGTCCGGCATCGCCAAGGACCTGAACAAGATGTCGGCGAAAAGCGGCATCAAGTTGCTGGTGCCGGATGAGCAGCAGGGCACACTTTACAAATGGGTTGCGATTCTTACCGGCTCGAAGAACACGCTGAAAGGCGTTGGCTTTTTCCTTGGCGGTGTCTTGCTGATGGCAGCCGGCTTCACCGGTGCGGTGATCATCATGGCACTTGCGCTCGCTGTAGTCTGGCTGACAAGTCTGTTTCTGCTCAGGCAGGAGCTGGGCAAAAGCAAGGCCAGGCCGAAGTTCACTGAGATCCTGTCAAAAAGCCGCGCCATTAACGTGTTGTCGGCGGCGCGGATGTTTCTGTTTGGCGCCCGCGATGTGTGGTTTGTAGTGGCTCTGCCGGTATACCTGCACACGGTCTTTGGTTGGGACTTCTGGAAGGTGGGCGGCTTCATGGCCATCTGGATCATCGGTTATGGCTTTATCCAGACCCTGGCGCCGCGCATTACCGGAAACATTGAAGGCAGACAGCCGGCAGTGCTCTGGGCAATGGCCCTGGCGCTGGTTCCCGCCGCCATTGCCGTCGGCTTGACGACGGGTTGGTCACCCCGGATCGTGATTGTCGGTGGCTTACTGTTGTTTGGTGTGCTCTTTGCCGTCAACTCCTCATTGCACAGCTACCTGATCGTCAGCTATGCCCGTGGAGATGGCGTGTCCCTTGATGTCGGCTTTTATTATATGTCCAACGCGGGAGGCCGTTTACTGGGAACGATTCTGTCTGGCTGGGTGTATCAGGCGTATGGCCTGGAAGCCTGCCTGTGGATATCGTCAGGTCTGGTAGCCACTGCGGCTCTGCTGTCAATGATGTTGCCGGTGAGAGCTGCGTCCACTACTTGATGCTTGCAACCGGAATTTAGCTTACTCTGGGTAGCGGGCATGTATAGCACACACCAGGAGCAAAGCGCGTATGTTGAGTCGTCCACTGTCGGTCGCCATGATCTTTACAGTTATGGCTGGCCTGGTTGCATGTAGCAGCACAGAAACCATTGAAAGTGACCTTGGAATGCCGGATGCGCCAGACTGGGTCAATGAAGGCACCGGGGCCGTTGACGACGATGAGGGGCGTTTTATTCAGGGGGTCGCCTATGCGCCGCCGCTGAACGACCAGTCATTGCAGACCTCGACCGCGGACAGCAGAGCCAGGGCAGAAGTCGCGCGGGTGGTGTCCAGTTATGTCGACAGCACCCTCAACGACTATTCGGCCAGTGCCGGCGATATCACCTTCAGCAATATTGAGCAGACCGTGATCAGCTCAACCAGAACGGCCCTGAACGGGGTCAGAATCCGGGCGCGCTGGAAAGATCCGCAAACCGGCAATATCTACTCGTTTGCGGAAATGGATATGAACGACCTGGACGCTTCCATCAGCACGGCCAGCAAATTGTCTGATAATTTCAGGGCGTTCTATACCAGTCAGGGCAATGCCAACTTCGAACGCTTCGTGCGGGGACAGGACTAATGAAAATCTGGATGGTAGTTTTCGCGACCCTGTTGCTCGGCGGCTGCAGTACCTCGGTTGAGCGGGTAGACAGTGACACCACGATTGACCTGAGCGGCGCCTGGAATGACAGCGATTCCCGTCTGGTGGCCGAGGAGATGATCCAGGATGCCCTGTCCCGCCCCTGGATCAGCGATTTCACCAGCCGGACCGGTGAGCGGCCGGCGGTGATCGTGGGCACGATTCGCAACCTGAGTCATGAGCATATCAACCTGAAGACCTTTGTCGCCGATATCGAGCGTGAACTGGTCAATTCCGGACGGGTGGATTTTGTCGCCGCAAAAACCGAGCGTGGTGAAATCCGTGACGAACGCCTCGACCAGGACCTGAACGCGCGGGATGATACCCGTAACCCGGCAGGCCAGGAGCTCGGCGCGGATTTCATGCTGACCGGCCAGATCAACACCATCATCGATGCCGAGGGCAACCAGCAGGTCCGCTTCTATCAGGTGGATCTGACCCTGATCAGCATGGCCGATAACCGCAAGGTCTGGCTGGGCCAGAAGAAAATCAAGAAGCTGATTAAAAACCCGTCCATCCGCTACTAGTCAGCTTCGGTGTGAGCTGCGGGATGTCCGGGTTCCGGTTTCTGGCGTCACCAGTGCTGGTGTTGTGCCTGCTGTATCTGCAGGGTTGCACCTCCTGGCAGATCAACCAGCTTGCGACGGTACTTCCGGCGGCAGGGCCGGAAGCGACCCTGAAAAAGCTGGAAGGCATAGACCCGCCAGCTCGCGACAGCGGCCAGTACCTGCTGAATCGTGGCCTGCTGAAGCTGTATACCGGTGACCTGGCCGGCAGCCGGCGGGATCTGGAACAGGCCAAGGCGATCATGTTGTCACTCAGGGCGGTCAGTCTGTCCGAGAACCTGGGTGCCCTGACCACAAACGAGACGCTGCGCAGCTATGGTGGAACCCCGAGCGATCAGGTACTGGTTCATGCCATGCTGGCCATGGGCTATCTGTTCGATGGTGATCTGGACGGTGCGCGGGTCGAGATGCTGCAGGCGGATGTCACCATGAATCAGCTGGGCGACCCGGAATCGGTGAGCGGGCAACTGGCAAGCGTGCGTTTTCTGGCCGGACTGATCTATGAACTGAATGGTGAGCTGGACGACGCCCTGATCAGCTACCGCCGCGCCCATGGAATCATCAAGGCCCGTGGCGAGGCGGTTCCGCAGGCCCTGGCCGCCAGCCTGCTGAATCTCAGTCTGCGTCGCAACGGTCACAACAGCAACAGTGATGAGTACCAGAAATACGTCAGCGAATTCGGTCGCAAGGCTTCATTGCCCGATGCCAGCGAAGGCCAGTGGATTGTGTATTATCACGACGGGGTGGTCAGCAACAAGAACGAAACCCGGCTCTGGGTATTTGCACCGGAGATTGAGGCCCAGATCAGTGTGGTCATGCCCCATTATCCGCCGTCCCGTTACCAGGCCCGGCATATTTCAATCAGGGCCGGAAATCGGACTGGCAGCGCCTCTTCTGAAGCACGAAAAACCGAAGTTATTGAAATGATTGAGCAGCGGGCCCGGGAAGACCTGGCTGATCAGACCGCAACGATACTGGCGGCCACGGTGGTGCGCTCGGTGACCAAATACCAGATGGTAAGAGAAGCCCGGAAAAGCAGTGAGCTGGGGGGGCTTATCGCCAATATTGCCGGGGTGCTTTCCGAACAGGCCGATGTCCGGAGCTGGAATATGCTGCCTTCCTCCATTCAGGTAGCAAGGCTGGTGGCGCCTCTGGATGCTCCGCTGCAGATTGTGGAAAAGGATTTGCTGTTACCGGCGCTGAACAGTTCTGGCGCGCGGGGTTACGGTGTCGTGCTGGTAAACAGTCTGAATAACCGTCTGCTCAGTTATCCGCCCCACGAAGGTCTTGAACCCATTGAAGGACAGTCAGATGAACAATAAACCTGTTTTCAGTCCGGCGGTGATCCGGCCCCGGGCGCTGGTCGGTTTCCTGGTGTTCCTGGGCCTGCTGGTCATGTCCGGGTGCAGCTCCAGACCCGAAAGGCCGGATTGGCTGAATAATCCTGCAGCTGCCTATCCGGCGGCCACGCATCTGGCGGCGACCGGATCAGCGGATGACCGGCAAACCGCCGCAGACCGGGCCATCAGTAACCTGGCCAAAATATTCGAAGTGGAGGTCCGGGAGCGTTCGACTGATTTCAGCAGCGCCCGGGTGAACACGGTCCAGGGGCAGCAGCAGGTCAGCAACGAACAGCGCATTACCCGCGCCGTGAGCGCCGGGGCCAGACAGGTGCTGCAAGGCGCGAAGGTGGTTGAGTACTGGCAGGATGAAAATAATCCGGGACAGGTTCACGCCCTGGCGGTACTGGCAAAACCACCGGCCGCCAGCCGCTTCCGCCAGTCCATACTGGCAGCTGATCGTGAGATCAGGGATCTGATTCGCTATGCCAGTGTCACCGCCAGTAACCCTCTGGCGGCGCTCAATGCCCTGAAACAGGCCGGCAGTGCCCAGATCCGGCGTGATCAGCTCAACCAGAACCTGATGATCGTCAGCGATGGCGGCGGCATTACCGGGCCGTACGACCAGGCGGCCATCGATGAACTCATCCGCAATGCGCTGGGGGCCTTGCCGGTTATGGTGCAGGCCGCCGACCCATCGGTGAAAGCGGAGCTTCAGCGGGCCCTGACCAGCCTCGGTGTCAAGACCGTGGCACAGTCAGACTATGTCCTGAGCGGGTTTACCGATCTGGCACCGGTCAGCGAACAGCAGGGCTGGTTCTGGCTGCGCGGATCCTACGAACTGATGCTGCAGCACAGGGGTACCGTCATGGCCAAAAAACGCTGGCCAGTGAAGATCTCTGCCGCCGACCCCGGTCTGTTGCAGCAGCGGGCCCGGGATGAGCTTAACCGGCAGTTGCCGGGACATGTGTTTGAGTTGCTGTCCACTGAGCCGGAGTGAGCCGGACGCTTGTAACAGGCACGCGACCAGTCGCCTGAGCCGCCCGGCAGCGGGATTATCGGTCAGCTTTCAGGTTAATCTGCTTCGAGCCTGTCGGGGTGGCCTGGCCGCTTCTGCCTTTGACTACGTACTCAACTGTGCCGCCCGACTTTAAAAAAGCCGCAGTTTGCTCTTCAATCGCAGCGGTGGTCAGTGTTGCCTGTGCTGGTTTCTTGCTCATTACCCTCTCCCGGTTGCCAGTTGGCCCATTCGCCAGCTCTGACCCGCCATCATAACTGAAAGCGGAAAAATTTGCTGGAGTGATTGAGCAGAGCGGATTGCCACCTTAATATTGCAGTTCCGGTGGGGCTGCATGCCAGCAGAACGGGTTGCTCCCGCCCCGCTATACCAGCATGGGTAAGCCCGGCTCAGAGCCCGGGCACTACGAGGTGATTATGTCCAGGAAAGCAACCGGTTGGATAGTGAGTCTGGCTTTCGTCGTGATCGTCGGCGGTATGCTCTATACCTTTACGGGCAGAGTCATCAGTACCGATCTGTCGGTGATCGGCGAAGGCCGTCCGGTAGCCGTACTGGCCTTCGAGAGTTATTCTCCGCAGGGCATGCAGGCGATGGATCAGATCAATATTATCAGGGACGATTTTGAAGACCGGCTGACATTCCGGATCGCATCCATCGGCAGTCCCGACGGCGATCGCTTTGTGGCAAGGCACGGGATAAGAGACGGTATTCTGGTCGTCCTCGGCGGTGATGGCGAGGTATTGGATATGTGGGGCGTGGTTGGGGATACCGCCACTCTTGCCCGCAAACTGAATACGGCGCTGGAGTGAGGCCGGAACCTCCGGCCTTTGCAGCACACAGCTGTTAACGTATTCGCGGGTCAGGGTCAGATGCTTCTGGGCGCCTCTTTGAGCAGCACCCCGCTGATACGCCACTGCTCATCGCTTTTCACCATACGATAGACGGCGCGCCAGTGTTTACCCTCCGGCCCTCCGAGGCGAACGATCTGGATCTGGAAACCGGTATGGGGAACCCTTTCCATGAACTCGATTGACGTGGCCTGGTACACCGGCCGATAGGACAACCTGACCATATTGTAGAAGGTGTCCACCGAGCCGGACTGGCGTTTTATGCCTTCGGATGCAAAGGTCCAGGCAGCGTCTTTATCGTCGTTGGCAAATGCTTCAATCTGGGAAAGGATGACGTCCTGAATGGCCTCGTCGATTTCATCACTGGTTGCCGGCCTGGCAAGAATTGCCAGAGCGATCACAACAGCGAAGGCGGATGTCGTTAAGGTGAGCGATTTCATGGCCGCGTCTCCGGAAGAACCTACCCTTGATTTACGTAGCATGCCCCCGGTCGGATTGAAAAATCAACGCAGCGACGAGCCGGGTTACCCCTCATGGCACGCCCGGGCGGCTATTCCGACCCGACACTGCTACAGTAAGTCACGAATTTTCAAGAGGAATAATATAGATGGCCGAGGTCAAGTCACATCCTCAGAAATTGCTCCTTTTTTACCTGAATGACCAGCGGCTTTTTGGCCTGGGCACCCTGAAGATCCGGGAAATCATGCCTTATACGCCGCTGGCACGGCTGCCCAAAAGCCACGAAGCGGTCATTGGTGCCATGAATTTTCGCGGTTCGACAGTTCCGGTGATTGATATGGCTTATGCCGTGGGTTATCCAGCCATGAGTCAGCAGGACCGGCAGCATGCTTCCATCATCGTAACCGATGTTCAGCGCCAGGAAATCGGGTTTCTGGTCCGTAGCGTGAGCAAGATTATCGAAACCGAGTGGAAAGAGGTGTTGCCACCCCCGAAAAGCCTTGGCGACCGGGCCTTCATTACCGGCCTGATCAAACTGGACAGTGAGGTCATCCAGCTGCTGGACGTCGAACTGCTTCTGGCACGGGTCTACCCCGAATCGGTCGACCCGGCCGAGGTGGTGTTGACCGATGTGCAGCGGGAAACTCTCAAGGGTTTGAACATATTACTGGTGGACGATTCCCAGGTGGCCCGGAAGCAGTTGTCTGACGCACTGGATAGCAAGGACGTTACCTATTCCGTCACCACCAACGGCCAGGATGCACTGGACCGGCTGCTGCAAGCGGATGGCGAGGGCAAGGCCATCGATATTCTGGTCAGCGACATTGAAATGCCCGGTCTGGATGGTTACGAACTGACGTTCAATATTCGTGATCAAGGGTCGCTGAAACAGCCCTACATCATTCTTCATACCTCGCTGAACAGCGAAATGAGCGTCAGTTACGCCACTCAGGTCGGTGCAGATGAAGCGCTTACCAAGTTTGACGCGGAAGAACTCCTGCACGCCATTCTCCGGGGCGCGCAAGGCCAGTAGTCAGCCGGAGCAGCAGGTGGGCCAGGGTGCCCTGATCCGGCACGGGATACAAAAAATAACATGTAGTGCTGGAAAAAAAACTAACCTGAGCGAATTTGATGGAAAAATGAGACTGCTTTTGCAGCTGGCCTGAAACTGCCCTGCGATCAGCCGGGCCTGGGAGTTCTTTGATGACAATAAAACAGCGTTTGATGGGTATGGCAGGTGTCGGGATTCTGCTTTTCCTGATAATCGGGGGTGTCGGGCTGTTCGGGCTGAATCTGCTTGATGACTCTGCCACCGATATGCGCTCGAAGAGTCAGATTCTTGCCAACCATCTTACTGCCGACATGATGCACGACGCCCTCAGTTCCGATGTCATGGGGGCCCTGGTTGCCAGGGGAACAGGAGACGAGCAGACACTGAGCCTGGCGAAGCAGGCCGAGCTTGAGCATTCCGCTGTTTTCCGCGAAATGCTCGCCGCGAACCGGACGCTCATAACCGACGAGAAGACATTGGAGGCGCTGGAGCAGGTGCTGCCAACGCTGGAAAGCTACATAGCCTCGGCTGAACGGATTATTGACCTGGCATCCGCCAATTACCAGCAGGCTATCTCGGCTTTGCCTGCCTTCCGGGCCGCCTACAACCGGCTTGCCGAGGACATGGAACAGCTTACCGGACTGATCGACGAGGGCGCATCGGAAGTGCATGCCAGAGCCGGCGAAGTGGCGGTGCTTAGTAAATGGCTGATCGCGATCTCGATTGCCGTCGGCGTGCTGTTGATGCTGGTGATTTCATGGCTGGTGAATACCCGGATCACAAAGTCACTGGATGCGCTGGTTGCCGGACTGGAAGCAGCCGCCACAGGGGATCTGAGCCACCCGATAAAAGTCGCGGGGAAAGATGAAATTGCCCGCGCAGCAAGCGCCCTTGAGACCATGCGCAGTAATCTTTCCAGTATGGTCGATGACATCACCCGCTCCGCGGGGAGTCTGTCTGAGGCCTCTGTGAGCCTGACCGAAACGGCAGGCCAGACCCGGGACGGGGTTTCCCGGCAGCAGGCGGAAATTTCCCGGGTTGCGGCTGCGATGCACGAAATGTCAGCCACGGCGCAGCATGTTGCCGATAACGTCACCCATACCTCGACAGCGGCCGGAGAGGCCAACCGGGAAGGCACCACCGGTGCTGACGTGGTGGGAACGACGATTGATGAAATTCAGCGCCTTGCGGCCCAGATCGAGGACAGCGCTGCAACCGTTGACCGCCTGAATGAGGACAGTGGCGAGATTTCTCATATTCTGGACACGATCACCGGTGTTGCCGAGCAGACCAATCTGCTGGCGCTCAATGCGGCTATCGAGGCAGCCAGGGCCGGAGAGCAGGGCAGGGGCTTTGCCGTGGTGGCCGACGAGGTGCGGACGCTGGCTGGCCGTACCCAGGAGTCCACGGAACAGATCAAAAAGACCATCGAGAAGCTTCAGGGCGGCTCAAGCTCCGCCGTGAACGCCATGGAAAAGAGTCGTGATCAGGCCGGCAGAGCGGTTGAGCAGGCCCGCAAGGCAGGTCATTCCCTCCAGTCCATTGTCCGTAGTGTGGCGGAAATCAACGACATGAGTGCCCAGATTGCCAACGCTGCCGAGCAGCAGAGTTCAGTGGCAGAGGATATCACCCGATCACTGGAGGATATTGACCGGAGGTCGCAGGAGGCATCGAAGGAGATAGCGGCGACCTCCTCGGCAGCGGCCGACATCTCCCGAATTGCGGACGGGCTTTCCCGGGCAGTTGGCCGATTCCGGCTGTAAATCTGCCGGCCTCAAGGCTGGCCCGAAGCAGCGCCGGGGAGCCGCCCGGCGACGCCAGGGTTTTACGGTTCTCAGGCAGTGGAATCGATCAGTTCAAGAGCCTTGCGAATATCTGCCGGAATTGGCAATGACCTGTTGCTGCTGCGGTCTACAAAGACGTGAACCATTTCCCCGACCGCGGCAGCATCGTTTTCGCCCTCCCGGAAAATCGCCACTTCGTAGGTGACCGACCTGGTTCCGGTTCTGAGTACCCGCAGCCCTGCCGCCAGTGTTTCCGGATAGGCAACGGGCTTTTTGAACTGGCAGCTTGAGCTGACCATGAAACCCACGACCGGGGCATCATGGATATCCAGGCCACCTTCGTCGATCAGATAGCGGTTGATGACCGAATCGAAATAGGAGTAGTAGGTCACGTTGTTGACGTGGCCATAGATATCGTTGTCCATCCAGCGGGTGAGGATGGGATAGAAAACAGGATAGTCGGCTCGTTGCATGGTTAAATCTGCTTGCTGGCATCAAAAAGAATGACCTGGCGGATGGCTTTGCCGGCCGCCAGGCGCTCGAAGCCTTCATTGATCTGGTCCAGGGTCAGGGTATCACTCAGCAGTCTGTCTACCGGCAGGCGCCCCTGCCGGAACAGGCTGATATAGCGGGCCACATCCCGCACCGGTACGCAGCTGCCGACATAGCTGCCCTTCAATGTGCGTTCTTCTGCCACCAGGCTTACCTGCTGAATCGATACCTTGCGATCCGGATGAGCCAGTCCGCCGGTAACGGTGAGCCCCCCGCGCCGGGTGATCCGGTAGGCAAGCTCGAGGGCTTTTTCCGAGCCGGCCATTTCGATGGCGCAATCGACTCCGCCGCCCGTCAGGTCACGGATCTGTTCAGGGCAATCGGGGTTTGACGGATTGAACCCGTCGCTTGCCCCCAGCGCTCTTGCCATGGTCAGTTTGTCATCGTCCAGATCCACCGCAATGACCTGGCCGGCCCCGGCGACCAGGGCCCCCAGCACACTATTCAGGCCGACGCCGCCCAGCCCGATCACCGCCACGGTCTGTCCCGGTCTTATACCGGCAGAGTTGATGGCGGCGCCAACGCCAGTCAGCACCGCACAGCCGAACAGGGCCGCGTGTTCAAACGGCAGTGACTTATCAATCCGGATCAGGGAGTTGCGGGAAACCACCGCATGATCGGCAAAGGCAGAGACACCCAGATGATGGTTGACGGGGGTCCCGTCAACCCGGTGCAGGCGGTGTCCGCCCCCGATAAGGCTGCCGGCGTTATTGGCCAGAGCAGCCGGTTCGCAGAGCGCAGGCCGGCCTTCGGCGCAGGGGGCGCAGTGGCCACAACTCGGGACGAATACCGTGACCACATGGTCGCCCGGCGCAAGGTCAGTCACACCGGGCCCTACGGTTTTCACCACACCGGCAGCTTCGTGGCCAAGCGCCATGGGAACCGGGCGTGGACGGTTGCCGTCGATCACCGACAGGTCCGAGTGGCAGAGCCCGGCGGCTCTGATCTGCACCAGCACTTCGTGATCACCCGGGGGGTCCAGCTCAAGCTGTTCGATGGCAAGGGGCTGGCTGCTGGTGTAGGGTCGGTCGCTGCCGACTGCCTGCAGGACTGCTGCGCGAATTTTCATAAGGGTTTTCCCGTTGTTTTGTGCGCAATATTGGCAAGGTACTCATTTTGTGAGGCGAACGGAAGAAGGGCTCCGGGCCGGTTAACAAATAAAATCATATTCAAGATTCCGCTATTCCAGCCGATGCATATAATGCAGTCAACGAGTAACTGCCCCGGCAAAGGAGGACTGGATAAATGCGGAAGAATCTTCCCGTAACCGATACCGAATGTAAATTTCCGGAATCACAGAAACTTATCTCATCCACGGACTTGCGGGGCAAGATCCAGCACTGCAACGATCCGTTTGTTGAAGTCAGCGGTTATTCGCGGGATGAGCTTATCGGCCAGCCTCACAATATCATTCGCCATCCCGACATGCCCCCTGAAGCCTATGAGAAGATGTGGTCGTATCTCAAATCGGGAAAGCCCTGGATGGGCCTGGTAAAGAACCGTTGCAAGAATGGTGACTATTACTGGGTCAGCGCCTACGTCACGCCGGTGACCGAGAATGGTGAGGTGGTCGGTTACGAGTCTGTTCGCTCGTGTCCGAAACGCGAGGATGTGGAGCGGGCAGCCAGGCTCTACGCAAGGATCCGCAATGGCAAGACCGGCACCCCATTGCGGAGAAGGCTGAACCCGAGTGCCCTGTTCCTGGCGTCTGTGTTTATTGTTGCTGCGATCATGTTCGGCTTCGGTTTTCAGCTCGGGTCTGAAGTTGTGCTTTCAATTGGCGTGATTGCCTACGCCATCTGGGTGAACCTCTCCAAGCGCCGGCTCCTGAGTTCAATTACCGAGCTTATGGAAAAGTCATTTACCGATGATCTGGCCGCCCTGAGCTACACCGATGATGACCTGCCTTTGGGGCGGATCAAGGTTGCGGTGCGGGCACAGCAGGCCCATCTTGATGCCGTTCTGACCCGGATCGAGGATTCGGCTGGCAAGGTCAAGAGCGGTTCCATGCGTGGCCTGGAGGTGAT
This sequence comes from Marinobacter sp., assembly GCF_035268745.1. GTDB lineage: Bacteria > Pseudomonadota > Gammaproteobacteria > Pseudomonadales > Oleiphilaceae > Marinobacter. Next base: position 17,068 of record NZ_DATFKH010000060.1, read on the forward strand.
GTACGAAGCGCAGGAAGCGCTGCGCCAGCAGCAGGCGGAAACCGAACAGGTGGCTGCCGCAGTCCATGAGATGTCCCAGACCATTACCGAAGTATCATCCAATGTGCAGCAGACGGCGGCCAAGGCCGAAAATGCCCGTGAGTTCGCCAGCCAGGGATCATCGGTCGTGGCCGCGACCCGGGAAGCCATTGAGAATCTGAAGTCTACGGTCCATGACATCAGCGAATCAGTCACCGAGCTGGCCTCGGAAACCAGCAGAATCGCCGGTGCCGCCAGGATCATCGAGGATATTGCCGAACAGACCAACCTGCTGGCTCTTAATGCTGCCATCGAGGCGGCGCGTGCCGGTGAGCATGGCCGGGGGTTTGCCGTGGTCGCGGACGAAGTGCGCAACCTCGCCCGCCGTACTCAGGACTCTACCGGGGAAATCCACGGCATTATCGGAACCCTGGAGTCACGCGCCTCCAACTCGGTGACGATTGCCAAAGAGGGTAATTCGGCCGCGGACAGCGGCCTTGAGAAGATGCTCGAGGCCGAAAGTACACTCAAGGAAATCGCTGAATCGGTCAACACCATTGCCGAAATGGCAACGCAAATGGCAGCTTCTGTCGAAGAGCAGGCGCAGGTGGCTGATCAGATCAACGAGCAGGTTGAGCAGATTTCTACCCTGGCCTTCGAAAACCTGAGCAAGGGCGAGGAATCCACCGAAAGTTCTAAACAGATTGACCAGATCGCCAACGATATGCACGAGCTGGTACTGCGCTTCAAATAACGGCAGGCTCCTTAGATTGCCCGCGCAAACAGCCCGAAAGGTAACGCTTTCAGCAGCCGGCTGAGCGGCGTCCAGGGCCACCAGGGCACATAGGCGCAGCGTTTTTCAGCGTCTATGGCCTTCACCAGGGCTTTTACTCCGGTATCCAGGTCCACCCGGAACGGCGCCGTTTTCGCATCCCGGTTGATGTCCGTCAGGATGTAACCGGGCATGATGTTGCTGACGTTGATTGGCGTCCCGAGCGTATCCAGTTGCAGACCTTCGGCCAGGGATGCCACGGCAGCCTTGGTGGCCGCGTAGACGTTGATCGGGCCACGAAAACCGCGCACGCCGCTGACGGAAGACATCAACACCAGGTGGCCGCTGTTCTGCGCCCGGAAGATTTCCATTGCTGCTTCGCTCTGAGCCAGGGCGCCGATGACATTGGTTTCCACGACGTGCCGGTTGGCATCAAAGTGCCCCCGCCCGACTGGCTGTGAACTGCCAATACCGGCATTGACCACAACCCGGTCCAGGCTCCCGAGCTCTTCGCTGAAGCCGCGAAACACCTCGAAGACCTGTTGGTGGTCGCACACATCCAGACCCCGGACCAGCACCCGGATATGCGGGTAGGCCTGCTGCAGTTCCCGCTGCAGCGCTTCCAGCTTGTCTGCGCGGCGGGCACAGAGCGCCAGATTGCAGCCTCTGGCCGCCCAGGCCCGGGCCATGCCCTCGCCGAGCCCGGAGCTTGCGCCGGTGATCAGAATATTTTCCCGCATGATCTGTCCTTTCCGGATCAGGTGTGTATCGAATCAGGGTATCCCTTCAGATCTTCCAGCACCAGATAGAGGCAGGGCACCAGGAACAGAATCAGTGCCGTTGCAAACACGATGCCGAAGCCAAGGGACACCGCCATGGGAATCAGGTAGATGGCCTGCAGGGAAGTCTCCAGAATGATTGGCGTCAGACCACCGAAGGTGGTGAGTGTGGTCAGCATGATCGGCCGGAAGCGGCGCAGGCCTGCTTCGTAGATGGCCTGGGCCGGGCCCAGTCGCTCCCTTTGCCGGTTGGCGTAGGAGACCATGATCAGCGAGTCGTTTACCACCACGCCGGACAGGGCAACAATACCCATGATGCTGACCAGCGACAGTTCCATGCCCAGAATCATGTGGCCAATGATGGCACCGACAGCGCCAAACGGAATCGCGAGCATCACCACGACTGGTTGCAGGTAGCTGCCAAATGCTATGGCCAGCAGGGCGAAGATGGCAAACATGGCCAGACCGAAACCGCCCCAGAGCGCCGAGGTGGACTCCCGTAAATCCGCCTGACTGCCCTGGAAGCTCCAGGTCAGGCCCGGGAAGTCTGCACGCAGCTGCGGCAGTGTCTCGGTCTGAATCACTTCCAGCACCTGACTGGTCGCGGATTTGGGTTCGACATCAGTGCCAACGGTGATAACCCGCCGGCCATCCCGACGGTCAATGGAGCGCAGGGATTCATTGATGCTGACCTGTGCCACGTCCAGCAATGGCACTTCCTGGCCTTCAGCGGTGCGGATGACAAAGTTTTCCAGGTAAAAAACATCCTGGCGCTGATATTCCGGCAGCATTACCCGTACTTCGTTTTCATTGATGCCCCGTAACTGGCGCAGGGCGATACTGCCGTAGAAGGCAGCCCGTAACTGCCGGCCGACCTCGGCGCCTGTCAGCCCGAGCGCGCGGCCCTCGTCGGTCAGGCTGATATCAAACTGGGGTTTGCCGGTGCTGTAGTTGTCATTGACACCGCGGGTCTGGCCGAGCTGGTTCATTTCTTCAACAAGGCGCTGGCTGGCGCGGGCCAGGGTGGCTATGTCGACATGGCTCAGGTCCACACTGATGTCGTCGCGCCAGCTGCCCGGGCCCTGTTCTGCCTCGAAGGTGATCTGATCGACGCCCTTGAAGTCGCCGAGTTCGTTCTGCCACAGCTCAATGATTTCGTTGACGGTCATGTCACGCTCATCTGCCGGCAGCAATACCAGCTCGACATCAATCGACCGCTGGCCCCGCACGTTGGTTTTTATGCCTTCCACATTGCGGCCGAGGTCGTTTTCCTCGAACAGCCGCTGGGTATCCCGGGTAATGGCCATGGCCATTTCACTGGCCCGGCGGGCGGTGGTGCCTACCGGCAGCCTGAGCCCCGCCTCGATTTCATCCGTGGGTGCCTCGGGCATCATGATCATGCCCATGTGATCGCTGAGGGCATAAGCCCCGGACACCAACATGATGGTAAATGCGGCAGAGAGCGTGATGTAGCGAAAACGCAGGGACAGATCCAGCAATGGCCGATAACCACGGTCCACCACGGCCTGGAAGCCCCGGGAGAATACCCGCTGGATACTGTGGATCCAGTGCCCGTAGATGGTCACGCTGCCTTTGCCGCTATGGGCCAGGTGCGCCGGCAGGATGAACAGGGCTTCGATCAACGAAATCGCCAGCACCAGAATGATGACCACCCCCAGCGGCCACCAGAATTTACCGGTAACCCCGGGAATGAACAGCAGCGGCAGGAAGGCGACGATATTGGTGAGGATACTGAAGGTGACCGGCCCGGCTATGTCCTTGGCGCCCTGTATCGCTGCCTCCATGAAGTCCATGCCCTGTTCCCGGTATTCGTAGATATTTTCCCCCACGACTATGGCGTCATCCACCACGATTCCCAGCACCATCAGGAAGCCGAACATGGAGATCATGTTGATGCTGACGTCCATCGCCGGCAGGAACAGCACACTGCCGACAAACGAGATGGTCATGCCAACCATGATCCAGAACGCCAGCCGGTATTCCAGGAACAGACTGAGGATGACCAGGACAATCACCATGGCCATAACGCCGTTTTCCAGCAGCATGTCCATGCGGTCTTTAAAATGCTCGGCCCGGTTGCTGTCGATCCGGATCCTGACCGCGTCCGGCAGGGTGACCTCCAGTTCCGCCATGACGTTCTCTACCGCCGCGGCAATTTCCAGCGGTGACTGGCTGCCGGTACGGAAAATCTCGATCTCGACCGAGGGCACGCCATTGAAACGCGAGTGAAAACCACTTTCCTCAAAGCCGTCGCGAACGGTGGCGATATCCCCCAGGGTGACAGCGCCACCGGAATCCGCGCTGACAATCACAATGCTTTCGAAGGCGTCGGCCCACTGCTTCCGGTCTTTCAGCCGCAGCAGAATGTCGCCGGTGCCTGTGGCCATGGAGCCAGCGGGGATGTCCTCACTGGACTGGCTGATACGGTTGGCCACTTCAGACAGGGTCAGGTTGTATTTGCGCAGGGTCTGCTGGGAAATCTCGACGCTGGTGAGGTAGCTGGGTACATTGTCGATCACCGCCTGGGTGATGGCATTTTCCGTCAGTAAACGGTTGCGAACCTGCTCCCCCAGCTGGCGCAGGGTCCAGAAGTCGACATCGCCATACAGTGTCAGCTCCATCACATCCCGGGTTGGCGTTATCAGTCGCACCCTGGGTTCTTCGGCCTGTTCCGGAAAGGTGCGGATGCGGTCCACGGCCTGCTCTATATCCTGCAGGGCCTGCATGCGGTTGGTACCGACCACCAGTTCCAGCCGGATATTGCCGCTGCCCTCGCGGGCGGTGGAGCTCATCTCCTCGATGCTCTGAATACCCTGGACGGCTTCCTCGACGGGCAGCAGTATGCCCTGTTCGACTTCTTCCGGTGCTGCACCGGGGTAGCTGACAGATATCTGGACAATGTCCAGCTGGAACTGGGGAAAGACCTCTTTCTGAACCTGGGTGGCCATCCAGAAACCGCCGGCCAGCAGCATGATCATGATCAGGTTGGCGGCGATGGAATTGCGGGCCATCCATTCGATGGGGCCGACCCAGCCCCGGTTTCTAGGCGACTCACTCATTGGTTTCAGCCTTCGCGTTGTCGCCCTCAAGCCGCAGGCGGGCGCCACTGACCACGGAGGCGAGTTCGCTGGTGATGACCTGGTCGCCGTTCTCCAGCCCGCTGCGGATGTACGCGTAATCCTGATCACGGAAGGTGATGTCGACATCGCGAATGGCCAGCTTGCCGTCTTCCATGACCCATACCGTGTCGTTCCGGCGTATCAGCCTGCGTTCAAGTCGCACCACATCTGTCAGTGGCCGGCCCTCGATTTCCGCCCGCACGAAAGCGCCGAGTACCAGCGGCGGCTGGCCAGCCGATTGCGCCAGCGCCAGAGGGTCGTCGATGGTAACCAGGACCCGGGCCATGCGGGCGTTGCCGTCCAGTTCGCCGACCAGTTGCGTGAGCCGGCCTGCACGGGATTGACCCTCGGGCCAGACCGAGTCGTGGTACAGGGTTACCGGAGCACCGGGGGCATCAGAGTCCGAGCTGAAACTCAGCCAGCGTAGTTTTGCCAGCGGGACGGTGGCCTCGATCCAGTACTGGCCGGTGCCAACCAGGCGGCCGAGGGCCTGGCCGGCGCTGACCTGGGAACCCAGGGTCACTTCGCGGCTCAGCACCTGTGCCGGAAAGGGGGCACGGATCAGGGTGCGGTCCAGCGCAAGTTCCGCCTGCTTCACTGCCGCCTCAGCAGCGGCAACCCTGGCCCTGGCCTGCTGCAGCTGGGGTTTGCGCAGGATGAGGGCGTCGTTGACGGCTTCGATGTCTTCCCCCAGTAACGCAAATTCCTTCCGGGCGACCGTCTGCCGGCCCTGTTCCAGTGCCAGGTCTGCCCGGGCCTGCTGCAGTTCGCTGCGTCTTTGCAGCAGGGTGACTTCATAGTCCGCAGGGTCGATGCGCAGCAGCTCTGTGCCTTTGCCGACGCGTCTGCCCGGGGTGAAGGCTTCGGCCTGATGGATTATCTCGCCGCCAACACGGGAACCGAGGCTGATCTCCCGGGCTGGCATTACCTGTCCCATGGCTTCCACCGTGGGGGTATAGCGACCACGGTTGACGGTCTGGACGTCCACCAGCATGGCGGTTTCGCGGGCCGCGTTCTTGCGGGTGGCGGTGGGCTCGGTCTCGAAGATAAGCCAGATCAGGGCCACGCCTGTCAGGATAATGATCACTGACACGAAAATGGTTTTCAGCGGGCCAGCCTTGCCGCGTTCGGGGCGGACGGTGTTTTCGTCGATCGGTTGGCTCATCCCTCGTCACTCTCTGTTGTTGCCGCTGTTCCGGATGTCGATGGTGTGTCAATGCTTCCGGCCAGTGCCCGGTAAAGCGCTACCCGGGTTGTTAACCGTTGCTGGCGGGTGCTGAGGATAGAGCGCTGGAGTTCCTGCCGGTCCTGCAGTGCGTTCAGTACCTCGATATAACTCACGGCGCCATTGAGGTATTGATTGCGAAGTTGCCGATAGGCCGACCGGGCATAGCTGATCTGGTCCTCAAGGCTCTCAAGGCGCTGCTTCTGCTGCTGCTCCCGGGCCAGCGCATCTTCCACTTCCCGGATAGCGATGACAACGGCCTGTCCGTATTCCTGCACCAGTGCCTGCAGTGCGGCTTCAGAACGGCGGACTTCCGCCCGGCGCTGACCACCATCGACCACTGGAACCAGCAGGTTGCCGGCAAGTGTCGTCAGCCAGTTGGCAAACAGGTTGCTGGCATCATCTGCCCGGGAACTGACGGTGGCTTCAATCGAGATTCTGGGGAAGCGACTACTGATGGCCGCAGCCAGGTCCTGGTCTGCGGCCCGGACCACCCGCCATGCCTGCTGAAGGTCGGGCCTGCGCTGGACAAGTCCGGCGGGCACGCCGGTGTCGGGTAAAGGTGGTAATGCCGGTAAAGTCTCGTCATCCGGCAGCCAGGTCTGCCCCGGCGATTGCCCCGTGAGCACGGCAAGCTGGTTCTGGAGCAGGCTGATTTCGCCGGTGACGCTGCTAAGGCGCTCCCGGGAAGCACTGACAAGCTGGCGCTGGCGCAGCACGTCGGCACTGCCACTCTGACCCATGGCAAAGCGGGACTCGATGACCGCAAGAATCTTCTGGTTGATCTCAAGCTGGGATTGCGCAAGGGTCAGCTGTGCTTTCTGCTCTACCAGTTGAAACCAGGTGTTGGCAATCTCGCCACTGAGGGAAACGGCCGCGGCCTGATAATCTGCCAGGGTGGCAGAGGCACGAAGCTCTTCCGCCGTGCTCAGGGCCTGCACCCGGCCCCAGAGATCCACCTCGTAACCGGCGCTCAGCCCGGCCCGGAATATATCCGTTGCGCCAGTGTCGGATTCCTGCCGCTCAGCGGCGGCATTGGCATCCAGCGTGGGGAACAGGCCCGCGCTCTGCCGATCGGCGACTGCCCGCGCCTGGCGCAGGCGCTGATAGCTGGCGCGCAGACTGAAGTTGTCATCAAGGGCCCGTTCAACGAGCTGATTCAGCCTGGGGTCCCCGAAGACTGTCCACCAGGTGCCGGACACGGCAGAGCCCCGGGACTCGCCGGTGAGACTGAAGCTTGAAGGCAGCTCGACCGGGCCAGCCGGCCTGTCCGGCGGGCTGGCACAAGCGGCCAGAAGCAGCATGGCAACGAGCAGAGCAAGCCGGGGCCGGGAGTCAGCGATGGTCTCGAGCATGGAAAATCGGTTTCTGTCGGTCACAGGGAGCACGGGCATGGAACAAGATACCATGTGAAAACCGGGTCGGTTCACCCTGACCCTGAAGATTGTCTGGATTTACTGACGCACGGACTAATAACCGATACTTACCAGGGCGGCAACGTTGAATGCTGGTTTCGATCAGTCGAATAATTTGCTATTTTGCACGACGATCCGGACTGAAACCTGTCCGGACGTGACAGCGGGAGAGACTGGCCCGGAGCTATCTGTGACCAGCGCCGAAGGAGCAACTGCCCCGGAAACTCTCAGGCAAACGGACCGCTGGCATGACGACTTTCCGAAGAGCTGCCGACAACTGCGTCAGTTGGCACACCGAAGGAGCAAACCACCGGTTTCACTGAAACGGTGCGTGAATCTCTCAGGTCCATAGACGGAAGGGGTGCTTTCTACCTGCTTGGGTAGAGAGGTAACCCTGGGCGCCCATGGCAAGTCTGAAGGAAAGTCCTATGAAGAGTTCGATGAAGCGGATCGCAGTTATTGGTGGTGGCATCACCGGTATTACCACTGCCTACACCCTGGCCAGGCAAGGCCTTGATGTCACTGTTTATGAAAAACACCGCTATGCGGCAATGGAAACATCCTTTGCCAATGGCGGCCAGTTGTCGGCTTCCAATGCTGAAGTCTGGAACAACTGGAAAACGGTGATGAAGGGCATCAAGTGGATGGGCCGCGCAGATGCGCCCCTGCTGGTCAACCCCAGGCCGTCCTGGCACAAGTTAAGCTGGTTTGCCGAGTTTATGGCGGCCATTCCCCGGTACGAGCAAAACACCACTGAAACCGCCCGCATGGCGATTGCCGCCCGTGATTATCTGTTCCAGTGGGCGCAGGAAGAGAACATTGATTTTGACCTGAAGAAGCAGGGCATACTGCATATCTATCGCGACAAGGCCGGTTTTGACCACGCGGCACACGTCTCTAAACTGCTGGCTGCCGGCGGTCTTGAGCGCCGGGCCGTCACCCCGGAGGAAATGCGTGATATCGAGCCCACGCTGGCGGGCAGCTATTATGGTGGCTTCTTCACCGAGAGCGATTCAACGGGCGATATCCACAAGTTCACCAGTGGCCTGGCGGATGCTATCCGGCGCCTCGGGGTGGAAACCCGCTATGAACACGCCGTGACCGAACTGAGTGCGGATCAATCCCATGCCTGGGTGACCTCTTTCGATGGCGAACAGCAGACCCGTGACACTTTTGATGGTGTGGTGATCTGTGCCGGCGTTGGCAGCAGGGACCTGGCCGCGAAAGTCGGGGACAGGGTCAATATCTACCCCGTCAAAGGTTATTCCATCACCGTGGAACTGGACGACGAAGCTTCGCGGCAGGCGGCACCTGATGTCAGCCTGCTGGATGACGACACCAAGATCGTCACCAGTCGTCTGGGCGATGGCCGTTTCCGCGTCGCCGGAACTGCTGAATTCAATGGCTACAACCGCGATATCCGCGACGACCGTATCCGCCCCCTGACCCGCTGGGTGGAAGAGTGTTTCCCCGGTGTATCAACCCGTCGCGTGGTGCCCTGGGCCGGTCTGCGGCCCATGCTGCCATGCATGATGCCCCGGGTTGGTCCGGGTCGTCTGCCCACGGTGTTCTACAACACCGGCCACGGTCACCTGGGCTGGACCCTGTCGGCGATTACCGCCGAGATGCTGGCGGAATCGGTTACCCGGGCGTCTCAGTAATGCCTGGCGCGCGAAGATGAATTGCGGGTCTGCTTCGCAGCACCAGCTATTACCATGCTGAAAGAAAGCAGGCGGACGTGTCCGCCTGCTTTCCTTCTCATTAGTAGGAAATTCAGCGTTGCAGAACCCGTTTTACAAGTATCGGCCCGACCAGTTCAAAAAAGATCGTCGACGCCACCACTACCGGAAGGATGGTGCTGCTGAACTCCGGAAACCTTTCGGCCGCCAACAGCGCCATGCCGATGGCAACACCTGCCTGGGGTGTCAGTGCCAGCCCGATATTGCGGGGAATCTCCCTGTTGTTTTTCAGTCCTGCGGTTACCGCCAGATACCCACCGATAACCCGGCCGATCACCCGCAGGCACAGATAGGCAAACGTGAGCAGAAGTGCGTCATCCACCCGGTACAGATCAATACTTGCTCCGGAAAGCACAAAGAAGAATACCAGGAAGGGCCACTCGATGTGCTCGATCTCCCGGAACGACCGGGTATGGTGAAATGACAGGTTGGCGATCAGGCTGCCAGCGATCATGGATGCCAGCAGCGCGGACACACCCAGTACAGAGGAAAGTCCGGCCAGTAACAGAATCAGGGCGATTGCCTCTACCTGGGTCGGTTCTCCGGGCCTGAGGCGACCGGTCAGCCAGGCAGCGGGCAGCCCGATCGCGATCCCCAGAACGATGGCGCCGCCCAGCTCCCACAGGGCGTGGATCAGCGCCAGTTGGCCGTCGCTGCCAACCAGCAGGCCCAGCGCCGCCATACACAGGCCAAAAACAATAATACCCCAGCCGTCGTCTATGGCGACTATGCCCAGCAATACCCTGGGCACCAGCCCTGTCGCTTTGATCTCGCGGACGGATTCAGCGACAGCGGCCGGGTCCGTCGCCACCGAAATGGCGGCCAGCGACACTGCGACCACCAGCGGAAACCCCAGTGCCAGAAGGCCACCACCAACCACCACACCGCCGCCGACGATCACGAACAGTGAAATAATCAGAATCAGCGGGCCGGTGTGCCGCAGCCGTTCTATCGTCAGCTCACTGCCCAGCAGGAAAGCAACCATGACCAGAGCCACCCGGATCAGCGGTTCGCTCAGTCCACCGAGCAGATCGCCGGCCCTGGCACCTATCAGAACCTGTTGGATGAAAGCAATGCCAATGCCGACCAGCATCAGAATCGAAATGCGTGGTACGCGGGTGCGATGGGCAATGGTATCGGCCAGGATACTGACCGACAGAATAACGCCCAGCAGAATGATGGTGGTGGCGGGCCGGGAAAAGTCTGTGGGGAGCCATTCGGGCAGTTGTTGAATCATCCGAAGATCCTGATTATCTCTCGCTATTTGTAGACGCGACGATTTTTTACCAGCATTGGAAGAAAAATTACAGCAGGAGAGCGCCCGACCCTATGGACCCTATCACCAAAAAGCCCTGTATAGATATTTGCGAATTCAATAAAAAGTCGGTTTGCAAGGCCTGTGGCCGAACCCGGCAGGAGAAAAAAGACTGGAAGCAGCTTGCCCCGGCTGAAAAACAGGCGATCTGGACCCGAATTCTGGAGTCCCATGGGTCTGGCAAGGGCAAACACCCCAGGGCGCTGCGAGACCTGTATGAAAAGGCCAGGCAGAAAAAACGGAAAAAGGCCCGATGATTCCGATCTGCCTTGAACCCCTCAACGGGATGCCCTACTTTTAATCTGTCAAGTGATATATTTGCAACTCGGATAATCATGCCGATTTTCAAAAAACAATATTAGGAAGGAGTCTCCGATGTCATCTGGTGGCCTCGCTTTACTAGCCTTCACTCCCATACTTCTGGCTGGCATCCTGCTGATCGGCTTACGTTGGCCTGCCCGAAGGTCCATGCCCATCGTGTTTGTGGTCACGGCCCTGATCGGTCTCACGGCCTGGGATATGTCCTTCAACCGCATTGTTGCTTCAACCCTGCAGGGCCTGGGCATCACCATCGGTCTGCTGTGGATCATTTTCGGTGCCATCCTGCTGTTGAATACACTCAAGCACTCCGGCGGTATCACGGCCATCAGAGCCGGTTTTGCCAATATCAGCCCGGACCGCCGGGTTCAGGCCATCATTATTGCCTGGCTGTTTGGCTGTTTTATTGAAGGAGCATCCGGCTTTGGCACTCCCGCCGCCATTGCGGCGCCGCTGCTGGTTGCTATCGGCTTTCCGGCGATGGCCGCCGTCATGCTGGGCATGATGGTGCAGAGTACGCCGGTTTCCTTCGGTGCGGTCGGTACGCCTATCATCGTCGGCGTAACCACCGGGCTGGATAAGGCCACCATCAGTGAAAGGCTGGAGGCGGTGGGTGCAAACTGGGAGGCCTACATCCAGCTGATCACCTCGGATGTGGCGATTATTCACGCCATCGTCGGTGTGTTCATGCCGCTGTTCATGGTGATGATGATGACCCGCTTCTTCGGCAGGAACCGGAGCTGGCGCGAGGGCCTTGAAGTTCTGCCATTTGCCCTGTTCGCGGGCATTTCGTTTGTGGTTCCCTATGCCATCACCGGTGTTGTGCTGGGCCCGGAGTTCCCGTCCCTGCTGGGCGGGCTGGTTGGTCTTGCCATTGTGACCACGGCAGCACGCAAGGGTTTCCTGTTGCCGAAGACCAGCTGGGATTTTGCTCCCGGTAATGAATGGCCTTCCGAGTGGCTGGGCACCATCGAGATGAAGCTGGACGAACTCACCAGAAAACCCATGAGTTCCTTCAAGGCCTGGCTGCCCTATGTGCTGGTTGGTATCGTGCTGGTGATCAGCCGCACCGTTCCGGCGGTCAAGGATGCATTCACCTCGGTATCTCTCGGCTTTACCAATATTCTGGGGGAAGCCGGGATCAATGCCAGCTTCCAGCCGCTGTATCTGCCGGGTGGTATCCTGGTCATGGTTGTCATCGCTACCTTTTTCCTTCACCGCATGCAGGTTAAAGAACTGACTGCCGCCGTTCGGGAGTCCAGCGGTGTGCTCCTCAGCGCCGGTTTTGTTCTGCTGTTCACCGTTCCCATGGTTCGTATTCTGATCAACTCCGGGGTCAATATGTCGGATCTGCCAAGTATGCCGATTGCCATGGCAGCCTGGGTGGCTGATAGCGTCGGCGGTATCTATCCGTTGCTGGCACCGGCTGTCGGGGGCATGGGCGCGTTCCTTGCCGGCTCCAACACCATCTCCAACATGATGTTCAGCCAGTTCCAGTTTGGCGTCGCCGAGGGCCTGGGGCTGTCGACCGCTCTGATCGTAGCGGCACAGGCCGTGGGTGCTGCCGCCGGCAACATGGTGGCGATTCATAACGTGGTTGCCGCCTCGGCCACTGTGGGGCTGCTGGGCAAGGAAGGGCAGACCTTGCGCAAAACCATCTGGCCGGCCCTTTACTACCTCCTGTTTACCGGGTTGCTCGCGCTGGCTGCGACCTATCTGCTCGGCGTTACGGATCCATTGATGGGTGCTTTATGAGTCTTTCCGCTGATGCGCTCGCTGCGCTGCGAGCCCGAATACCCGCAGCACGGGTCTATGACGACCCGCTGTCGACCCTGGCCTACGGTACTGACGCCAGTTTCTACCGCCTGATCCCCGGTGCGGTGGTCAAGGTGGAAAGCGAGGACGAAGTAATTGGGGTGCTGGATATTGCCCGGCGTTTTTCAGCGCCGGTGACCTTCCGCGCCGCAGGCACCAGCCTGTCCGGACAGGCCATTAGCGATTCCATCCTCCTGGTGCTGGGTGACCAGTGGAAAAACCACGACATTCGTAACGACGGCCGCCAGATCCGGCTCCAGCCCGGAATTATCGGCTCCCAGGCCAATGCCTGGCTGGCGCCTTACGGCTACAAGATCGGCCCTGACCCCGCCTCCATCAATGCCTGCAAGATTGGTGGTATTGTTGCCAACAACGCCAGCGGCATGTGCTGTGGTACTGCCCAGAATACCTACCATACCCTTGCCAGCATGCGGATTGTGCTGGCTGATGGCGCCGCGGTGGATACCGAAGACGAGGCCAGTGTAAAGGCCTTTCGCACCAGCCACGCCGGGCTGCTGTCGGAGCTTGAGCAACTGGCGTTCCAGACCCGGTCCGACCAGGACCTTGCGGACCGCATCCGCCACAAATACCGGCTCAAGAACACCACCGGGCTATCGCTGAACGCCCTGGTGGACTTCAGTGACCCGATGGATATTCTCACTCATTTAATGGTGGGCTCCGAAGGCACTCTTGGCTTCGTCAGCTCGGTTACCTACAACACCGTGCCCGACTACCCCAACAAGGCTACGGCGTTGCTGGTCTTTACCGATGCCGACAGCTGTTGTCGCGCTGCCGCAATGCTGCGGTCACAGCCGGTCGATGCCGTGGAGCTGCTGGACCGTCGAAGCCTGCGTTCGGTCCAGGACAAGCCCGGCCTGCCACAATGGATACATGACCTGTCAGACGGTGCCTGCGCGCTGCTGATTGAAACCCGGGCCGCTGACCAGGCTGTGCTGGAAAAGCAGCTGGTTCAGATAAAGGCGGCGCTGACCGAGTTTACGGTGGAACAGCAAGTGGACTTCACCACGGATCCGAAGGTGTCGGATCTGCTGTGGGCTATCCGCAAGGGTACCTTCCCGGCGGTGGGTGCGGTTCGCCCACTGGGGACCACGGTTATTATCGAGGATGTGACTTTTCCGCTCGACCAGCTGGCCGAGGGGGTAAAAAGGCTGCAGTCACTGTTCGTGAAACACGGTTATGACAATGCCATCATTTTCGGGCATGCCCTGGAGGGGAACCTTCACTTTGTGTTTCCCCAGGGCTTTGATGACCCGGATGAGGTGGCCCGCTACGACGCCTTCATGAAGGACGTCGCCCAGCTGGTGGCAGTTGAATTTGGTGGCTCGCTCAAGGCGGAGCATGGCACCGGACGCAATATGGCACCCTTCGTTGAGCTGGAATGGGGACATGACGCCTGGCAGCTGATGTGGAAGATCAAGGGTCTGCTGGATCCGGAGAATCTGCTCAATCCCGATGTGGTGCTGTCCCGGGATCCGGATATTCACCTCAAGAACCTCAAGCCGCTGCCCGCGGCCGACCCCCTGGTCGACAAATGCATAGAGTGTGGTTTCTGCGAGCCGGTATGCCCGTCGGAAGGGCTGACCCTGTCCCCGCGCCAGCGTATTGTCATCTGGCGTCATATCCAGGCGAAAAAACGGGCAGGGGAGGATACCACCGAACTGGAAACCGCCTACCAGTACCACGGCCTGGATACCTGTGCGGCGACCGGCCTGTGTGCTGACCGCTGTCCGGTGGATATCAACACCGGCGACCTGGTGCGCAAACTGCGTGCCGAGAAAACGCGCCATCCCGGTACTGCCAACTGGATCGCTGAACATTTTCAGAGCGTCGTGCGTGGAACCCGCCTGGTGCTGACAATGGCGTCCGGCGTGGAGAAGCTGATGGGTGCGCCGAGGCTGGCAAAGGTAAGTGCCGGAATAAGCAGGATGTCCGGCAATCGCCTGCCGCAATGGGATCCTTCCATGCCCCAGCCTGTACGCTTTGTGCCGCCAACTCCGGTAACGGAGAGTGATGCACCAAGGGTGGTGTACTTTGCTGCCTGTGTTGCCCGGGTCATGGGACCTGCCAGTGGCGACGCGGAGCAGACAACGCTGTACGACAAGACCCGCCAGTTGCTGCAGAAAGGTGGTTACCAGGTAGTTCACCCCGACGGGCTCGACAGCTTTTGCTGTGGCCAGCCCTGGGCTTCGAAAGGCTACCCGGAACAGGCCGAGCGCAAGAAAGCGGAACTCTTTAAAGCTCTGCTGGCCGCCACCCGTAATGGCCAGGACCCGGTCTACTGTGACACCAGCACCTGTACCCTCCAGATCCACGAGGCCGCGCGCGAGCTGGGCCTGGATCTTTATGACCCGGTGAGATTCATCCGCGAGAAACTTGCGGACCGGCTGGTATTCCAGCCCGAAGAAACCCCGATTGCCGTGCACGTTACCTGCAGCACCCAGCATCTGGGCCAGGCACAGGGATTGATAGACATCGCCCGACGCTGTAGTACCAATGTGGTGGTTCCGGAAAACATTCACTGCTGCGCCTTTGCCGGCGACAAGGGTTTCAACGTGCCGGAGCTGAACCGCCATGCGCTGCGGACGCTGCCAGACCAGGTGGCGGGGTGTACGGAGGGGATTTCCACCAGCCGTACCTGCGAGATTGGCCTGAGCCGCGAGGGTGGCATTGATTATCATGGCCTGGTCTATCTGGTGGACCGGGTGACCGAAGCCTCAGCCTGAGCTTTCGCCCGTCGTGGTGGCTGGTATTCCAATGAATTACAAAGCAAGCGGACAGGGATGTATTTACGGCGTGTTCTGGAAAGATCTGTCCGCTTGCTTACGCATGGATTAGTAAGTCCGGGGCTGGCGATGAGCGCCCGGACTGGCGTCAGGCCCGGCTTTACTCCGGATTTGCAGACTCGTATTCGCGAATTATGTGAAACAGCTGATCCTTGAGATGGAGTCGCTGCTTTTTGAGGTCTTCCAGGTGTTCGTCCGAGGTGTTCTCTGCGCCGGCCTCATAGCGGTGAACTTCATGTTCCACTTCGTGGTACTCGTCAAACAGATTGCGGAAATGGTGGTCGTTGATTTTCAGATGATGAATGGCCGCTTTTGATTCGGGTATTTCGTGAACCAGGTCGTGTTTTTCTACGGGCATAATAATCGCTCCTGAGGTCAGGGTGGGTTACATCAGACAAATTGTCAGCCTTCAGGCTACTCAGTTTTTGCGGCCCGTCAATGCCCGGAGTTCTGCGTTTGCCGCGCTGGGCGCGAGAGTGGTTGCGGCGGCTGACCCTGCGCCAACCCGGGATAGCGTATCTGGCAATGGCCTGCTGCGGGCGCGGAAGGGATTGCTTCCGGGGATATCTATGCCAGACAGATCCGGTAGCGCAGGACGCCGGCATTCTCTTCGCGGACCCATTCGATCCTGTGCCCCGTCAGCTCACACAGTGTCTGCAGGTCCCGGCTGCCACTGGGGTCATCGGTCAGAAACTCCACCCGGGTACCGCCAGGCAGATCTCGGGTGCGCTTTTTCAGGCGCAGAATGGGCAGAGGGCACACCAGACCGACAGCGTCGATCTCGTGTGCCTCCTGACCTGCAACTGACTGATCAGTCAAGCCGTACGTTCTCACTGCTGTATTGCTCGGCCGAGGACCACCCGAACTGTTCCAGAACAACCGGGACGAGAGTGGCGATCACCAGGGCCGCGGCAAATCCCAAAAGCATGACTTTCACGATGATCCTCCTTTGCCCTGTCTGGCCTGAACCTCTTCTACCCACAGATCGTGGTGCTGCCGTGCCCACTCCAGATCAACCTGACCGTTACCCATGGCATCGAATGCACCTTCCATACCCACCGAGCCGATATAGATATGGGCGAGAATGACCACCATCATCAGGAACGCCACAATCGAGTGCCAGATGTTGGACAGCTGCATCTCTTCGTGGGGCGCCAGAACGGTCGGCAAATCCGTCCCCAGAATGCCGTTCACGACTTCAAAGGTTCCGGCAAACATCGGCATCTGAAACGGAAACAACAGCGACAGGCCCGACAAAGAGACGGAAACGCCCAGTATCATCGTGGCCCAGAAAATAATTTTCTGACCGGCGTTGAACTTTTTTGATGAAGGATGCGAGTCGGTAAAAAGCCCGCCGCCCGCCTTCAGCCACTGCCAGTCCAGCCGGTTGGGGATATTATGGGCTACCCACATCACGAACGTCAGCAACAGGCCCAGCATAAAGGACCAGGCAATATTGTTGTGAACCCACTTGGAGCCGATCGCCAGATCGGAATAGAGCTCGTGCCCGATAACCGGGATCAGAAAACTGCGCCCCATCAGCGTGACCAGACCCGTTAACGCCAGGGCGATAAATGAGCCGGCCAGCAACCAGTGACCAAAACGTTCAATGGCCTTGAATCGCTGAATCTTGGTGCCTGCAGGGCCACCGTGGATCCTGATTTTGCCGCGAACAAAGTAGAACACCACCAGCAACAGCAGGAAGCCCAGGATTGCGCCACCGCCATAGCTGATGAGCGGTCCTTCCCTTAATTTATACCACGGCATGCCGCCATCCTGGATCAGGACATCGGCCGCAGGAGTCCGTACCTGGGTAGTGGGGTCAATCCTGTTGTAGCGAATGGCGCGATAGTCGACAGCGACAGAGCTTCCGCCCTGTGCCCCCAACGGCCCGGTAATCGGGGGTGGATCAGCTGGATCCTCCAGCTCCTCGGTACGAAAGGACTCGTCAACTTCCAACTGCTTCTGACGGGCCATGATGTCTTCAAGGGTCTGGGCGCCCCCGGTAGCAGAACGATCAATTGCGGGAGCCTCGTCCGCCAGGGCAGAACTCAGCATCAGCGTCGTCAGTGCGAACACGACGGCACCGAACAGTTTAAAATTCATGGGAGCACTCCAACGGAATCAACGGAAAGCATGCATTGCCTCAATGAATTCCGAGGCCCGAAGGCCCCGGAACCGGCAGGCTGATTCAGGCGCCCTTCTTCTGGTAGGCTGTGCCCCATCCCCAGGCGCCGGCACCGAAACCACGGTTCACCACACGCTGGCGATAGATGTCCGCCACTTCGTCGCCATCACCGGCCAACAAAGCTTTGGTCGAGCACATTTCCGCACAGATTGGCAGTTTGCCCTCCGCAATACGGTTGCGACCGTATTTCTGGAACTCCACATTGGAAGTGTCTTCTTCCGGACCACCTGCACAGAAAGTGCATTTGTCCATCTTGCCCCGGCTGCCGAAGTTGCCCGCCTGGGGGAACTGGGGCGCGCCAAAGGGGCAGGCGTAGAAGCAATAGCCACAACCGATGCACAGATCCTTGGAGTGCAACACTATTCCGTCTTCGGTCTGGTAGAAGCAGTCCACCGGACAGACGGCCATACAGGGCGCGTCTGAACAGTGCATGCAGGCTACCGATATTGAGCGCTCGCCGGGCTTGCCGTCTTCGATGGTTACCACCCGTCGACGGTTTATACCCCAGGGAACCTCATGCTCGTTCTTACAGGCCGTTACGCAGGCATTACATTCGATGCAGCGCTCGGCGTCGCAAAGGAATTTTGCTCGTGCTTGTCCTTCAAGTGCCATGGTCTACACCTCTTGTTATGCCGGCATAATCGAACACAGGGTGGCTTTGGTCTCTTGCATCTGCGTGACCGAGTCATACCCGTATGTTTGAACAACGTTAGTGGATTCACCCAGGACAATCGGATCGGCGCCCTGGGGATATTTATTCCTCAGAGACTTGCCTTCCAGATGTCCGCCGAAGTGGAACGGCATGAAGGCAACGCCTTCGCCGACGCGCTCGGTGATCATTGCTTTTACCTTGATCCGACCGCCTTCAGGCCCGGCGACCCAGACGTCATTGCCGTCACGGATGTTCAGGTTGTTCGCATCGCGCGGATTCACCTCGATGAACATATCCTGCTGCAATTCTGCCAGCCATGGGTTGGAGCGGGTCTCGTCACCACCACCTTCGTATTCGACCAGACGGCCGGAGGTGAGGATTATCGGGAACTCCTTGCTGAAGTCGTCTTTCTGGATCGACTTGTACATAGTCGGTACTCGCCAGAAGGACTTATCCTCGTAGGTCGGATAGTCTTCGACGAGATCACGCCTGTTGGTGTACAGGGGCTCGCGGTGAATGGGCACCGGATCCGGGAAGTTCCAGACCACAGCGCGCGCCTTGGCGTTGCCGAAGGGTGCACACTCGTGCTTGATCGCCACTCGCTGAATACCGCCGGAAAGGTCGGTCTTCCAGTTGGTTTTAGGGCCCGCAACAGCTTCAATGCTGGCACGTTCCTCGGCAGTCAGGTCCTTGTCCCAGCCCAGATCCATCAGCATCTGCATGGTGAATTCCGGGTAGCCGTCCTTGATCTCGGAGTTCTTCGAGTAGACACCTTCAGCCAACAGGTTGTCGCCATCGCGCTCAACACCAAAGCGGGCGCGGAAGGTCAGGCCACCCTCGGAAACCGGCAACGACATGTCGTAGAGGTTCGGTGTCCCGGGATGGTTCATCTCTGCGGTTCCCCAGGACGGCCATGGCATGCCGTAGATATCACCGTCACAGGGTCCGCCATTAGCACGCAATGTGGTCCTGTCGAAGTGATGCTGGTATTTCATGTGCTTTTTCATTCGCTCCGGGGACTGGCCGGTATAGCCGATTGTCCACATGCCACGATTGAATTCGCGGGTAATGTCCTCGACATTCGGCTCGTCACCTTCGATCGCGATGTTCTTGAACATGCGGTCGGTGAAACCGAACTTGTCCGCGAACAGCTTGATGATGGTGTGGTCAACCTTGGAGTCGAACAGCGGCTCAACCACTTTTTCCCGCCACTGCAACGAACGGTTTGATGCCGTCACCGAACCGCGGGTCTCGAACTGGGTGGTGGTTGGCAGCAGGTAAGCGCCTTCTTTCCGGTCATGCAGCACGGCGGAGACCGTGGGGAAGGGATCCACAACGACCAGCAGGTCGAGCTTCTCCATGGCTTCCTTCATTTCCAGCATACGGGTCTGGGAGTTGGGCGCGTGGCCCCACAAGACCATGGCGCGGGTATTGTCCGGCTGCTCAAGGTTTTCCTTGGCTTCCAGAACACCGTCAATCCAGCGCGAGACCGGAATGCCCTTTTCATTCATCATGGCCTTGGACTTGCCATTTCTGTCGAGGGTGTCAAAACGACCCTTCAGCCAATCCAGGTCTTCTTCCCACACCCGCGCCCAATGGGCCCAGGAACCGGCGGCGAGGCCGTAGTAACCCGGCAGGGTGTTGGCCAGTACGCCAAGGTCGGTAGCACCCTGCACGTTGTCGTGACCGCGGAAGATGTTGGTGCCACCACCGGCTGTGCCCATATTGCCCAGAGCCAGCTGGAGAATACAGTAGGCACGGGTGTTGTTGTTGCCGTTGGTGTGCTGGGTACCACCCATGCACCAGATGACCGTGCCCGGGCGGTTATTTGCCAGGGTGCGTGCAACGCGCTCCAGCTGGGCGCCCGGCGCGCCGGTGACGCGCTCGACTTCGGCAGGATTCCAGCGCTTCACTTCATCGCGGATCTGGTCCATGCCCCAGACGCGGGTACGGATGAACTCTCGATCTTCCCAGCCATTCTCAAAAATGTGCCAGAGGATTCCCCACACCAGGGCTACGTCTGAACCCGGGCGGAACCGCACATATTCGTCCGCATGGGCTGCGGTGCGCGTGAAACGCGGATCGCACACGATCAGTGGTGCGTTGTTTTCTTCCTTTGCTTTGAGGATGTGCAACAACGATACCGGGTGGGCCTCTGCGGGGTTGCCGCCGATCAGGAAGATCGCCTGGGACTTGTGAATGTCGTTGTACGAGTTGGTCATTGCGCCGTAGCCCCAGGTGTTCGCTACGCCGGCCACCGTGGTGGAGTGACAGATACGGGCCTGGTGATCAACATTGTTGGTGCCCCAGTAGGCAGCAAACTTCCGGAACAGATACGCCTGTTCATTGCTGTGTTTGGCGCTGCCCAGCCAGTAGACTGAATCGGGTCCGCTTTCCTTGCGGATCTGCAGCATCTTGTCGCCGATTTCGTTGATCGCCGTGTCCCAGGAAATCTTCTTCCACTCGCCGTTAACCATCTTCATCGGGGTTTTGAGGCGACGTTCACCGTGCGCATGCTCACGCACAGAAGCACCTTTGGCACAGTGGGCGCCCATATTGAAAGGACTGTCCCACCCCGGCTCCTGGCCCGTCCAGACACCGTTCTGAACTTCGGCTTCTACCGTACAGCCGACCGAACAGTGCGTGCATACCGTTTTCCTGACTTCGACTTCGCCACCGCCGGATGAAGGAGTAGCTGCCTGTACCCGATTGGAGGTCAGGGATAGTGCCGCGAGGCCGCCCACTGTAACACCT
This sequence comes from Marinobacter sp., assembly GCF_035268745.1. Taxonomy (GTDB): domain Bacteria; phylum Pseudomonadota; class Gammaproteobacteria; order Pseudomonadales; family Oleiphilaceae; genus Marinobacter. Next base: position 38,002 of record NZ_DATFKH010000060.1, read on the forward strand.
GAGGCCGCCAGAAATCCGCGGCGGTCCATGGTCTTAGCAGCGAGGGAGGAAAGCAAAGATCCCGCACGGGAGCCTTTCGCTACCCCGTTGGTTTTCTTTCTTAACATTTTGAGTACCTCTCTCTTTTATTATTCTCGTTCTTCGGAACCGCAGCCATCCAGGAGCATCACGCAACCCTGGATAGCAGCCAATCCCTAAAAGCGAGCGGATTCCATATACTTGCGCGTGTGTTCTGTCTCACGCATGCCACTGCTTTTTTTCGTGGTGTCTTTTACCACCCCGGCTGCGGCATTTGGTGCAATGGTCATCGCGACTGCAGCCGGACCTGCGGCTGCTGCCAACCGCAAGAAACGACGGCGACTTTCGCCTTTCGGATTGTCCATGGGACTCCTCCACCTGGTTTTGGGATCAGGTCGACCCCGGTTACTGAATCGCAAATGCTTCGGCCTCAACGGCCATGAAGGCTTTCCCGAGGGAACCGACAGGGCCATAGAAAACCGCCGATTGCGCTTTCTCCAAATCACTGAAAAACAATTCCGCCCACTTCTTCATGTGGGCGTCAAAAAAAGCTTTCTGCGAGGCTACGTCGCTGTCGCAGGGAAATTCGCCGGTGATGATGCCCGCCATGACCTCACAGAGCGTACCAATGTGGTCTTCTGGCTCCTTGACGTCGTCGCTGGCTTTAATGCCACGTTTCATAAGGTCGGTTCGCAATACGGCCAGGGGCTTCTCGTTCAGAAATCCGGTCAGGTAGTAGCTGGCATAGGGCAGGAGCTCACCGCGGCCAAGACCAACGAAGAGGTTGTGGTACTCGCGCTCGGAAATCTCTGGTGACGTTCGCGCCGCAAGCGCGGCGAGCTGCTTTGAAGCTGAACCGAGGGACGAGTCATCACCCTTTAAGGTGGCAAGGCCGGATAAAAGTTCAGCAGAGGGCGGGGAACCAAGCAAGGCACCCAATAACTGATACATCTGGGCCCGGGCACGATCCTCTTCGGTAATCGATTTCGGGCACTGAACTTCCGCGGTGTTGACCAAAGCGCTGTTCCTAATTTTTGTTTTAATTGCGTGGGTACTTCTATCTATATAGTCGATCCACGGTTCTGGATCAATTTCATTCTGGATTATTCACTCTCGAATTGCATCCTCGGGCGGAATCGCGGCGCCGGAGATTCCGCGTCGGCTACTGCTGACTCGGGTTGTATCAGAACCTCTGGTTCTGCTGCGGCTGCGGCTACCTCTGTGCTCTCTGGTGCCGGTTCTTCTTCGTCGATGCTCTCATCAAGCGCCTCGGACTGCTCTGGATCAGACAGCCTGACGGTGTCATCGGAGGAATCTGCCTCGAGAGCCCTTTCCTGGCGCTCCCGTTCGCGTTTCTCCAGGTCAAGGAAGCCCCCTTTGCCTACCTTGTAAGCCGTCTTTATTCCGCCAATGGGTGTGGTAACTTTTGAAAAATCTTCGTCGTATTCATTCAGCCCGTCCAGAATCCCGAATATGGGATTGGAACGCCACAGGGAACGAAGGGCCTTGCGTCTCAGAAACTCCGGAATCTCCTGGCGCAGAAAACCCGTGATGTCGGTACCCTGTTCCAGGGCGTCCGGGTCGGGAAGGTTGTACTTGGCGAGAATTTCCTGCTCTGGCAGGTCCTGATTGACAGCCAGTTCCTGTTCGGCGGAACTGGCTTCCGGGCTGGCCTCAACAGGCTGAGCCAGAGCCCGGGATGATGGCTCGGCGCCTTGTCGGATCTCGGCTTTCTTTCTTGCCCAGCGCTGCAAACGTGATTCAGTCATCAATGCACCCCTGGTTTTCTGGTGTTGGTGGGCGGGCGGAAGACATCGCTCACCTGGCGTATGCGGGGATCGCCTTTGCCGCCTTCGATGCCTTCGATGTCATTCTTGCGGCGGCGTTTCTTGAAGGGCTCCTCGATATAATGCATATCGACAAATTCTTTGATCCAGGCCGCCAGTGTTGCGGGAATGGGCACCGCCTCAACAATGTTTTCACCGCTGTCCAGGGCATCCTGCGCCTCATAGGCGCTGGCAGTAACGGCGCTTACCACCCAGCCGGAAGGGGAATCGTTCGCCTCGTCCTGGTCAAGGATGACCCAGACTGAAGGAACGGTAAGGTTAAGAGACACCAGGTAGGCTTCCACATCGGCGCGGAAAAGTTCCATGGTTACGGTGCCGGCGTGGTAGTCAACCACGTCGCCCTCGCGAACCAGTTCTTTCCAGAAAGCGTCGGGTGCTCCGGGAATGATGGCGACGGGCTTCCAGACGTGTTTTGCCCACCGGGTCGCGCCGGGTTTCTGGCGCACCACTGCACCGACCTGTAATTCTCGTTTCCAGCTCTGTGTGCGACTGCTCATACCTGTTCTCTGATTTTATTCTTTGTTGAAGCTAGCAGGGCTCGGGGAATTATCCAATTATCCATCTGTCCAAGAAAGACCGGCTGTGGCATGCTCGTTGAACAGTTACACCGGTTTATACGTATAAGAACAACCAACAGAGTCAAAGTTCCGATGCCCGCAAAAAAGACTTTATTACTGTGCTCGTGCGATAAAACCCAGACCCTCGACCCCGAATCACTGAAGGCTGCCGCGGCGGCCGATCAGGTTTTCGCGGTAAATGAGCTGTGTGTCAAAGACATCAACAAAGCAGCCGAGCACCTTGGCGGAGACAGCGAAGTGCTTATTGCCTGTGGTCAGCAGGCAGCCCTGTTTGAACGACTGGGTGAGGAAATTCAGGCTGAAACTCACCACACCGCGCCTTTCAGCACGATCGATATTCGGGATCGCGCCGGCTGGAGCTCGCCCAAAGCCGACCCCAGGCGCTTGCACGGAAAGCAGGCTGCCCTGCTGGCCGCGGCCCAGTTGCCAGCGCCCATGGCTCCGGCGAAAACCATCCAGTCTGACGGCGTATGCTGTATTGTCGGGCCCACCGAGCAGGCGGTTCGAATGGCCGGGCTGGTGCAGGATCAGCTGGGCGTTACCTGTGTGGTCAGCGATGCCGGGCCGGTACAGCTTCCCTCGGCCGATTACGATGTGGCGAAGGGCCAACTGACATCGGCCTACGGTGCGTTGGGCAATTTCAAGCTGGCGTTTCAGGGGCTGCAAACGCTGCATCCGGCAGGCCGCGGGGAACTCGGCTACGGTGAGGTTCAGGCCACGGCGCGCAGCGAATGCGATGTGTTTATTGACCTTCGCGGAGGTGCTCCGGCGTTTCCCAGCCACGAGAAACGCAACGGTTATTTCTGGGCCGACCCGACGAAATCCGGAGAACTTGAGAGAATCGCCCTGACGGCCCGGGAACGGGCCGGGGAATTCGAGAAAACCGTCTATTTCAACCTTGAGGAATCCCTGTGCGCGCATTCCCGGGCCAACAGGCCGGGTTGTACGCGCTGTCTCGATGTCTGCCCGACCGGGGCCATATTCTCCTTCGGCGACACGGTTCAGATTGATTCCGACATCTGTGCCGGCTGCGGTTCCTGCGCTGCGGTCTGCCCGACGTCAGCCGTCACCATGAACGAGACCCCGTTCGAGGCCGTTACCAAAGTGATGGAGGTAATGGCCCGAACCTATCGCGAGCATACCGGCGAAGCCCCGCGCCTGGTTTTTCATACCCTGGGCACCGGTGCTGACGCCATTACCTTTCTGGCACGCTATTACGAAGGTCTGGCGGACGACCTGCTTCCCTTCGGGCTGGAGCATGTCGACCGTATCGGCCACGCCGAGATAATGGCCGGCTTCGGAGCGGGCTATGCCGAAGTCCTGATCCTGGCGGACAACAAGGCGGACCGTCTTGCGGTTACCGCTGAAGTCGAACTGGCCCAGGCCATGCTGAAGGGCACCGGCAACTCTCCCGGCCGGGTCCGGGTGATCGCCGCCGAAGAACTTGGCGAAGCCGGGGATAACGCCGGGCGAGTGAGCGAACCGGTGTTACTGGTCGGTGGTCGCCGTGACATCACCCGGGTCACGGCCGCCGCGATGGCCGACCGGATCGAAACGCCGATCTCCCTGCCGGCAGGTGCACCTTACGGTGCGATTGAAATCAATGCCGACAAATGCACGCTCTGTCTGGCCTGCGTATCGCTGTGTCCTACCGGTGCCCTGGGCGACCATCCGGACCGGCCGGAGGTTCAGTTTACGGAAAACGCCTGCGTCCAGTGCGGCATCTGCGAGAGCACCTGTCCGGAAACGGCCATCACCCTCAAACCCCAACTGGATCTGTCGAAGGATGCGCTCAGTCCCCACGCACTGCATGGCGAGGAACCGTTTGAATGCGTCCAGTGTGGCAGACCCTTTGGCGTCGCCAGCACCATCAACCGCATCGTTGAGAAACTGGAAAACCTGCACTGGATGTACACCAACTCTGATAACGTGCAGTTGATTAAAATGTGTGATGACTGTCGCGTCAAAGCGCAGTACCACGGTGACAACTCGCCGATGGCCGCTGGTCAGCGTCCGCGGGTTCGAACCAGTGACGACTATCTAGACAGCTAAAACAGGATACAGCATGGTTGAATACGTTGATGCCGGGAAGCCCAATCTGATTGGTACCGATGCGCCCCGGCCCCAGGACAAGAATCCAAAAGGCATTGATAGAATCATTGCCATCGCCTCGGGCAAAGGCGGCGTGGGCAAATCGACCGTTGCCTCCAACCTGGCTGTGGCGCTGGCCTCCAAAGGCCTGAAAGTCGGTCTTCTGGACGCCGACGTCTATGGCCCCAGCCAGCCGCGCATGCTGGGGGTGTCTGGTCGTCCGTCCAGCCCGGATGGCAGCACGATCCTGCCCTTGCGCAACCACGGGGTGACGTTGATGTCGCTGGGCCTGATGGCCCCTGACGGCGAGGCCATTGTCTGGCGCGGCCCGATGCTGATGGGAGCCCTGGAGCAGATGATGAACCAGGTGGACTGGGGCAGACTGGATGTGCTGCTGGTGGACCTTCCGCCCGGCACCGGTGATGTCCAGATGACCCTCAGTCAGAAATTCTTTGTAGCGGGTGCGGTTATCGTTTCGACCCCCCAGGACATCGCCCTGATGGATGCGCGCAAGGGCATGGACATGTTCAAGCGGATGGAAGTGCCGCTGTTTGGCCTGATTGAGAACATGGCCTCCTTTGTCTGCGATGGCTGTGGTAAAGAGCATCACCCGTTCGGGTCCGGCGGCGCCCGGACTGAAGCCGAAAAGATTGGAGCACCCTTTCTGGGAGAAATTCCGCTGGATCTTGATATTCGTATTGGTTCAGACGGCGGTGTACCGATTGTGGTATCGAAGCCCGAAAGCCTGCAGGCCAAGGCTTTCCAGCGTATTGCCGATGAAGTGGTCGCTTCTGAAGTTTATGCAAGGGCGATTCAATGATCGAAGCACCCCAGTTCCCCCCGCTGCTGTCGGGCGAAGTGGTGCCCCACAATATGGACCCTTTTGAAAAAGCGGTGAGCCGCGCCATCGCCGGAGTGGAGTCGGGTACGATTTTTTATTCCGAGGCAGGCGATATGCTGCGGGCGGCGCTGGTTCTGGCGCCTGAAACACCGTTGGAGCATGCCATCCAGGCGGTCTACGTGGCCCAGGTAGGCCTTGCCGAAAGCCTGGGGGCGCTGGCCCCGCCGGAGGTCCCGGTGCACTTCCAATGGCCGGACCGTATCAAGGTCAATGGCGCTGTTTGCGGCACAGTCCGGTTTGCGGCGGACGTTTCCGACCCCAAAGCGGAGCCGAACTGGCTGGTTCTGGGCATTGAAGTGCCGTTTATTCCCCAGAGTGATGAGCCGGGCACAAATCCGAATGAAACCTGCTTGCTGGAAGAAGGCTGCAGCGGCATTGTACCCATGGAACTGCTGGAGAGCTGGTCCAAGCATACGCTGTTATGGTTGACCTACTTTCTCGACGAAGGCTTTGAACGCCTGCATAAGGAGTGGCGGCCGCGCTGCGATACCCTGGGTGAAACAGTCGAAAGGCCCAGACCCGGCGTTTTCGTCGGTCTGGACGAAAAGGGTCGGATGCTATTGCGTGACGGTGCAATGACCGAGACCATCAGCCTGATTGAATTCGCGGAGCACGTATGAAACTAGCCCGGACACTGCGCCTGGACGTATCCGATGAGAATGTCTATGAGCTTCCCGCCCCCAGCGGCGAGTGGGCTATCTCTGGCGGGTTTGAATTCTCCAACTGGACCGAAGCCGATCTGAAGGGCAAGGCACGGCAGGCCTTTACCAATGGCTGGTACAGCATTGAATCCGGCGGCCGCGCAAGCTTTGTGGGCGTCTGCCAGATTACCGAAAACGAATTGCAGCAGCTGCGACAGACCCTGGCGCAGACTTTTGTTGATTTATACGGCGCACCCGATATTGCGTCTGCCTACCCCGTGGCCTGCGAAGAAATAGATCAGATGCGCACCATGTGTGAGGATTTCGAGGAGAACACCCTGCTGATGGTCAGCCGGACCCTGACCGAGCTGGGCGTTGAGGAAACCTACCGCTCGCGCGGACCGCAGGATGCCTCGCTGGAGGCCTTCGCAATGCACGGCAGTGTTGAGTAGTTACAAGCCAAAGCTGGCGTAGGGGACAAACCGTACCGGGGTCCCCGGCTCTATCAGCTGCGCGCTCTCGTCCAGTTCCACCATGCCCTCGGACCAGGCCAGCCCGGTGACCCGTCCCGAACCCTCAGAGCCGAAAACCTCCACCTGCCCGTCACGGACCCGCGCCCGCAACATCTCGCTGCGACCCGGCTTCTTGTTCTTGACGAAGTTCGCCGGCATCACATAGCCCCGGGGTTCGAACCACTCGCCCCCGGCCAGTAGCGCCATCGCCGGTGCGCCGAAGCGCAGGGCACAGACCCAGGCGGCGACCGGATTACCCGGCAGACCGACCACCGGCGTGCCCTGAAACATGGCCAGCGCCAATGGCCGGCCCGGTTTGATCGCGATCCGCCAGTTACTGATTTCACCATGGGCTTTCAGCGTTTTTGACACATGATCCTCGTCCCCTGCGGATACCCCGCCACTGGTCAGGATCAGGTCGCACTGCTCTGCGCCGCGCGCCAGTGCATCCCTGACGTCCCCGGCGCGGTCCAGCACATGGCCCAGGTCCACCAGCTCATAGCCAAGCTGCGTCACCAGGGCACTCAGCATCGGGCGGTTGGCATCGTAAATCTGCCAGTCAGTGACAGCGGAACCGACCGGCTTTACTTCATCACCGGTAGACAGGACTCCGACGCGAAGCCGCTGAAAGACATCGACCGACTCGACGCCAACACTGGCAAGGACTGAAATCCGGGTAGGCGTCAGGCGGGTTGCCGCCGCGAGGATCTGATCCTGTTCTTTGATATCTTCACCGGCCTGACGGGCATTGGCGCCGGCTTTCAGGGTGCCGTTCAGATGGAGCTGCCGGTCTGTGACTTCGCAGTCTTCTTCCAGCACCACGGTGTCAGTGCCGGCCGGCATGACCGCTCCGGTCAGGATCCTGATAGCGTAACCTTCGGGCACCTGACCGAGGTAAGGCTCCCCGGCGGCGCTACGGCCATCAACCAGGGGCAGGGCGCAGGGAACCCGGGTGACTGGTCCGGCAAGAGCATAGCCATCGACCGCCGAATTGCGGCTGGGGGGATGGGCGCGCGGGGCATGAATATCGCGGGCCAGTATCCGGCCATTCAGCCGTGACAGCGGGACAGCGCGATCCACGCCCACCACGGGATGCAGCCGTGAACGCAGGCGCTCAAGGGCTTCGGCCACTGGCGTCCAGTTCACGCCGGGGGGCAGGGCAAAGCAGTCGTTGCGAAGCTCTCTCATGGTTCTCCCGTCAATGGTTATGCGGTTCCCGGCTGTTCCAGGTTCAGCATGAAGTCAGCCAGGCCGCATACATTGTTCAGATCAAAGCGGGGGCCCGCAAAGTCCGGCGCATAGTCCGCCGCCACTGCGATGATACTGGCGTCGTTCGGATACAGGGGGGCGTGGGGGCAGGCCCGCCTGTGAACTTCAATCTTGGGGTAGCCATGGGATTTGAAACCCTCCACCACGACCCAGTCGCACGGGCCCAGCCGCCCCAGCAATTCATCCAGTGTCGGCTCGCCGGCGCCGCGCAGTTCGTGCATGATGGCGAAGCGCTGGCCACCGGCCAGAATGACTTCCCGGGCGCCAGCCTCACGATGATGGTAGCTGTCGGTGCCGGGCTGGTCCACATCCACCCCGTGATGGGCATGCTTGATCGAGTTGACGGTCAGGCCCCTGTGGCACAGCTCACGGATCAGCGCGCCGGCCAGGGTGGTTTTGCCGCAGTTCTTCCAGCCCACGATACCGATGACATTCACTGCAGGTGCTCCTGTGCCCAGGCCAGGTCCTCCGGCGTGTTAATGTTGAAAAAATCGCCCTCGTCAAACAGGGCCAGCGACTCACCCCGGGCCTGGGTCCATTGCCGGATCTTGCGCACACCGTCGTTGAGGGCGATCCGCAGATCATGTCGCAGAGCGACCTGCCAGCGACCAAAAGTTGGCTGGGGCAGGCGCCCACGTTGCGGATCCGGCGTGGCAGCCAACACCACCGGAGTGTGGTAACCCGCCAGGCGTTCAACCAGATCCAGGGGAAACGACGGGGTATCGGCGGCAACACTGATCAGCCACTCGTACCCCTGGCCGGCAGCCCAGTCCATGCCCGCAAGTACACCCGCCAGGGGGCCCGGAAAATCCGCGACAGAGTCGGCCACCACGGGCAGGCCCAGGTCGTCAAAACGACTCGGGTCGCCGTTGGCATTGAGGACAATTGCGCCCACCTGCGGCCTTATCCGGCGAATGACGCGCTGGATCAGGGACTGATCGCCCAGCATCAACCGGCCCTTGTCGCCACCGCCCATCCGGTTTGCCTGGCCGCCGGCCAGAATCACTGCACAGTCAGTCACGTTCCGCCCCCTTCCGACGCTGTTTCCTGTCTTCATCCGGAACCTGCGACAGATCCTGATCGAACACCAGGCGGTGCTGGCCACTGAGACAGGTGAATTTCCTGCCCCGCATCCGTCCGATCAGCGTCAACCCGACCTGCCGGGCAATATCCACGCCCCAGGCGGTAAAGCCTGAGCGGCTGATCAGCGTCGGGATTCCCATCAGCGCGGTCTTGATCACCATTTCGGAGGTCAGGCGGCCCGTGGTATACAGAACCTTGTCTGCGGCCGGGATGCCGTTCAGGTGCATCCAGCCTGCGATTTTGTCGACCGCGTTGTGACGCCCGACATCCTCCATATAGGCCAGAATTTCGCGGTCCTGACACAGTGCCGTGCCATGGATGGCGCCGGTTTCCATGTACAGGCTGGGGGTATGGTTGATCCGGTAGGAAAGCTCGTAAAAGGTACTGGTGTGCACCGGTGTATCCGCTAACACCAGATCGTCAAGACCCGCCATCATGTCTCCGAATACCGTGCCCACGGCGCAGCCTGACGTGCGGGTTTTCTTTTCCAGCCTGTTTTCTACGTCAGTGACGTCCGCAGTGCGGACCACGACGACTTCCAGCTCTTCGTCAAAATCAATCCGGGTGACCTGATCGGTCGGTCTCAGCATGCCCTGATTCAGCAGAAAACCGAGCGCCAGGTATTCCGGGTGGTCGCCGATAGTCATCGCTGTGACGATCTCCTGGCTGTTCAGGTAGATCGTCAGCGGCCGTTCCTCGATTACGCTGACGGACTTACCCTGACCGGTTTCATCAGTGCCCTCTATAGTGCGCGACAGTCGGGGGTCCAGGGGATCGGGTAGCAGGGGTATCATTGGCACTCCACCGGATCAGATGGTCTCGGAGGGAGGTTCGAGGATGCCAAGGCGATTGGCGGCAAGGATCGCCTCGGTGCGGTTGCGCACATCCAGTTTCGCCAGCACGGCACTGACATGGAATTTGACTGTGCGCTCGCTGATAAACAGCGTAGCCCCGATCTGGCCATTACTCTTGCCCAGTCCCACCAGCTGCAGGACCTGCAGTTCACGTTTGCTCAATGCGTCCCGGAAGGTTTTCGCTTCCCGCTCGGTTTTCATCCCTTCCATCAGCTTGCTGGCGACGGCCGGTTCAAAGACCGTGCCGCCGGCGTATACCGAGCGGATCGCCTCGATCAGCTGGCCGGGGTCAGTGCTCTTGCGCAGATAGCCTTCAATGCCAAGCTTTGTCGCTGCCACAACCCCGGCGATTTCCTCGTGGGCCGAATAGATGATCACGCGGGCGTCGGCCGGTCCGTGGTTGCGCAAGTGAGCCAGGGCGCAGCGGTCGGGCTCCAGTTCCAGGTCCAGCACGATCACATCGGGCCGGGTCGCAGTTACCTGAGCCGTCAGGCTCTCAATGTCCTTGGCTTCGCCGACAACATCGATATCCGGCTGCGCATCCAGTGCCATGGTAAGGCCCATCCGCACCACCGGGTGGTCGTCTACCACCAGCACACGGATTACATTTTTTTTGACGGTTTCGCTAGCCATGAAAAGATCTGTATTCCTTCTGTTCTCTGAAATAAGGCAAATAATGTCCTCAAGCTAAAATACCAGAGCCTGTTCGTAAACCGGGTCCCGGAATCCCTGCAGGTCAGAACCTCAGGCCCGGGCCGTGCTCGCCATCATCACCGCCCGGCGAAGGTCCGTCAGTTTCGTCGGTTTGGCCAGGTAGTCGTCCATTCCGGCCGCCAGGCACTCTTCGCGGCCGCCAGCATTGGCGGTCATGGCAACGATGTACACCGGCGGCGCCTGGGCAGCCGCCTCTTCGCGGCGGATAATGCCCGCAACCTGGGGCCCGTCCAGATCCGGCATCTGCCAGTCCAGCAAGATCAGGTCGTAGCGGTCCTTCCGCCATGCCGCCAGAGCCTCCTCTCCGCCGGTGGCGGTATCCACCTCGCAGCCCAGGCCATGGAGCATATGCTCGGCCGTCAGGCGGGCAATCGGGTGGTCTTCCACCACCAGTACCCGGCAGCCCTCCAGACCGTCCGCCTCGGTCCTGGCAACGTCGGCAGCCGGCTCGGGCGCTGCCACAACCGGCAGGGCCAGGCGGAACCAGAAGCGGGAGCCTACACCCTCCTGGCTGTCCAGGCCGGTCTCGCCATCCATCAGTTCAACAAGTTCGCGGACAATGGCCAGGCCCAGCCCGGTGCCGCCGTGGCGGCGGGTCATCGAATCGTCGCCCTGGTTGAAGGGCTCGAAGATACGCTGTTGCTGATCGGCGCGAACCCCCGGGCCGGTGTCAGTGACGCTGATCAGCGCCTGCGCGGTCTCGCCAGGCGATGCGGGATCACCGGCCAGTTCCACTCGCACCGAGCCGCTATCGGTGAATTTGATGGCGTTGCGCAGCAGGTTCAGCAGAACCTGGCGGATGCGCACCGGGTCGCCGACCACCTGGGCGGGAAACCCGGGTGCCAGTACCACCTCAGCATCGAGGCCTTTTTCCAGTGCCCGCGGGCGGTGGTTACCATAGGTTTCAGCAACCAGTGCACGCAGGTCAAAGGGCGCCGGGTTCAGGCTCAGCTTGCCCGTGGTGGCGCGGGAGACATCCAGCAGGTCATCGACGATCTCCAGCAGGCCATTGGTTTCAGAGTCGAGCGTATGAAGGTAGTCGCGCTGCTGTCTGGTCAGCGGGGTGTCCCGCAACATGGCGCTCAGGCCGACAATCGCACTGATTGGGGTGCGGATCTCATGGCTGACCTTGGCCAGCAGCAGATCCTTGGCGGCGTTGGCTGCCCGCGCCGAATCACACGCCTGTGTCGCCTCCCGCTCGCTGCGCCGGCGCTGCTCGACTTCCGCGCCCAGCCGGGTGATCTGGTGTGAGGTCAGCCAGCCGCCGCCTGCCAGCAGCAGCAGACAGGCGACCACCAGCCCGTACTGAATCTCCCTGAATGTCGACAGGTCGGCATTCATTGCCGCCGCCATGCGGTCTTCCAGCGTGTTTGCCGTGTCCATGATCTGGTAGAAGAGATTGTTGTAGCGCTGGTCTGCGGCAGAACCGGCGGCGGCGGAAGGTCCTTCCAGAAGACGCTGTTCGGCGAGCCGGTGCAGTTCCTGAAGCTGGTCCCGCAGCTCGACATAAGGCCTTAGGCGCGCCGGGTCAGCCGACGGTTGGTAGAATGAAGCATCAATCACTCCGCCATTCACCAGCGTATCGAGAATGCCAAGGCTGGAGGCGTGCAGCGCCCGGACCTCTTCCAGGCTGGTTTGCGAGCTGCCCAGCAGCAGCTCTTCGAGCCACAGGTGGCCCAGCGTGACATCAGTCTTGAAATACAGAAGGGCATGGTGGGTCGGGGCATACCGCTGGCTCAGGTTATCCCCTAGTTGGGCATTGACCAGCAGCGCTCCGATCATCAGCAGGATGAATGCAGCCAGAACCAGCAATATACCAAGCCGCCTGCGTCGCAGCGACGGGTCGGTCAGCTTTACTGTGCGGC
>NZ_DATFKH010000061.1:0-6187 GCF_035268745.1 Marinobacter sp.
CAGCCGCTATGCCGATTCCCATCTTGGCCATGTGTTCAACGACGGGCCCGAACCCACCGGTCTGAGATACTGCATGAACTCCGCTGCCATGGAGTTCATCCCCCTGGAGGAAATGGAGGCCCGGGGTTACGGCGAGTATATCGATGAGGTGAAGGGCAAAAGCTGAACCAGCATGCATCAGAGCCAGAGGTCCCCTATCGGGGTCTCTGGTGAAAAGTGATATCTGATCTGGGCCATGAACAGTTCCGCCGTTGCGAGGGCGTCCACCAGCGCGTCATGTGAGGAATAGTGAGGCAGTCCGTAACGGCCACGGCTGTCTGCAAGCCGGATGGACACCGGTTTCTTGCCCTTGACCTTCTTCTGCCAGAAACCGGGGTTTCTGTCCGGGTGCAGGTGGCTCTCGATAGCCATGGTATCCAGCAGTGGAAAATTGATGCCCTCGCCCGTGCGCCAGTTAACGGCAACATTCAGGAATGGCCGCTCAATGGCCCGGTAATGGACAACGGGAATCCGGCCCTCAAGGCTGCCCAGAATCTCTGCCAGAACCTCGTCGAGATCCGGGGCCTGATCAATCGCATCGTGGGTAATGCCATGAATGGTCACCGAGGTCTGGCTGAGGGGCAGGGGCGGCTTCACCAGCCAGTGGCGGGCACCTGAAACCCGGATGCTGGCAAGACTGAAGGGCACCAGACCAACACTCACGATAGAGTGCTGATTCGGATCCAGGCCGGTGGTTTCGAAATCCAGGGCCACCATGGGAACGTCCTTGATTGGTGTGTCCGCAGACACGCAGCCACCGCTGTAGAATTGCTTCAGGCGCGCATCCCCGGCAGAGTTGGCCAGAGCTGCGAAACGGTCCGGCCAGGGGGTAATCCCGGTCGACAGATCTTCAGTGGTATCAGACATTTTTTACCGCTCCCGCATTGTAGCGGAATCGCAGGAACCTCTGGGCCTCGCTGACGACCTGAAACGCGTCTTTAAGGTGACTGCGCTCGAACGGCGACAGATCCTCCGGGCGCACATTGTTGTCCGGTTGCCGGCCTGCTTCTATGGCCAGCGCCTGGTGCCGGATGCGCACAATGGCAATGAATTCGAAGGCATCGCGCAGGTTACCCACGCCGTCCTCGGGAATCAGTCTGGTTTCAGCGATCGCCTTGAGCCGGTTAAAGGTATTCTGGGCTTTGGATCCGCAGGCCAGAGCATGGATACGTATCAGGTCCGACATGGGGGCCGTGCCACGCCGCTTGAGGTTGAAGGTTTTGTTATGCTTGCCGTCTTCCTCCATCACAAACTGGCGGAAAAAGCCCAGTGGCGGTGTGCGACCCAGTGCATTACGGGCCATCATTGCCAGAAAACGCGGGTTCTTGCTGGCTCTTTCGGCAACGAAGCTCTGCAGCTCTTCGGTAAAGCTGACTTCGCCCGCTACGCCCTCCAGATCAAAAAAGATATTCGAGTTCAGCAGGGCTTCGGCCTTGGGGTTGTCAATCCAGTCAGCGAAGTACTTTTTCCAGACCCGTAAAGGTTGCCGCCACTTGTCGTTGGTGGCCATGATGTCGCCGGTGCAGTAGGTGTAGCCGCATTCTGCCAGGCCATCGCTGACAAATTTTGCCAGTGCCTTGAAATACTTGTCATGCTCGGCAGGGTCGAAGCTGTCATCCAGGACCATGGCATTATCCTGGTCGGTAACCACCAGCTGTTCGTCCCGGGCCATGGAGCCCAGTGCCATGAAACAGTAGGGTACCGGCGGCGGTCCCAGTTTTTCCTCACCCAGCTCCAGCAGGCGCTGGGTGAAGCTGCGCCCGATCCCGGCCATGGCACTGCCGATCATGTGCGAGTTGGCATCTTCATTTACCATGCGCACGAAGGTATCAGGTACGTCCTTGCTCAGGCGTTTCAGGCCTTTCACATCCTTCTGGTGGTAAATGTTACTGACCAGGTACAGGCTGTTCTGGGATTCATGTTTGATGATATCGGACAGTGAAACCACGCCGCGCACAGTATCTCCGTCCATCACCGGCAGGTGATGGACATTGCCGTGCAGCATGGTCAGCATGGCTTCGAAGATGAAAGCCGTGGACCTGGTGGTCCTGATATCCGTGCTCATGATTTCGCTGATCGGGGTTTCCGAAGCCAGGGCCTTGCTGAGCGCCCGGGTTCTGAGGTCCCGGTCTGTCACTATGCCGCACAGTACAGGCTTGTCGCCGCTTTCATCCATCAGTGGCAGCGCCGAAACGCCGTGTTCGGTCATGATCCGTGCCGCCTCCTGCAGGCGCACGGTGTTGGGTGCGGTGACCGGCCGGCGGCCAATCAGTCGGGTAACCCGTGCGGTCATCAGCTGATTGGACTTTTCGCGCCGGGATACGGCGGAGCGCAGCCGGGACCTGTCCTCGATCTCGACATAATCGGTAAATTCCTCGTTTTCGCAGAGGTACTGGAACAGCTCGTAGGGAATCAGGTAGACCAGGGTGTCTTCCAGGGCACGGGCCGGAAACCGCACGGTGCGGTTCATCATCAGGCCGGTTTGCCCGAAGATTTCGCCTTCGGTTACCCGGTTGTATAGCTCACCGTCACGACGGAAGATCTCTACGGCACCGCTGCGAATGTAGTGGAGGTAGTTGTTACTCTGGCCAAGCTCGAGAATCTCGGCCCCCGCCCGGAAATAGGACACTTCAATTCCGGAGACCACACGGTCCAGCATCTCTTCTGGCAAGTCATCAAAGGGCGCGTGGCGCACCATATGATTCCGGATGTCAATCAGCTCTGCCTGCATTCTGTGGTTCCTTTTCCACCGCTTCGGGGTTGAACATGGCCCCCACCAATATACCAGTGGTGCGGGGTGCGTTGCCATTTGATGTACTCACAACTCCGGATATTTGCGTTGACCCGCCACCGGCCGGTTGGTAGCCTTTGCATTCGTTTTCAGGTGCTGCCGCGCAAAGCTGCGTGGGAGTGAAACGGGAAGCCGGTGTGAATCCGGCGCTGCCCCCGCAACGGTAAATGAGTCAAGAGCGGTCGATCGCGCCACTGTGCTGAGGCATGGGAAGGCGTCCGCCCCGGGTCACCAGCATGGCCCGCTCATAAGCCCGGAGACCGGCCTGTTGGCACACCAGACGCTGCGGAGGGCTGCGGAGGTGGGTGATCAGGCCCCTGTCCCGCCTCTGGTTCCGCTGCTGGTTCCACTCCGCCCGCCTTCGTTCAACCTGTTCTGATCCATCGGGATCACACTCGAAACTGTCCTTTCCGCAGCTTATTCGAACGGATCACGCGGGTGCGCGTGAGATGACAGTGAGTGTCCTGCATGAGCAAAATGAGCAAGAGCAAATCCCTGCCGCGTATTCCATGGGCGATTGCCTTTTTTATATATGCCGTCCCCACGGCAGCCATGGCTGATGAGACCGCCTCGTCTGCCACCCTTGACCCCATAGTGGTGACTTCAACCCTCGGGCCCAGAAGTGTCGGCGAAAGCCTGTCCTCGGTGACTGTTATCTCCGGGGAAGATATCCGCCGTCAGCAGCCCAAAGAATTCAGTGAACTGATTGAGTCCCGGGCGGGCGTGACGGTGACCGGGAATGGTTCCTTCGGCAAGCAGACCGGCGTGCTGATGCGGGGGAACGCATCGGATGCCACGGTGCTGCTGGTCGACGGCGTGCGAATCCGTTCGGCAACGGTAGGCGGGCCGGCTTGGCAGTTCCTTCCGCCCCAGTTGCTGAACCGGGTGGAGATTGTCCGTGGCAGCCGCAGCAGCCTTTACGGCGCAGATGCAGTCGGTGGCGTGGTACAGGCATTTACCCTGCCGACAGAACGCGGCAGGCACGGCTGGGTAGAGGCTGGTGCCGGTAACTTCGACAGCCAGCAGGTCGGCGCAGGCTATTCGTCGGTGACCGACCGGTCCAGTATTAGCCTTGCGGGCAACCGTTTTCGTACCGACGGCGCGCCGGTCATCGAGGGTAGTTCTGACAGGGCCTATGACAACACCTCCGGCGTTGCCAGCGCCCGGCATGAATTCGTTAACGGGACGCGCGTCGGGTTCAGCGCGCTCAGTGCCGAGGGCAGTAGTGAATTCAACGGTGGCGACCAGGATTTCCGGTTCCAGACCGCGGGTGTCAATCTGGACGTTCCGGTCACCCGCAACTGGCGCACCTCGTTGCACCTGGCCGATGCCCGGGACGAACTGGAAGTTTTCAGTAATTTCCCGGGGGTGTTTGATACCCGCACCCGCAGTTCGCGGGTTGAAAACCGGGTGACTGCAGGCACCCATGAATTCGTGCTGGGTGCCGAGTATCTGGTGGACAAGGTGGAGAGCACCACGGATTATGCTGAAACCAGCCGTTCCAACGCGGCCTATTTCGGCCAGGCCCTGCTCAATTTCGGCCCCGCAGACCTGCATCTGAGCCTGCGCAACGACGATAACGAAGCCTTCGGCACCGAGACCACCTGGGGCGTTGGTGCCGGCTACCGGCTCGACCGTAATCACCGGATCCGGGCCAGCGCCGGAACCTCGTTCAAGGCGCCATCGTTCAACGATCTTTACTTTCCCAACTTTGGTGACCCCGACCTGGAGCCGGAAGAGGCGATCAGTTACGAAGCCGGTGTTGAAGGACGTTACCGGCAGTGGTTCTGGGATATCGCGGTTTACCAGAGCGATGTTGATGACCTTTCATTACCGTCCCAGGACCAGGCGGGCAGCGTGCCGGAAGCCCGGTTGCGTGGTGTTGAGGTCACCGGTGGCTGGCAACGCAATGGCTGGAGCCTGAAAGCGGCGGCATCGGTGGGTGATTTCAAGGACAGGGAAAGCGACCGCCAACTGATCCGGCGGGCAGAACGCACTGTCCGTGTGGATCTGGACAAACAGCTTGGCAGCTGGAGCCTTGGCACCACCGTGCGGGCTGAGAGCCATCGTTACGAGGATATTTTCGATCCGGTACAGCTGGCTACCGTGCGCCAACGCATCGCCGGCTTCGGGGTCTGGGATCTGCGCGTCAGCAGGGAACTGGCTCCGGGCTGGCAGGCATCGCTGACGGTGGATAACGTGCTGGATAACCAATACGCTACCGCCAAAGACTTCAGCAACAATGACTTTATTGTTGCCGGGCGCACGGCCTTTCTGTCCGTCCGTTATCAGTTCAGCCCCTAGCCTGCGAGGTTGCCGGTTTGTCCAGCGTCGTTATCCCAGGCACTGCCACTGCCCGCGAGGCCACTGTTCGCCTGGCTGATGTCAGCCTGGTCACTGTGGTTGCCCTGCTGCTGTTACTGGCGGGCCGGGCGGAAGCCGTTTGCGTGGAGGACGATCAGCACAGGACGGTGTGTGTTGATGGCCCGGCCCGGCGGCTAGTGTCACTTTCGCCGGGGGCAACGGAACTGCTGTTTTCGGCGGGTGCCGGGGGCCAGGTAACAGCCGTCAGCGCCTGGAGCGATTACCCGCCTCAGGCCGCGAACCTGCCCCGGGTCGGTGACAGCAACCGGCTGGACCTCGAAGCCATCGTAACCCTGGAGCCGGATCTGGTGGTGGCCTGGGTGGATGGCAATTCGGCGACGCAACTGGGAAAAATCGAGGCCCTGGGCATTCCGGTATTCTGGCTCCAGCCCCGGACCTTCACCGATATTGCCAGCGCGGTGGAGCGTCTGGCGCTGCTGACCGGCCATGAAGACATCGGCGCGGCCAGGGCCGCGGAGTTTCTTGCGGCCATGGCGGAACTGCGTAACCGCTACCGTGATGTCCCGCCGGTCCGGGTTTTCTACCAGGTATGGCATCAGCCACTGATGACCATTAACGATGACGAGCTGATCGGCCGGGCTATCCGCCTGTGTGGCGGTGACAATTTATTCGGACACCTGCCGCGCCTGGTGCCGCGCCTCAGTACCGAGGCGGTGCTGGAAGCCAACCCGGACGCCATCATCACTGGCGGTGAAGACCGGGAGGACCGGCGCTGGCTGGATCAGTGGCAGCGGTTCCCGGAGTTGAAGGCCGTAGCCGTGGATAACCTGTTTCTGGTTTCCCCTTCGCTGATTCAGCGCCCGACCTTGCGGATGCTGGAAGGCTCAGAGGAATTGTGTCAGGTGCTGGAGCAGGCCCGTGCCCGGTTATAGCCGGGCCCTGGCGGTCCTTGCGGCTCTCAGCCTGGTCTGCATGGCGTTGTCCGTGAGTGTCGGCAGCGCTTCGCTGTCGGTCGGGGATACCTTCGCGGTG
>NZ_DATFKH010000062.1:0-6130 GCF_035268745.1 Marinobacter sp.
GCAACACAGGTCCAGAGGCCCGAGCGACAAGCCCTCCGGGAGCCCCTGAAAGCCTTGACAGCGGTGTTGCGTCGGCTCGATTTGGAACCACCAAACCATCGCCACCGCGCCTTGCTCTCAAGGCTTTCAGGGGCTCAGTAGGTCAGCGAATTAACCAGACGGGACACTAGGTGACAGATCAAAAAAAGCCATCAGAAGAATATATTGTTATCCGGCATCGGCCAGGCTACCGGGTGCGCCGGACTCTGATCCTGCTGGTGTTTTCCCTGGCGACCGGCATTATTGGTTATGCCGCCGGACTCGCGGAGAGTGGATTCCGGTTCTCGACGGCCGAAGAATCCAGGGAGCATCTGAGTGACCAGGTCCGGCATTTGCGCGCCGAGAACCTGAAGATGAACCAGCAGATTGTGAATCTGGAACGTGGCCGTGCAGTCGATGAGCAGGCGCTGAACCAGGCCAGGCGGAATATTGTGGGGCTGGAGACAAAACTGGCCTCCCTGCAGTCGGAACTGGTGTTCTACAAGACCATTATGGCGCCGTCAGAAAGCAGCCGGGGTCTGCAGATTGATCGTGTCGCCCTGCGCAGCGCCGGTGCCGATGGTGTCTATGATTTCATGGTTGTGCTGGTCCAGCGGGGCGATAACGAAAACTACCTCTCCGGTTCCGCGCGGGTAGATCTGATTGGCCAGCGTAATGACCAGCGCGAGACCATTGCACTGAAAGATCTCTCCGGGGATATTGAAAATACCGATATCAAACTGCGATACCGGTACTTTCAGGAGGTGAAGGGCAGGCTGAAGTTGCCTGAGGATTTTGAACCAATGAGTGTTCAGGTAACGGCCAAGCGGGATGGGTCCGGCTCGGCGTTGGTTGAGCGCAGTTTTGACTGGGATGAGCTGACGGAGAATTGATATGTTGGGAAAAAAGAAACAGAAACCACGCCGCCCTACCGGGAATTTCGATACCCTGATATCTTCCCGGGCCGATATTCATGGCAATGTAAATTTTTCCGGGGGCCTCCATGTCGACGGCAAGGTACGCGGTATGCTGGTGGCGGATGAGGATAGTGATGCGGTACTGCGCATTTCCGAGGTCGGCATAGTCGAGGGCGATATTCGCGCACCACATGTGATTATCAATGGTACGGTCAAGGGCGATGTCTATGCATCCGCCCATCTGGAACTGGCGGCAAACGCGGCAATCCATGGCAATGTCTATTACGACCTTATCGAAATGGCAATGGGTGCAACGGTCAACGGCAGCCTCGTTCATCAGCATGAGCCAGCCGGTCTTCTGACCAAAACCAGAACTGCTGAACTGGGTGTGGATGAGCAAGATGTGGATGTGGGAGATATGGATATGAAAGGTGTGGATAAGGAAGTTGAGACCAGTGAGGTCGGGATCGTTGCAGAAGCCGATGCCAAAGGGAATAGTTGATTGTTTTAGTCAGGAATACCATAATTACGGAATCAGCGTTGTAATATCCGGAGGCACTCTTGAGTGTAGTTCAGCAACAGGCGACAACCCCGCTTTTTCTTAGCGACAGTGCGGTATCCAAGGTACGTGAGCTCGTTGAAGAGGAAGGAAACCAGGACCTGAAACTCCGGGTGTTCGTCACTGGAGGAGGCTGCTCCGGGTTTCAGTATGGCTTCTCCTTTGACGAAGCCGAAGATGATGAGGACTCGGTGATCGAGAGAGACGGCGTCAGTCTCCTGGTTGATCCGATGAGCTATCAGTATCTCGTGGGTGCAACCGTTGATTACCTGGAGGGATTGCAGGGCTCTCAGTTCGTGGTTCAGAACCCGAATGCCAGTTCAACCTGTGGTTGTGGCAGTTCCTTCACAATCTGATCAGCTCTTGGTGGTCAGTATTCTTACGCTTGGTAGATCGCGCCCAGAATCCGGCTGCCTTCTGCTCCGGTAACCTCGGAAAGATTGCCGGGGCGTCCCTGTAGAGTCTGGCTGGCAAGCCAGGCGAAAGCTGCAGGTTCAACCCATTGCGGATCCAGCCCGATGTGGTTTGTAGTGGTTAATTTGCAGGGGCTACAGGCCCGCTGTAGCTCTCTCATCAAGACCGGATTGTTCGCGCCGCCGCCGCAGGCAAACACTGTTGTGCCTGGCTGTTGAGGTAACTGTTGG
The DNA here is from genome assembly GCF_035268745.1 of Marinobacter sp. Lineage (GTDB taxonomy): Bacteria > Pseudomonadota > Gammaproteobacteria > Pseudomonadales > Oleiphilaceae > Marinobacter. Next base: position 2,139 of record NZ_DATFKH010000062.1, read on the forward strand.
GCGATCGTGATAGCGGTCAGCTCAAGCAGTGTGCGCTGAACATCTGCCTCGGCAACATCGGAGTGGCGCGCGAGTAAGGTCTGCACCCAGTCCAGGTTGAATTTTTCTGTACCGGTACTTTTCGGGGGCGGGCGCTGAAAGTAGGCGTCAGAGAGCATGTCGCTCAATAATGGCTGGTTTACCTTGCCCTCGTTTGCCCAGGTACCGTCCATGTCGAACGCCTGACCGGTATTATGCCGGCACCAGGCATCCAGCAATGCATTGGCAGGACCGGTGTCGAAGCCGGTGACTGGCCGGCTGCTGTCGGCAGGGAGGTGGCTCAGATTGGCGATGCCGCCCAGATTCAGAATACAGCGATCCTCGCCACGATCGCTGAAAAACGCCTTGTGGAATGCAGGAACCAGGGGAGCCCCCTGGCCACCAGCCGCAAGGTCTCGCCGCCGGAAGTCCGCAACCGTGGTAATGCCCGTGCGCTCTGTGATCAGGGTGGGGTCGCCGATCTGCAGTGAAAACGGTGTGCCGCCATCGGGTCGATGGCGAATAGTCTGGCCATGGCTGCCAACGGCCCTGACCTGGCTGGCGGCCAGTCCTGATTTTTCGAGAAGTTCAGTGACTGCTTCAGCAAACAGGGCACCCACGCAATGATCCAGTTCTCCGAGTTCATCGGGGGTCCCATGATTCTGGCTGAGATTGACCAGGCGCTGACGAATGGTGTCGGGGTAGGGAGCGCTGTGGTGGCCGTGAATACGGACGCGTTGATCCGCAAACGACACCAGGACGGCATCGATGCCATCCATGCTGGTGCCAGACATCAAGCCGATCCAGGCGTCCATCAATCTACTCGTCTGAGGCAAGGGCCAGTTGTTGATGATCGTCCCCACGGAACAGCTCGAATTTGGCCAATTCCTGCTTGGCAAACCGCTGGAATCTGGCCAATTCGGCTTTGGGTACCGGCTTGGCGTCAGGCAGTTTGACGGTGCGGGAATTGCGGGGCGACCCGTTAACCCGGAATTCGTAATGCAGGTGCGGGCCCGTAACCATACCCGAAGACCCGAGGTGGCCGATGGTGTCCCCCTGTTTGACGCGGCTGCCATTGCGTATACCGCGGCCGAGGCGGCTCATGTGGGCGTATAGAGTGGTGATATTTTCGCCATGCTGGAGGATGACCGTGCGACCGTAGCCGCCTTTCCAGCCGGCAAAAATGACGCGGCCATCGCCAGCCGCCTTGATCGGAGTTCCGGGAGGTGCGGCATAGTCCGTGCCTTCGTGTGGGCGGACGACGTCCAGTACGGGGTGCCGGCGCTGGAGGTTAAAGGATGAAGACACTCGGGCGTTGATAGGTGTTCGCAGGAACGCCTTGCGCATGCTGCTGCCGTTTGGTGAATAGTAATCTGTATCGCCGTTGCTGTCGGTGTAGCGCAGCGCGATAACCTCTTCCCCCCGGTTGAGGAAGCGTGCGGAGAGAATCTCTCCGGTACCGAATTTTTCGCCGTCCAGGTAAAGCTCTTCGTAGACTACTTCAAAGCGGTCACCCTTGCGGACGTCGTAGACAAAATCAATGTTCCAGCCAAAGATACCGGCCATCTCCATGGCGACGCGATCCGAAAGTCCCGCTTCGCGGGCTGCAACATAAAGCGACCCCTCGATGACACCTGACGCAAAGACAGGCCGTGCATCCGGCTCACGCACAACCGTTTCGCCGCCGAAGCTATCATCAGTCCGGGAAATCCGGAGGCTTTCGAGCCGGTCACGCTGAAGTTCGACGGCTGTCAGTTCACCGGCCTCGTCGGTGGCGAAACGGATGGTTTCGCCAGCGTACAGGCGCTGGAGCTTGCCGGCTTCCCCTTCGCCGTGGATGACTGAGAGCATCAGGCCGTCGTCAAATCCCGCCTTGCCAAATAATGACGACAGCGTATCCCCGGAACGAATATCAAAAGTTTGCCACTGCAGTTGAGGGGGCTGGACAGGCGTCGGCGCTTGACCTGCCGCCAGCACTCCGGTCGCTGCATCTGTTGCCGGGAGCGCTTGCGTGGCTGCATCGGCCATGGCCAAAGTGGTTGCCGGCGTGCTTGACGGTCCGGTCTGGGTACTGGTGGTCTCCGGCTTGATTATCTCTTTCAGACTGCCCGGTGCCTGTGGAGTTATACCTGAGCTGACAAAACCTGCCTTGACCAGTGAGCCTTCCTCGAGATCCAGGGCATAGGTAACACGGTTAGCCTCTACCCGGGAACTGGGGCTCATCAGCACGGCGGCGGTCACAAGCACGCTGACGCTAGCTGCAATCGTTATGTGTGTTCTGGGAAACATTTTCAGCACGTGTAACACCCGTTTTGATCCAGATTCCGGCAGGTTGTACCGTCTAATTAAAGTCGTAATTCAAGTCTAGGCCAACAGATTACCGTATAAAATACATCCAGAACAGCAGGAAACATTACCGTTAGCCCTGTCCGCGCCAGATTTTTTACCCCGGCGCTGGTATAATCCCTCGGCTTTTCACAGGGAACTGACTGTGACCTTGTTCAGAAATTAACCGAAATAGTAGCAGGAGCGCCGGTAACTCATGGATTTCTTTTGTAGGTGTCTGTAACCGCGCAGTTCCCGTTGATCAGTATTAAGGATGTGGCGTAAATGGCTTCGATTGAAGAGGCGCTGGCAATAATCCAGCGTGGTGTTGATGAGCTGATTCCTGAAAACGAGCTGGTGGCGAAACTCGAGACCGGTCGCCCGCTGCGAATCAAGGCAGGCTTCGATCCTACTGCACCGGATCTTCACCTGGGGCATACGGTCCTGATCAACAAGTTGCGTCAGTTCCAGGATCTGGGTCACCGGGTCATTTTCCTGATTGGCGATTTCACCGGGATGATCGGTGATCCGACGGGTAAAAGCGCAACACGTCCCCCGCTGACCGAAGAGCAGGTGGCCCGGAATGCGGTAAGTTATAAAGAACAGGTCTTCAAGATTCTGGATCCCCGGAAAACCGAGGTGGTGTTCAATTCGGACTGGATGCGCACGCTTAGTGCTGCGGATATGATCCGGCTGGCTGGCCAGTATTCCGTTGCCCGTATGCTGGAACGGGACGATTTCCACAAGCGTTATGAAGCCGAGCAGTCGATTGCTATCCATGAGTTTCTCTACCCCCTCGTTCAGGGATACGACTCTGTGGCGCTTGAGGCGGATGTGGAACTGGGGGGCACGGACCAGAAGTTCAATCTGCTGATGGGGCGTCATCTGCAGCGGCATTATGGGCAGGCCCCGCAGGTGGTGCTTACGATGCCGATCCTTGAGGGGCTGGATGGCGTCCAGAAAATGTCCAAATCCCTCGGTAACTATGTGGGCGTGAATGACTCGCCGGGCGAAATGTACACCAAGCTGCTGTCGATGCCGGATAACCTGCTCTGGCGATATTTCGAGCTGCTCAGCCTGCGGCCGATGGCCGAGGTCAAGCAGTTTCAGGCTGCGGTAGAAGCAGGAGAGAATCCGCAAGCCTACAAGAAGTTATTTGCCGAGGAAATCATTACCCGTTTCCACGACGCAGAGGCAGCGGCCGGTGCCCACATGTCGGCAGGAAACCGGGTCGGTCTGGGGGAGATACCCGACAATGTCCCTGAAGTCGAGATATCGCTTGCGGGCAGGGAGGCTATTCACATTGTCAGTCTGCTGAAGGAGGCGGGCCTGGCGCAGGGCAAGGCTGCCAAAGATGTCTTCGGGCGTGGCGCGGTCTATCTGAATGGCGAGCAACTTACAGAACAGAAGACATTTGTGGCAGGGGCTGACGTGGTGCTGCAGGCCGGCAAGAAGAAGATTGCCAGGGTGCTGGTCAAAGACTAGGCGATTTACGGAGAAATAAAGAGAAAGTTTCGCGGCAACCGTTGACACCTTGGGGCAGGGCTGTAGAATACGCATCTCTTTCGAGGGGCACGCCGATTTTGCGGGCCGGAAATCGACGGACAACCGGTTGAAAACATTAGAGATTCTGAGTACCGAATTTCTTC
>NZ_DATFKH010000063.1:0-4630 GCF_035268745.1 Marinobacter sp.
ATATAGCCGGTCAGCAGATCTCCGAACGTGGCGGCCTCTGCCGTTTTCTTTTCGGGGCGGGGGTCTATGCCGTTGTTTATATCGTTCAGGTATTGAGCGGCTAACTTGCGGGCCTTCTGAACGCTGGCGGCGGTGCCGGTATAGCGGCCAATCGTCACGCGCACGACTTCGCCATTGAATCGCATCTGGAAGAAAAAGGTTTTCACACCAGTGGGCATGATTCGCAAGCCCAGACCATTCACGCCAGAATCCCACACTAACCGGCGCTTGCCCTCGGTCGGTTTCAAGCCATCAATGGCGGTCATGCTGAAGGATACTTTCTCTACGTTCTTAGCCATGCTGATCCCCTGGTGCATCGCCGGTGCATCACTGGTGCATCGGTTCAGTTCAAAATCGTTCAAAGACACTAGGGATTATTCTGGTCTAACACGCTGAAAATTAAAAGCTCTTAGTGGTTAACCATTTTTGTTCAAAGTCAAAAGAATGGACTTAAAATCCGTTGACCGTTAGGTCGTGCCGGTTCAAGTCCGGCCCCGGGCACCATTTAATTCAGTGGTTTATACTTTTTTAGTCGAGTCTTTCAACTGTTCAATTTATTTCAGGTATCACTGCTGCATCCGGTCAGAAGCTTTTAACCGTTCGTATTGATTGCCCGGCGGTAGCGCCACCTCCCTTGTAATAGGCCTGGGGGGAGAGACTGACTCCGTTCTTTTTCTAGCTCCAGCTTCTGTTGTGATCAGTTGAATCCACACCACAAAGCGGACCTTTTGCCGGGCCGCGTTACCCCGATCTTACCCCGGGTCTATTGAGCCTCGAAATCGGAACCTCTTGGGTTTACTCTTAAGCCGAGGAAATGGGGTCAAAGAGCAGGGGAGAGTGAATATGTGCGGCCGGTACAACGTCACGGACTCACGGGAGATCCATGCCCTGATGAAGTCACTCGGACTTCCGGGCACCACTCCCACGCCCCAGCGGAACGTGCCCCCGGGTGGTACCGGAGAATTTGTGATCGAAGCGGCGGACGACCGCTACCTGCTGCCTGGCATCTGGTCGTTGTTGATCGAACCCCGCCCTGAGGGCCATGATTACCGGCCCAATCCGAAGTTTCATACTTTTAATGCCCGCAGTGACCGCCTGACCAGCAGTCCGCTCTGGAAGAAGGTCTATCCCTCGAAGCGCTGCATTGTGCCGGTCAGTGCGTTCCATGAGTGGCGGGGAAAACAGGTCTACAACATCCACCCGGAGAATGAGGCCACGGCATTGGCCGGATTGTGGCAATCTTGGCATTTCGGCGATGAGCAGGTAAATTCGTTCACCGTTATCACGCTCCCGCCGCATCCGAGGTTCAGTCACATTCACCCAAAAAGCATTCCCTTGATGTTGCGTCCCCAGGACTTTGATCTGTGGCTGGACCCGGGCTTTCACCAGGTAGAGGCGTTTCAGTCCCTGCTGAAGACGCATATCCCGGCACCGCTGGTGTGCCAGCCGGTCCGGAACACCCATCGATTAGAGCCTGTTGGCGAGGCCGAAGTGCTCGCTGCAGATTCCTGAAACACGCGACCCGGGGAGAGCCTTGTGCGAAGTCTGATCTGGTTTTTATGTGTTCTGTTCTTTGTGCCGCGCGCCATCGGGGAGACGATTCACTACACCATCGACGTGGATATCCGGCCTGGGGATCACCAGCTGGAGGCACGCGTCGGGCTGAAGCTGCCAGCCGCCACGCCCGGCACCCTGGTATTCAGACTGCACGCTGACCTTGAACCCGTGATAACGGGCGGGCACGGAGTACTCGAGCGTATCGAAGCCGCTGAAAGTGGCAGCTCTGGCGTACCGACACGAACCTACCGGCTTGAGCTCGATAAGGCCCGGCGAGAAATAGAGCTCTCGTATTCCGGGGCGATATATCATCCGATAAAAAACCTGGCGGACAACTACGCGCGAAGCTTCCGTGTTTCACCCGGTCTGATCGACTCTGATGGCATTTTCCTTGCCGGAGCCAGCTATTGGTACCCGGTTTTTCAGCTCGACCGGTTAATCAGTTTTGATCTGAATGTCAGCCTGCCCGGGGAATGGCGCTCCGTCAGCCAGGGGGGCAGGTCAGACCGGGATGGAAACATGCCTGAGCGCTGGAGCGAGCAGCACCCTCAGGATCAGATTTACCTTATCGCTGCCCCTTTTACCGAATACCGCAGCAGCGCTGGCGCGGTCGACACTCTGGTCTTCCTGCGCCAGCCCGACCAGGCGCTTGCCGACCAGTACCTCAAGGTCACCGCAAGTTACCTGCAAATGTACCAGGAGCTTATTGGTGACTACCCTTACCGCAAATTCGCACTGGTGGAGAATTTCTGGGAAACCGGATACGGCATGCCATCATTCACGCTGCTGGGTCCACGTGTCATTCGCCTGCCGTTTATTCCCTACACTTCCTACCCACACGAAATTGTGCACAACTGGTGGGGTAACGGGGTTTACGTCGATTACGCCACCGGTAACTGGTCTGAAGGCCTGACCAGCTATCTTGCCGACCATCTGCTGAAAGAAAACCGGGGTGAAGGGGCCGATCACCGGCGCTCTGCGCTGCAAAAATATGCGGACTATGTGGATGGCAATAATGATTTTCCGCTGACCGGTTTTCGGGGCCGTCATAATTCGGCGACCGAGGCGGTCGGCTACGGCAAAACCATGATGGTGTTCCATATGTTGCGTCGAATGCTCGGTGATGAGCAATTCGCCCGGGGGCTTCGTCTCCTGTATGAAAACTACCGGTTCAGGAGTGCTGGCTGGACGGATATTGCCAGCAGCTTTTCCCGGGTGGCCGGCCAGCCGCTTGAGAGCTTTTTCAGCCAGTGGACGACCCGTTCCGGCGGCCCGGATATACAACTCGGCGATGTCTCGGTTGACAGGATCGAGTCCGGCTACCGGGTCAGTGGCCTGATTCAGCAAACCCAGACTGACAAAGCCTACGTCCTCGACGTTCCCATAGCACTGCAGCTGGAAGGCCATGACCAGGCTGTCTGGCGCGAACTGAAGCTGACCGAGCGGCAATACCAATTTTCGATTGAGGTACCAGCGCGGCCTTTGCGGCTGTCGGTCGATCCGGCGTTTGATCTGTTTCGACGGCTCCACCGCCAGGAAATACCGCCGGCTGTCAGCCAGGCAATGGGCGCTAAAAAGGTTCTGGTGGTTCTGCCTGCTGCGGTATCGGAGCCCGGACTCGACGCCGCGTACCGACAGTTGGGGAAATCCTGGCAGGGTAGCCGGGACAGCGATGTCGAGTTGATTGGTGATGATCAACTCGAAACCTTACCCGACGACAGAACCGTATGGCTGCTGGGCTGGAATAACCGTTTCCGAGGGCTGATGAATCAGGCCCTGGATGCCTACGACTATTCAGTGACAGCCGATGGTGTAAAGGTTGCCGGCAGGTCGCTTGGTCAGCCCGGACATACGATTGTAGTGGTAGCACGGCACCCGGGTGATTCCGCACATGCCCTGGGGTGGTTGGCCACTGACAACACCAGGGCTCTCCCCGGGCTGGCCCGCAAGCTTCCGCATTACGGCAAGTACAGCTACCTCGGCTTTACCGGTGATGCACCGGACAATATGCTGAAGGGGCAGTGGCCTGTTATTTCGTCGCCATTGACTGCTGAACTCCCTGGTTCCAGGCCAGGGTCAACGCTTGTGCTTCCCCGGCGCAGGCCACTTGCCCGGTTGCCTGGCCTGCACTGAGGTGCCGGCTTTATTGCAGCGGCGGCTGTTTTATTCAGCAAGAGTGATGGTGTTCCTGGAGCGGGCCTTGCTGCTGTAGAGCGCCTCATCGGCCCGGAGCATTACTGCGTCAAAGGTCCTGTCGGACTGGCGGAACCGTGAAATACCAAGACTGACGGTGGCCCGAATGGTTTTATCGTCCAGCTCGAAACTCGCGGTTTCAATCGATTCCCGAATTCGTTCTGCAAAGGCACAGGCGTCCCTGGCCTCCAGTCCCGTCAGTATAATTGCGAACTCTTCACCGCCAAGTCTGTAAGCGTGGTCGTAAGGCCTTAGCTGGCTACTAACAAGCACTGCCGCCTTTTTTAGAACCTCATCACCCATAGCGTGGCCATGGCGATCATTAATACTTTTGAAATGATCGAAATCGTACATTACCAGAAAACAATTGGAACCGTAGCGCTTGAATTTGGCATAGCGGGCTTTCAAAACCCGGTTGAACTGTCTGCGGTTGAGCATCCCGGTCAGTGGGTCAGTTACAGACTCCACTTTTAACCTCTGCTCCAGCCGTTTTTGCTTGGTAACGTCGCGCACGACTCCAAGCAGCCGTTGATCCGGCTCCTGACTGACGATTTCCTCGATCCAGCGCAGATCTCCGTCAGGTCTGCGAATGCGATAAGTTATACGTTTGTCAGGAGATCGTATGATCGCCGACCGGAAAGCATTCAGAGCGTCTTTGTCTGCAGACACACAAAGATCTGCAATGACCTTGAACGATGGGGCAATGGTCTCGCTCACACCAAGGATCTGCGGAATCATTGCTGACCATATCATCCGCTTCTGACGCTGATCTGATTCCCACCACCCGAGCCCTCCGACATCCTGGGTTCTGGCCAGGCGCACGTTGGTCAACTCCAGTGTC
>NZ_DATFKH010000064.1:0-39468 GCF_035268745.1 Marinobacter sp.
GTTTGTGGATCAATGCGGAAGGGTGACTGGTACCCCCGGCAGGACTCGAACCTGCTACCTTCCCCTTAGGAGGGGGACGCTCTATCCAGATGAGCTACGGGGGCATTAACCTGAGAAGGGCGGTATGATAGCGGCCGAAGGGCTGTGGCTCAAGGTGCGTTCGCTTCTGTGGCGTGAGTTATGGCTGTTGGACTGTAATTCCGGTAGGAGGCGTTTTGCCGCAGGGTTTGTCGTTGAGCATTGTCATGCCTGTCTGGCGTGAAGCCGGGGCCATTGAGTCGACGCTGTCCGGACTGCAGTCGCTGCGTTCCCGCGGCTGTGGCCAGGGCTTTGAAAAGCCCCCTGAAATCATTGTGGTTGATGGTGGCAGCGACGACGATACCGCCAGCTTGGCGCGGCCATTATGCGATCAGGTGATTGTTTCCGGGCCGGGGCGGGCGGTTCAGATGAACGCCGGGGCCGCCGCTGCTTCCGGCGATATCCTGCTTTTTCTTCATGCCGATACGCAACTGCCTTGCTCTGCCCTCGATAAGCTTGCGGAATTTGCGGCATCCTCTTTGGCCTGGGGCCGGTTCGATGTTCGTTTATCCGGCCAGCGGCGGTTGTTCCGGGTGATTGCCTGGTTCATGAATCGCCGCTCCCGGATGACCGGAATCGCCACCGGGGATCAGGCCATCTTTGTGCGCAAGTCGGTTTTTGTCGATGTGGGTGGCTTTGCACCGATACCGTTAATGGAGGATGTCGAAATCTCGTCCCGGCTGAAGCGCTATTCCCGGCCATTCTGCATCCCCGACCCGGTGATAACGGACAGCCGACGCTGGCAGAAGCATGGCCCCTGGCGTACGGTGTTGCTGATGTGGCGGATACGCTGGCGTTACTGGCGCGGCGAGTCGCCGGAGGCTCTTGCCAGACTCTATCGGGCGGATGTGCGCAATGCCGAATAAACAGGCGGAATCTGCACTGGTGATGCAGTTTGCCAAATGGCCGGAAGCAGGTCAGGTGAAAACCCGGCTGATGCCGGAGCTGGGAGAGCAGGGCGCGCTCGCGGCTCATATCACGCTCAGCCTGGCTGTCCTGGACCAGCTGTCAGCCAGCGATTTTGAGGTTCGTTTTTTCTGGGACCGTGAGTTATCGGATGTGCCGGAAGCGGCCTGGCCGATCATCAACCGTATTGAAGCTCTTGGGCTCAGGCAGGGTTTTCAGCGGGGTGTTGTGCTGGGGCAACGCATGGAAGCAGCGCTGTCCGAGGGGCTGGCGAATTATTCCAAAGCCATTATTGTGGGCAGCGACTGCCCCTCGGTGGATGCCGGTTATATCCACCAGGCCGTGCAGGCGCTGGAGGATGCCGATGTTGTGCTGGGCCCGTCGGACGACGGCGGATATGTGCTGATCGGCGCGCGGACGTATGTTACCGGCATGCTGGAGAGCATCCACTGGGGAACCGATCAGGCGCTGGCTGAAACCGTCGCCCGACTGGATGCGTGCGGCCTGACCTGCGTACAACTGCCAGCGCGGTGGGATGTGGATGAACCGGAGGACTGGCGGCGATTTGTCAGCCAGTTCCCCCAGTATGGTCCAGCCGTCTGATTTCAGGCGTCCGGGACGAAAGGCCGTTCCCGCAGGGTCTCCATGATAGCCTGCCCGTCAGTCGCCGCTTTTGCTGTATTTACGCGGAGTGCCCGGGAGCGTTCGACCACTCTGGTCTGAAAGGCTTCCATCAGGTCTGCGCGGGATACGTTGCGGACAGCCTCGGCAAGCTGCTCACGGGAGTTGAAGCTGGTCTCTTCCCGGTCGATTTCCTGCCAGTAACGTCCTGAGATCTCACCCAGTTGCCGGTCTTTTTCCAGCAGTTTGCTGATGACTGCCTGCTTTTCCCGGGTCAGGTCTGCCGGGCTCATGTCTGAGAGGGTGTTCATGAAGGTTTCGGAGAATTCCCTGACAGCCGCGTCTATCTCGCTGGTGCTGGCGCCCGGGGATTGCACCACAAAGCCCAGCGCGGGCGTTTCCAGCATCTCGTAGGGCATGGCGTACACGATGTAGCCAAGCTGGCGGGTGGTGCGGATTTCCTCATAGAAGGGGCTGGCCACAATCTGCGCGAGCAGGCGGAAGGTGGCCCGCTCGGCAAAGCTGGTGTTATCGCCCTGGGCATAGAGGGTATAACCGGTGTCCGGGTGGTCTACCTCAATGCTTGCCTGGATCCCGCTTTGCGGCAGTGCCCGAACCCGGCTGCGCGGAACTTCCGTGCGTTCGCTCTGGCGAAGTACGGAGGAGTTCACCAGCCGGGCGAAGTTGAGGGCGGAGGCCGGGGTCATGTTGCCATGGGCCAGCATCACCGGATCCACCTCCGACAGCAAGGCTTCAGCAAAAGACCCGAGCTCATCAAAAGTGACGTTGCGCGCGGCGGCCAGTTTATCTTCGGTATTCCAGGAACCCTCAATAAGTGCCGTCTGGATGAATTCGGAGGCCTGCTGGACCGGGCGATTCTTGGCCTTGTTAAGCAGCCTGTCAATCATCTGTTCCCTGGCGATGTTGAAGCGCTGCTCTGACAGAACGGGGTCGGCTACCTGGGAGAGAATACGCATCATCAGGATGTGGAGTTTTTCGCTGTATCCGCCCACCCGAATGGTGATGCCACGCAGGTGTGAGTAGATACTGTAATCCAGGCCGGCCAGTTGGGCGGGATAGGCCCAGGCGTTGATGTTGGTCTGGATGGTGTCGATCAGCAGGTCTGATAATACATCACTGCGTGCGGATGCCCGGGTGGCCGGTGTCCTCAGGCTGACGTAAACGTTTGCCTTGGGCGTGTCGAAGCGGATGTCCCTGGCATACCAGATGTCCAGGCCCTCGATGGCGCCGAGGGAAACCGGCTTTGCCATGGTGGGACCGGAAATCATTTCCAGGTCGTTGGGCACGAAAGGGTTTTCCGGGGGCAGTGCCAGGCCTGCCATCAGGTCGGTGTTGATCGCGCCCGGCTGCAGTGGCTGCAGCGAGAATTCGGCATTGTACCAGGGGGTTTTCTGCGGTGATTGCAGTTCCGGCTGCGGGTCCTGTATTGATACCAGCACGTTGTTCCGGGTCAGGAGGGAAAGAATGTCCCGATACTGGCCAGGCACGTAGCTTTCCATCATCCAGGGTGCGCGAAGCACGTCTTCCGCCGCCACATGCGGCATCAGCATCGACAGGTGGGTGACCGAGCGGATTGGTGACTGCTTTTCGCGGAACCGGAAGTCAATTCGCGCCAGCTTTTGCATCTCTTCAAACCGGCGTTCGGAAATCCCCTGGTTGCGGACTTTATCAATCCAGGCAAATGTCAGGTCCAGAATGCGGTCCTGGTTTTCCAGCCCCCTGGGGGTCAGGGACATGCTGATTTCCACGGTTTCTTCGGTACCTGTATCCATGCCGCTGCCGGCAGAGAGACTTTCCACCAGACCTGCCTGCTTCAGCCGGTCAAACAGGCTGCCGGGACCTTCATGGCCCAGCAGGTTGGCAACATAGCGGACCGGTTTGTTGCGGTAATTTTCCTGCTGCGATGGAATCGGAAAGGACAGCGACAGTGAACGAATATCCTTCAGGGCTTTTGCCGTAACGCGGCCAGGCAGGGTGTCCGGTTCCAGCAGGGGCTGGTCGAACACTCGGGTCTTCAGCTGGCGGTTTTCGATACGGCTGAAGCGGTCTTCAACCATGGCTTCCAGCTCGTCCAGGGGCTGTGGACCATAGACGGCAAGGGTCATCAGATTGGAAGAATAACGGGACTTCCAGAACTCCAGGAGATCCGGGCGCAGGGGGCGCTCTTCCGTATTCTCCAGCGTCGTCAGATTGCCTACGGCAAACTGATGGAAAGGGTGTTCAGGATTGCTGATGGCTTTTTTTACCGAGTAGAAACGGCGGCCATCTTCCTTCTGCATTGCGCTGAATTCCGAGTGGACCGCGTTGCGTTCCCGGTCGACCAGTTCAGCCGTGAACAGGGGCGCCGAGAATTGTTCGGCAAAGCGATCAAGTGCGGCGTCCAGATGTTCTGCCTGAATGTCGAAGAAGTAGTTGGTGTTGCGGAAGGAAGTAAAGGCGTTATGGCTGCCGCCGTGACTCTTGATGAATTGCTGGTACTCGCCGGGATCAGGATATTTTTCCGTGCCCAGAAACAGCATGTGTTCAAGGAAGTGGGCCATGCCCTCGCGGTCGGCCGGGTCGTCGCCGCTGCCGACGGTGATATTCATTGATGCGGCGGCCTTGTCGGATTCGGGGGCGCTGACCAGAAGCACGCGCAGTTGATTGTCCAGGTTGAGATAGCGGTAGGCATTGTCATCGTTCGGGCTCTTGACCGGCGCCGTTGCGGCCAGCACCTGACCGGCGGTCAGCAGCAACAGCATCGCAATGAAGTGCACCGCAATGGCCATGGATGGAACCTTGAATCTTGTCTGGATCATATTATCTGCCTGTCAGTGAATCTGATCGTTTCGGGTTGTCTGTGGCTGCTGGTCGAGAGTCTTGCGTGCCAGATTTGCCGCTGCTTCTGAATCCAGCTGGCCGCTGGCAATGCGTTCAAGCACGGTTCCCATGACCGCCACGGCCTGACGATAATCCTCGAACTCGGCCTGAAATGCTTTATCAATGGCTTCATAAACCGCCTGAATTTTCTGCTCCCGGGTGCCCGAGTCCGCTGCCGTGTCATTGATGGCTTTGAGGCAGGCCCGGGCAATGGTGATGTAGCGGTCTGCATTCGGATCCGTCTTGGTCATATTACGTTTGCCCATTCAGAAGAGAGTAAAGAAAAGTGAAAAAAACCGGTCGTGATTATGTCATTGCTGGGGGCCAGTTTCATTTCATCAATGTAATACCGCTGTTTTACGCGCGCCCTTAAAACCATGTGCTAGGCTGCAATTTTAGTATGCTCCAGATTCGGGCAGGCCAACGGATGGCCACTGACTGATAATCAGGATAGAAGCTCATGTTAAAACAATAGCTTGAGTGAGTATTTGCTCTAAAAAATTTGATACATGAGAAATGCAGTTGAGTATAATGCCGGCGTTTTCCCCTGAACAAAGATCTGAATCCGGTTCCGGCCAGGAAAACAGGCACAGACAACAATTGACATAATAAGAAGGGTGGATAATCAATGAACTACTTTCTGACCGGCGGCACCGGGTTTATCGGCCGTTTTCTCGTTGACAAGCTGCTGGCTCGTGGTGGCACCGTCTACGTGCTGGTTCGCGAGCAGTCCCAGGGTAAGCTGGAGCTGTTGCGTGAGCGCTGGGGAGCCGACGAAGGCCGCGTCAAAGCGGTGGTTGGTGACCTGACCAGTCCGGATCTCGGCATCGACGCCAAGACCATGAAGTCGCTGAAGGGGAACATTGATCACTTTTTCCACCTTGCAGCCGTTTACGATATGGGTGCTGATGAAGAGGCCCAGCAGGCCACCAACATCGAGGGCACCCGCAGCGCGGTAAGTGCCGCCGAGGCCATGGCGGCAAAATGCTTCCATCATGTGTCCTCAATTGCCGCTGCCGGCCTGTTCAAGGGTACTTTCCGGGAGGACATGTTCGCGGAAGCGGAAAAGCTCGATCATCCCTACCTCAAGACCAAGCACGAATCGGAAAAAGTGGTTCGCGACAGCTGCAAGGTTCCGTTCCGCATCTACCGTCCGGGTATGGTCATCGGTCATTCCGAGACCGGCGAAATGGACAAGGTGGATGGCCCTTACTACTTCTTCAAGCTGATCCAGAAAGTCCGTCATGCCCTGCCGCAGTGGGTGCCTACCATTGGTGTCGAGGGTGGATACCTGAATATCGTACCGGTGGATTTTGTGGTAAATGCACTGGACCACATTGCGCACCTGGAAGGGGAGGACGGTAACTGCTTCCACCTGGTGGATTCCAACCCCAGGAAAGTGGGCGAAATCCTGAATATTTTTGCCGAGGCGGGCCACGCGCCGCGTATGGCGATGCGTATTGACTCCCGGATGTTCGGATTCATTCCCCCGTTCATCCGCCAGAGCCTGAAGAACCTGCCGCCGGTCAAGCGTCTGACCTCGGCCGTTCTGGACGACCTGGGTATTCCGCCCTCGGTTCTGTCCTTTATCAATTATCCGACCAAATTCGACGCCCGGGAGACCGAGCGTGTTCTCAAGGGCACCGGCATTGAGGTGCCCAGACTCGAGGATTACGCGGCAACGATCTGGGATTTCTGGGAGCGCAACCTGGATCCGGATCTGTTCAAGGACCGCACCCTGCGTGGCACGGTTGAAGGCAAGGTCTGCGTCATTACCGGTGGCACCTCGGGCATCGGTCTGGCAACGGCTGAAAAGCTTGCTGAAGCCGGTGCAATTCTGGTCATTGGCGCGCGCAAGAAAGAACGGCTGATGGAAGTTGCCGAGGAACTGGAAGCGCTCGGTGGCAATGTTCATCCGTACCAGTGTGACTTCGCTGAAATGGAAGACGCCGACCGTTTCGTCAAGACGGTGCTGGAGAACCACGGTCATGTCGATTTTCTGATCAATAACGCCGGCCGCTCTATCCGCCGTTCACTGGCGCTGTCTTTCGACCGGTTCCACGATTTCGAACGTACCATGCAACTGAACTACTTTGGCTCGGTCCGGCTCATTATGGGCTTCGCGCCGAAAATGCTGGAGCGTCGCCGCGGCCATGTGATCAATATTTCGTCGATTGGTGTGCTGACCAATGCGCCGCGTTTCTCGGCCTATGTGGCATCCAAATCCGCGCTGGATGCGTTCAGCCGCTGTGCTGCCTCAGAGTGGTCTGATCGCAATGTGACCTTCACCACGATCAACATGCCGCTGGTAGCCACCCCGATGATTGCACCCACCAAGATCTATGACTCGGTGCCGACGCTGACACCGGACGAGGCGGCGGATATGGTAACCAGTGCAATGATTTATCGGCCCAAGCGTATCGCCACCCGTCTGGGCACCTTTGCCCAGGTGCTGCATTCGGTGGCTCCCAAAATGGCCGAAATCGTCATGAACACCGGTTACCGGATGTTCCCGGATTCGCCGGCGGCGGCTGGCGGTCAATCCGGCCAGAAGCCGAAGGTGTCCAGCGAGCAGGTCGCGTTCGCTTCGATAATGCGTGGCATTTACTGGTAGCCGGTTATTGTTCTTCGGGTGGTTCTGGCGGCGGGGGAGGAAAGCCCCCGATTTCACGCCAGCGATTCACGATGCGGCAAAACAGATCGGCGGTCTTTTCTGCGTCATAAGCGGCGGAATGCGCCTCCTTGTTGCTGAAAGGAATGCCCGCCAGTTTGCAGGCCTGGGCCAGCACCGTGTGGCCGTAAGCCAGGCCTGCCAGGGTGGCGGTATCGAAGGTTGAAAACGGGTGGAACGGATTGCGGCGGATGTCTGCGCGCATGGCCGCGGCAAATACAAAGTTGTGGTCGAAAGTTGCGTTGTGGCCAACCAGTACCGCGCGTTTGCAATCGTGGGCCTTTACGGCCTTGCGGATCGGGCTGAATATCTCGCTCAAACCTTCCCGTTCCGGCACTGCTTCGCGCTCCGGGCTCCAGGGATCAATGCCGGTGAAATCCAGGGCGGATTGCTCAAGGTTTGCACCTTCAAAGGGGTCAATCTGCTGAACGTGGGTCTCGGAGCGTCTGAGCCAGCCATCGTCGTCCATGGTCAGAATAACCGCTGCAATTTCCAGCAGTGCGTCTGTTTCCGGATTGAATCCGCCGGTTTCGACATCGACCACCACTGGCAAGAATCCGCGAAAGCGGCGTGACATCGGATGCGGCGTGGCATTCGACGGTTGGGTGTCTTCAGTCACAAGAACTCCAGAATTGTATGATTAGGCGACCTGCCACTGCAGCTGTTTTCCGGCCTCTAGCGGCACGATCCTGCCAGCGCCCAGGGGCAGTGTTTCGGGCATCTGCCAGGGTTGCTTGATCAGGGTAAGAGTGCCCCGGTTTCTTGGCAGACCGTAGAAGTCAGGCCCGTTGAAGCTGGCAAAGGCTTCCAGCTTGTGCAGTACGCCCAGTGTTTCAAACACCCCGGCATACAGTGGCAGGGCGCTGAATGCTGAATAGCAGCCCGCACAGCCGCACGCCGTTTCTTTGCGATCCTGGGCGTGGGGTGCGGAATCGGTGCCCAGAAAGAACCGGGTGTTGCCGCTGGCAACAGCGTCAAACAGCGCCTGTTGATGACGATTACGCTTGAGAATCGGGAGGCAGTAGAGGTGCGGGCGAATGCCGCCGACCAGCATGTGATTGCGGTTGTACATCAGGTGCTGCGGGGTGATGGTTGCTGCCAGCCGGTCGCCCTGATGCTGTTGCACAAATTCGGCCGAGTCCGCGGTGGTGATGTGCTCCAGCACAACTTTCAGTGCCGGAAATGCTTCGAGGGTCGGCGCCAGGACGCGATCAAGGAAGACTTTTTCACGATCAAAAATATCGACATCCGGGTCGGTGACCTCACCGTGAACCAGCAACAGCATGCCACAGTCACTCATGGTCTGCAGCACCGGGTAAATCCGCCGGATGTCGGTCACCCCTGACGCCGAATTGGTGGTGGCGCCTGCAGGATAGAGCTTCGCGGCGACAATACCCGCCGCTTTTGCCGCGAGTATTTCCGCGGATGTCGTGGTTTCGGTCAGGTAGAGGGTCATCAGCGGTTCAAAATCGGAGCCGGCGGCGGCAGCCAGAATCCGGTTTCTGTAAGCCATCGCCATCGCGGCATCCGTTACCGGCGGAGTCAGGTTCGGCATGATAATCGCGCGGGCAAAATGCCGGGCTGTCGCCGGAACCACATCTCTGAGAATTTCGCCGTCGCGAACATGAAGGTGCCAGTCGTCGGGACGGGTGATGGTGATCTGGTCGGTCATGTTGCTGTCCTGGGTCAAGGTTCCGGCAAGGCAAAAAGTGGCGGGATTATATCAGAACCGACACCCGATTGTTTTTGCGCAGGGCCTAAAGAATCGACGATGACAGCCGTAACCCTAGTCAGACCGAATTCAGCAAGCGGACCGGCGGCTATGGCCAGATTGATACAGGATTCCCGCAGCTTGGGCACTGCCATCGCGATGGCTTGCGCGGCTCTGGCCCCCGGCCTGCAGGCTGCCAGCTATGGCGCGGGTATCGAGAACAGTCAATGGTACCTCTCGCAGTCAGTGTTTGAGTGCACGCTGGTGCATGAGGTGCCTGGCTATGGCCGCGCTGTGTTCAGTCATCGCGCCGGCGAGAAGCTGTCGTTCTTTCTGGAGTCAGAGTTATCGCTGATGCGGCCGGGCACCGGCCTGTTGGCGGTAGAGGCGCCGCCCTGGCGCCCGGGAGTCAGGCCCAGACCCATGGGCAGCGTGTCCGTTGCTGAAGGACGGCGTCAGGTCGAGCTGGATGCGCGGCAGTCGATGATTCTGATCGAAGGGTTGATGCAGGGCATGAGCCCGACCGTATCACGCCAGTCCTGGTATGACCGGAGTCTGGTGCGGGTTCGGGTCTCCAACATCAACTTTTCCCGTGAGCTTCCCGCTTATCGCTCCTGTGCGGCGGGCCTGCTGCCGGTCAATTACGACCAGGTCAAACGCTCACGGGTTCCGTTCCGCACCGGTGGCTCCAGTCTCGCGGACGGTGATCGGCGTCTGCTCGATAATATCGTCACCTATGTGCTGGCAGATTCGACGGTTGAGCAGGTGTTCGTTGATGGCCACACCGACAGCTCGGGTAGCCGAATCAATAACCGGGCACTGTCAGAGGAGCGGGCAAACGCGGTGGCGGATTATATGATCAGCCAGGGGCTGCCAGAGGACCTGATTATCGTGCGGGGCCATGCCGACCAGTATCCGGCGTCCCGCAGTCCCGCCGACAACCGCCGTGCAACCATTCGCCTGCAGCGCGAAGGCGAAAGGCCAGACCTGCAACAGGCCCGGGGTTACGATAGCTCCGGCCCCAGCAGCTGATGCAGGTCAGTGAATCTGGCTGAGCACCTCGAGATGGGCGTTAACGCTTTCGGCCAGTGCTTTCAGATGGTATCCACCTTCCAGCGTTGAAATGATGCGGTCGTTGGCGTGGTCGCGGGCGACGCTTGCCAGCATTTCCGTCAGCCAGCGGTAATCTTCAACCTCAAGATTCAGTTCCGCCATTGGATCAAGACTGTGACCGTCAAAACCGGCGGAAATCAGAATCATCTGGGGGCGAAAATCCTGCAGCCTCTTGAGCCAGGCTTCCTCAACAGTCTTGCGGTAGGTCAGCGCAGACTCCCCTGCGGAGATTGGCGTGTTGATGATATTTGACGCCTGCCGGTGAACATGGGAATGGGGATAGAACGGATGCTGGAAACTGGAACACATCAGGATGCGCTCGTCGCCACCGACAATATCCACGGTGCCATTGCCCTGGTGCACGTCGAAATCAATAATGGCAACCCGTTCAAGGTGATGAAAGTTCAGAGCCCGCTTGGCGGCAAGCGCCACATTATTGTAGAAGCAGAAACCCATGGACTTGCTGCGTTCGGCGTGGTGCCCCGGGGGTCGGGCGCAGACAAAGGCATTGGTGAGCTGATTGCTGAGCACCATGTCGACTGCCTGAACGTTGGCTCCTGCTGCCAGACGGGCTGCTCTCAGGGTGAGGGGCATCATTGCGGTGTCCGGATCGGTGTATACCCGGCCCCTGGTGGGTTGCATCAGATCCAGCTGGTGCAGGTAGCCCTCCGGGTGGGCCAGCAGCAGCTGGTCGCGGGTAATCTCCTCCGGTTTTACCCAGTCCAGAGTCTGATCAAGGCCGGTATCGGCCAGATAACTGATAATCGCTGACAGTCGCTCTGGGCATTCAGGGTGCTCTGGCCCCATTACATGCTTGCTGCAGTCATCGTGAGAAAAGAATCCGGTTGTCATATTGCTGGCCCCGACACTTTGTTATATCTGTTAGCCATTGAATCTTATCAGGGAAAACCCGAGATTTCCTGAGTTCTTTGGTCGTAGCCGCGCAGGGTAGTTTCGTATTGCAGTTCAAGGGCCTAAGATAGAACTGACTGTGCAAAACCAAATCAGCAAGGAGATTCCCTTGAGTACCCGTTATCTGGAAAGCCTGTTCAACCCTGATTCGATCGTGGTGGTTGGCGCGTCGGAACGTTCCGATAATCTGGGGGGTATGGTGCTGCGCAACCTGCTTGCGGGCGGACACGCGGGAAAACTGACCGTAATCAATCGCAATAATTACGACGACGTGCATGGCGTGCACTGTGTTCGAAAAGTATCACAGATGCCTGGGGGGACAGATCTTGCGATTGTCTGCACCCCCCCTGAAACGGTGCCAAAGATGGTTCGCAAGCTGGGCGAGGCCGGGGTTCGTACCGCTATCGTGATGACCGGGGGCATGTCCCGGAGCCATAGCAGAAGCGGTCAGCCGCTGATGTATTCGGTGCGCAAGGCAGCGAGGGAGAGCGGGATCCGGGTGCTTGGACCCAATACCATAGGGCTTATGGTGCCGGCGCGAAATCTCAATGCCACCTACGTCCACATGGGCGCTATGCCGGGGAAAGTTGCCTTTGTAGGGCAGTCCGGCACGATTGCCAGCTCGATTATTGACTGGGCTTTTGCCCGGGGCGTGGGATTCTCCTATTTTCTGACTCTGGGCGATGGCATGGACATCGACCACGACGACCTGATTGATTATCTGGCTCAGGACACCCGGACCCGGGCGATTCTGCTGCACCTGGAACATATCCCGAATCCCCGGCGGTTCATGTCTGCGGTGCGGGTTGCTTCCCGTACCAAGCCGGTCATTGCGGTGAAAAGCGGTCGTGTGCCGGAATCCGAGTGGATGCCCCATAAACTTCCGGTGGGCCTGACTCAGAGTGATCCGATATACGATGCCATGTTGCAGCGTGCCGGTGTATTGAGGGTGGACGGACTGGGGCAGATGTTTGACGCTCTGGAAACCCTTACCCGTATGCGCGCCCTGCGCAAGGAGGGTCTGGCGATCATGGCCAACGGCATTGGCCCCGGTGTTCTGGCAGTGGACAGACTGGCTTCCCTGGAAGGCGAGCTGGCCCCTTTATCGGACGAGACCATCAGTAAACTTGCCGAGCATCTGCCAGCTTACTGGACCCCCAAGAATCCGATTGATCTTGGCTACGATGCCTCGCCCGAAGTCTATGCTAATGCGGTAAGAGTAATGGCCAAAGACCCGCAGATCAGCAATGTGCTGGTGATGTATGCGCCAACGCTGACGCAGGACAGTGTCCGTATCGCCGATGCGGTTGTTCAGGCGACCAAAGGCAGCCGGCTGAACGTGTTTACCTGCTGGCTGGGCCAGAGCACGGTAATGGACGGCCGCGCCGAGTTCTATCGCGCCGGCGTACCCTCGTTTTTCAATCCCGAGAAAGCCGTCACCGCATTCATGCAACATGTGCGTCATCAACGGGTACAGCGCCTGCTGACGGAAACTCCCGAATCGTTTACCGATCATCTGGCGGACCGTTCCCAGACCCGGCGCGTGGTCACCGAGGCCCTGCGCGACAAGCGCTTTTGCCTGAGCAATCGTGAAGCGCGGGAGGTGATCCGGGATTACGGCATCAACGCCGTGGAGACCATCTACTGTGATGACGTGGCGGAGGTGCTGGAAGCTTTCGCAGTGGAGCGCCGTCCCATCGATATAACCCTGATTCACGAACGGTCCTGTGTTCCCCTGGTCGCGCTCAGTCCTGGCCAGCGGCGCTATAAGGGCACGGTCAGGAAACTCAACAGCGAAGGTGCCATTATCGACTCCTGTCAGTTTCTGATGGACCAGTATCAGAATCATTATCCGGACAGTGGTTTTCTCGGGTATGCGGTTCAGCGGTCCTATCAGCATGTGGGCGGGATCGAGTTCAGTGTGGGTATTACCCGTGATGAGCTGTTTGGTCCGCTGGTGGTCTGTGGTGCGGCGGGCGCCCGGATCAACGTGATGTCGGACCGCCAGATAGCCCTGCCACCGCTGAATATGGTGCTGGCCAGAGAGCTGTTGCGGCGAACCTATATGTACAAGCTGTTGAACGAGCACAGCATGAAGCCGGAGGACGATACCCGTGCCGTCGCGGAAACCCTGGTGACCCTGTCCCAGATAGTCATCGATATCCCCGAAATCCGGGGGCTGGAGATTTCGCCGCTGCAGTTTAACGACGACGGTGCCGTTGCGGTAAACGTTGCCATCGATCTGTCTGAAGAACCCGGGAAGCCCATTATCCAGGCCTATCCCCGGGAGCTGGAAGAGTGGATTGTGCTGCCAAAATCAGGCCGGCGGGTCATCCTGCGCCCGGTGAGGGCAGAAGATGAGCCGGCTCACCGGGTTTTCCACCAACTGCAGTCGCCGGATTCCATTCGTTACCGGTTTTTCCAGTACCGCAAGCATTTCTCCCGCGAAGATGTCGCCCAGATGGTACAGATCGACTACGACCGGGAAATGGTATTTATCGCGACGGCGCCCCGGGAAGATGATGAGGGCGAGGAAACCCTGGGTGCGGTAAGAACCTGGACTGACGCCGATAACCTACGCTGCGAATTTGCGGTAATGGTCCACGACAAAATGAAAGGTGAGGGCCTGGGCGTTGTGCTGATGCAGAAGATGATCGATTACTGCCGGGCCAGGGGCACGGCGGAAATGGTTGGCAACGTGCTGCCTGATAACCTCCCCATGCTGCGCCTGGCGGAGCACATGGGGTTCGAAACCCGATATAACCCGGAAGAAGAGGTGATGGACCTGCTGCTGGTACTGAACGAGCCGGAGAAGGACTGGCAGCGGGAGCGCCTTGATCATAGCTCCCATTAGTCTTTCCCTTCACTCTGCCACAATGGCTGACCGGTCTTCCCCACCCAGGGCTTCCAGCAGCCCGGGAATCAGCCGGGACAGCTCCAGGGTCATCAGCGAAAACGCGGCATCAAAACGGGCGGCGGCATCGTCGGAATCCACATCGTCCAGCTTTTCCTGGAGGGTTTCGCCGAACTTCAGACGCTTGATGCCCAGTTCTTCATCCAGAACAAACGAGACATTGTCATCCCAGGTCAGCGCCAGCCTGGTCACCAGCATGCCAGCGTTGAGATGGGTGCGAACGTCATCGCCGCGCAGATCCAGTCCCTTGCAGCGCACCACGGCGCCGTCTTCAGACGGATCTTTCAGTTCACATTCGGTACCCAGATCGATCGCGGAGGGCAGATCAATGGTATGGTCAAGCCAGCCGGTGAATGTAAAAGATGGTGCCTGTTCCACCGCTGGCGGCCGAACCGGCAGGGAACCGACGCTTTTACGCAGAGCGGAAGCAAGGTCCTCGGCCTGTTTGGCGGATCCCGCGTCCACCACCAGTACGCCGTCAGCCGGTGCCAGGTAGGCATAACACCGGCGGTTCTTGGAGAAGGCCCGCGGCAGCATTTCCAGGGTGATTTCCTCTTTCAGTTCGTCCCTCTCCTTGCGCCGCACTTTCCGGGCCTGCTCGATTTCGATGGCTTCCGCTTTTTCGTCCACCAGTTCTTTTACCACCGAGGCTGGCAGCAGTTTTTCTTCCTTGCGCAGCGCGATCAGAAAACAGCCACCGGAGCTGTGAACCAGTTGATCGCTGTGTCTGCCCATGGGCGGCACCCAGCCCTGGCGGGAGCTTTCCTGGGGGCCACAGGGTCTGAAGGCTTCGGTCTGAAGCTGTGCCTCCAGAGTTTCGGCAGTAATCTCAAAGGGTTTGGTAAAACGGAATACGCGGGCATTACGGAACCACATGGTCCGGGTCCTTGTTGGTTATTGCATGATTTCGACCAGCACGGTCTTGACAATGAAGCCTACGACGCCGGCCCCCAGGATTGTGAACAGGGCAATGGTGCCGAACCGGCCGGCCTGGGATTTTTTTGCCAGATCCCAGACAATAAAGCCCATCCACACGATAAGGCCGGTGAGCAATACCAGCATTGAAATCTGGGAGAAAACCGACTCACTCATGAAGCATCTCTCAGGAACACCCAGTTATCGCCGTCGGACTGCTCCTCACTGAAGCGGTAGCCTTCAAGATCAAAGCCTTTGAGGTCGTCCGCCCGGGTGATGTTGTTCTGGATGGCATAACGGCACATGAGTCCCCGGGCCTTTTTGGCGTAGAAACTGATCATTTTGTACTGGCCGTTTTTCCAGTCCCTGAACTGCGGGGTGATCAGCCGGGCATCCAGCTCTTTTTTCCGGATGCTTCTGAAGTACTCGTTGGAAGCAAGGTTCACCAGTACGCCATCGTCGGCTTTCAGCAGACGGTTCAGTTCGTCGGTGATTTTGTTACCCCAGAACGCATAGAGGTCCTTGCCGCGGTTATTTTCCAACTTTGTCCCCATTTCCAGCCGGTAGGGCTGCATCAGGTCCAGTGGTTTCAGCACCCCGTAGAGGCCGGAAAGTATTCGCAGGCGCTTCTGGGCAATCTCGAACTCTTTGGCACTGAAGCTTTCCGCGTCCAGTCCGGTGTAGACATCACCCTTGAAAGCAAGCACGGCCTGGCGCGCATTATCCTGGGTGAAAGGGGTCTGCCAGCGCCGGAAACGCTCGGCGTTGAGTTGCCCCAGCTTGTCGCTGACCCCCATGAGGTTGCTGATGTCGTGAGGCTCCAGCGTTTTCAGCTGGTCCACCAGTTCACAGGCATCGTCCAGAAAATCCGGCTGGCTGGCTTTGGTGGTAGCCAGGGGGCTGTCGTAGTCGAGGGTTTTGGCGGGGGAAATAACCATCAGCATGTCGGGTAATCCTCATCGAAGAAAGTCAGTTAACTGGTCGCTGGTAAATGGCCAGTCCAGTTCCTCGCCGGTGTCGCTGCGGTGCAATACCGGAATTCGTGTGCCATAACGTTGCACCAGCATCTCGGACTGGGCGATGTCCACGGCGTCCACGGGGATCGGTTCCGGCATCGGAGTGCTCACCAGCAGGGCCTCCGCCAGTTCACAAAGATGACACTGGGACGTGGTGTAAAAAATCAGTTCCATTACTTTGTTATTCGTTAGGTTTTGGTTGCGCGTCAATCTGCTGGGCGTTCACTGCGCTGCTGTCAGGGCCCATCAGGTAAAGGTAAACCGGCATCAGGTCCTCGGGCATGGGGTTCTGTTGCGGGTTCTCCGCCGGGTAAGCCCGTGCTCTCATATTGGTACGGGTAGCGCCGGGATTGAGACTGTTGACCCGGATATTATGACGATCATCGTCCAGTTCCTCGGACAGCAGCTGGCTCAGACCCTCAACGGCAAACTTCGAGACGGCGTAGGCGCCCCAGTACGCTTTGGCTTTGCGGCCAACCCCTGATGAGGTAAAAATCACCGATGCGTCCGCTGACTTGCGCAGCAGCGGAATCATCGCGCGGCTCAGGAGAAAAGGCGCAGTCGCATTAACGTGCATGACTTTTGACCAGATTTCCGGATCGTACAGTTCCACCGGGCTACGGTTGCCCAGAATGGCGGCGTTGTGAAGCAATCCGTCCAGACGGTCAAAATTGTCTTCAATGGTCATGGCCAGCTCTTCATATTCCTTGACCGCCGCGCCTTCAAGATTGAGCGGCACAATGGCGGGCTTGGGGTGACCGGCGGATTCGATCTCGTCGTAGACCGATTCCAGCTTTGATACGGTCCGGCCTACCAGAATCACCGTGGCACCGTGAGCCGCGTAGGCCCTTGCTGCAGTCCTGCCAATACCGCTGCCGGCACCCGTTACCATAATGATGCGGTCTTTGAGTAGATCTGCCGGGGCCTGGTAGTCCTGCATGCTGTTCCTCCGTTGGCAATGGCTGAGCTTGTGAGATCGGAATGAGGCCAGTTTTGTTGAGGCCCGATGGAGCTATTGTAACAGTTTTGCCAGGTCGCTGACCGTATCGGCGATCAGATCCGCCTGCCACAGATCCACGGCTTCAGGGCGTTCAATATAGCCGTAACGCACCGCAATGGTAGTCATGCCGGCGTTGCGGCCTGCTTCAATATCGCGTTGGTGATCGCCTACGTAGATGGCTTTTTCAGCGGCAGCCCGAGCTTCGTCGCAGGCCATGAAAAGAGCTTCAGGATGGGGTTTGCCCTGAGCCACATGATCCGGACAGACCAGTGTTGCGCAGCGCTGGTGCAGACCCAGTGCGCGGATCAGTGGCACGGCAAAACGCACGGGCTTGTTGGTCACTATGCCCCAGGGAATCTGGCGCGCCTCCAGCGCAAGCAGGATAGCGTCCATGCCGTCGAACAGCTTGGTTTCAACCGCAATACCCACCTCATAAAGGTCCAGAAATTCCGCTCGCAGTTCGGTGTACCCGGGTTCATGCTGCTCGAGACCGAAGCCGATACGGATCATCGCGCGGGCACCGTCGGATACAGACTGGCGGATAAAAGCCGGTGGCAGCGCTTCAAGGCTCCGTGACTGTCTCAATGCGTTAAGGCAGCGGATAAAGTCCGGCGCGGTGTCGATCAGCGTACCGTCCAGATCAAACAGGACAACAGAAGGTGTACGGCTCACGACGACGATGCTGCCCCGCGGGTATCGATGGCGTGCATTATGTAGTTGACGTCGACGTCGCGCCCCAAACGGTAGACTTTGGTGAACGGGTTGTAGGTCATGCCGGTCAGGTCGCTGACATCAAGACCTGCATGGCGGAGGTGGTCCGACATTTCCGAGGGCCGGATGAATTTTCGCCATTCGTGAGTACCTTTTGGCAGCAGCCGGAGCACATACTCGGCGCCGACGATGGCGAACAGGAAGGACTTGGGGTTGCGGTTGATGGTGGATACGAACAGATGCCCGCCGGGTTTTAGCAGGGCGGCGCAGGCCTTGACCACGGAACCGGGATCAGGAACGTGTTCAAGCATTTCCAGGCAGGTAACCAGATCGTATTGGCCGGCGTGCTCCGGATCGCCCGCCAGCTCTTCCACGGTGATTTGCTGGTAGTCCACGTTGATGCCGCTTTCCAGCCCATGCAGTTGCGCCACTGACAGCGGCGCCTCGCCCATATCAATACCGGTTACATGGGCGCCACGCTGGGCCATTCCCTCAGTCAGCAGACCACCACCGCAGCCTACATCCAGGGCCTTCTTGCCGGCGAGCGGGCAGTGTTCGTCAATGTAATTCAGTCGCAGCGGATTGATATCGTGCAGTGGTTTGAACTCGCTGGTGGGGTCCCACCAGCGGCTGGCCAGGGCGTTGAATTTTTCAATTTCGTTGTGATCGACGTTGTGATTAGTCATAGCAGTCTGCCTGATCCTGAAAAGTGTCGTGTCAGCGGGATTGCTGCTCGCGAATTCTGTCCGACCAGCTCTGAACCCTGAGCATCAGGTCTGGTACATCTATACGTGTCAGCTCGCCATCCTGGACCTGAGGCACACCACCTATCCAGCTATGACTGACCTGTCGTCCGTGACGGCTGTAGACCAGGTGAGACGCCGGGTCATATACCGGCTGCAGAAAGGGATCGCTCAGGTCAACGGCAATCAGGTCAGCCAGTTTGCCCGCTTCCAGCGAGCCAAGTTCGCTTTCACGGCCAATGGCTCTGGCCCCGGCAATGGTTGCCATGGCCAGCGCTTCGTGGGCGGAGAGAGCCGAGGCATCACCGGCGACGGCCTTGGCCAGCATGGCCGCTGTGCTCAGCTCGCCAAGCAGGTCCAGATCATTATTACTGGCGGCGCCGTCGGTACCAATGGCCACGTTCACTCCGGCGTCGCGCAGTTGCTGCACCGGGCTCAGGCCGCTGGCCAGCTTGAGATTCGATTCGGGACAGTGAATGACATGGGCTCCCGTCTGTTTCAGCAATGCAATATCGGAGTCATCAATCTGGGTCATGTGGACACACTGGGTGTTGGGTCCCAGCAATCCCAGTCCTGCCATTCGAACCGTCGGCCGGATTCCGGTTTTCTCCATGGCCTCGGTTACTTCGGATGCGGTTTCGTGAAGATGAATCTGTATCGCAGCGCCGGTTTCCCCGGCGAGCTCCACGGCCCTGGTCAGTGGCTCATCAGATACCGTGTAGGGCGCGTGAGGGCCGATTGCGGGAAAGATGAAAAGGCTGTCCTGCCATTGTTCAATAAACGCCTTGCCCTTGCTCAGATACTCGTCAGGTCCGGCGCCCCAGGGCGTGGGGAAGTCCAGCAGGGGAAAGCAGACCTGTGCTCTCATGCCCGTATCCCGGGCAAGTTGCGCGACGATTTCCGGGAAGAAATACATGTCAGAGAAGGTTGTGGTCCCGGTCCGCAGCATCTCCGCCATGGCAAGCTGGGTGCCGTCAGCGACAAAGGCTTCACTGATAAATTCACCTTCGGCAGGCCAGATGTGATCGTTCAGCCAGGTCATCAGTGGCAGGTCGTCCGCCATTCCCCGGAACAGCGACATGGCCGCGTGGCCATGGCTGTTGATCAGGCCCGGAAGCACGACATGGTAGGGCAGATCAATCACTTCCTTGGCGCGATAGCGCGCATCCGCCTCGCCCTGGGGCAGCACGGCGGCAATGCGATCACCCTGAATCAGCACAGCCTGATGATCCAGAACGGTATTGGCCGGCTCAATGGGGATCAGCCAGCGGGCGTTGATGCGGATATCTGCTGCGTTTATGGTCTCTGCCGTCATTCATTCTGCCTTGTTTTATGAACAAATAGCCCAGCCCGGGAGTATAACGAGCGACCCGTCCGAGAACTACCCTGGTACCGGGCTGAGTTAAGGGCCCTGTTAGCGGTATACTGCAGGCATCTTGTTCCAGTTGGAGTTTGCTATGAATCAGGCCCCGGCAATGCCCGGCACTCGTTCAATCGGTACCGTCGCTATGCGCTGGCATGGCAGCAGTCTGGAGTTGCTGGACCAGCGCCTGCTGCCCGATCAGGAAGTCTGGTTGCGTCTCGACACTGCTGACGCCGTCGCCGGCGCGATCCGGGATATGGTGGTGCGAGGTGCGCCGGCGATAGGCATCAGTGCAGCCTACGGGGCAGCGCTGGCGGCCAGGACAGCGTCAGGCGAAAACTGGCGGGCGCAGGTGGACCATTCAATCAGGGTCCTGGCCGAGTCCCGCCCCACGGCCGTCAATCTTTTCTGGGCCCTGAAACGGATGCAGGAAATTCTTGCAGGCTGCAGCACCCGGGCTGATGCGATTGAGCAGCTTGGGTTGGCGGCCGTGTCGATTCATCAGGAGGACCTGGCGGCAAACCTTGCCATGGCCGAGCATGCGCTGATGCACATGAAGACTGATCAACCGGTTTCGGTACTGACTCACTGCAATACGGGTGCCCTGGCGACCGGCGGATACGGCACGGCGCTGGGCGTTGTCCGCCGCCTGCACGAAGCGGGAATGCTGGTGAACGCCTTCGCAGATGAAACCCGGCCCTGGTTGCAGGGCAGTCGCCTGACGTCCTGGGAACTGACCCGGGATGGCATTCCCGTTACCCTGAACGCGGACAGTGCAGCCGCCACCATTCTGGCCTCTGGCAAAGTGAGCTGGGTGATTGTCGGCGCTGACCGCATTACCGCCAACGGCGATGTCGCCAACAAAATAGGTACCTACAGCCTGGCGGTGCTTGCCCGCTATCATGGCGTCGGTTTTATGGTGGTTGCTCCGTCCAGCACGGTGGATATGGCCCTGGCGTCAGGCCGGGAGATTCCGATTGAAGAGCGGGACGGCCAGGAGCTCCGCAGGGTCCGGGAGCTGCCGATGGCGCCTGCATCGGTGGCGGTTTTCAACCCGGTCTTTGATGTAACCCCGGCGGCCCTGGTCGACGTGATCGTGACGGAAAAAGGCGTGGTCAGCCGCCCGGACGTGGCGGGCATGACAAGGCTGTTCGGCTGATCCTATTGGGTTTTTGCTTCCGGGTCAGGCGTATGGCTGGCCCTGATTTCAGCCACTTCCTGCTCCCGCTGTTCAATGAAGTGCAATGACATTTCAAAACTCTGGCGGGTGAACTCAAGTACCTTTTCAAAGCCTTCGTCCGAGAGCGTACGAGCGTCGTCGTGTCTGCGGAATATATTGAT
Organism: Marinobacter sp.; assembly: GCF_035268745.1. Classification (GTDB taxonomy): domain Bacteria; phylum Pseudomonadota; class Gammaproteobacteria; order Pseudomonadales; family Oleiphilaceae; genus Marinobacter. The sequence continues at coordinate 20,896 of NZ_DATFKH010000064.1, forward strand.
GAACTGCCGTTCCCGTTCAAACTGAAGCGGTAGTCGCCCCACCCCCCAGTCGTCGAGAATACGCCAGACCTCCGGGTTGTAGTTGCGGGTGGTGCGCAGAATGAACGGAATGGGGTCGTTGCGGGCAATCAGTGCTGCAAGGCGCAGAATAAGTTCGAAAGACAGGGTGCTGGTGCCATTTTCGATGGCTTCCAGAACCGACTTGTCCTTCAGGTTCAGCGCTTCACTCATCTCGGACAGCGTCAGGCCCGCGACTTCGCGGATGTCCCGCAGGGAGTTCCCCGCGATCAGCATCGTCCGCAACTGGCTCTGTGATTTTGCCAGGGCCCGGCCTACCTTGCGGGAGGTGTCTGTCGATCTGGCAGCAAACCTTAACGCCGAGCTGGTGAACCCGGTGATACGGTCAATCAGGGACTCCGCTTCGTGTTCCTCACTGGCCTTTTTCCTGGTACCGGCCTCGACCTTTTCCATCTCCTCCCGGGACCGCATGGCATGCATGGCGTCCATCAGCATGCCTTCCAGTAGCTTTGCCTTGTTCCGGTCGCTGCCCGCATCTTCCATTGGGATCGTTCCTTGGTCAGTATGACTTGGCCTGACTGGTGAAATTCTGTGGCGGAAGGATGGAAGCCATCTTCCTGTCCAGTTCAAGCATGTCCGCCATGATATTGCCACCCTCCATCACGATGAAATCCAGATCCTCATCGTTGTTGCCAATATCGGCCGCCTGCTGGTCCTGCCAGTCATCAAGCTGTTGCAGAGTATCAAACGGCTTTTTACCACGGATCTCGCGGCGGGCGTTGGCGATAGACAGTCGGTCTTCTTCGAGCTGATTCTGGTGCTGTTCACGCTTGTCAAAGTTCAGGCTGACGGCGGTTTGCTCCCGCTGCCGCTTCAGAAAATCGATTTCCTTCTGCAGCAGACGAAACTCCGGATGGTCTGCAAACCGGCCGTCATGGCGGGTGCGCAATTCATCAATCACGCTGCTGAAATCGAAATAGCGCCGATAGGGCACTGACTCGATCTGGTCCCAGGGCAGGGCGTGGTCGAGCGCATCTTCACCAATCCGGGTTTTGTCGACGCGTGAGGGAATCTCGATATCCGGGATTATGCCCTTGTGCTGGGTTGACCCACCGGATACGCGGTAAAACTTGCTCTGGGTGATTTTGAGCTGGCCATGATTCAGTGAGCGCACGGCCTGAACCGTACCCTTGCCAAAGGTTTGTGAGCCTACCACCAGGCCACGGCCATAATCCTGAACTGCGCCGGCAAAAATTTCTGACGCTGAAGCGCTCATACGGTTCACCAGCACAACCAGAGGACCATCATAGGTTACTGACGGGTCCTCATCCTCCAGCACTTTTATATCGTTGCCGGAGCTACGGATCTGTACCGTGGGGCCTTCTTCGATAAACAGACCCACCAGATCGTTGGCCTCGTGCAGAGCCCCACCGCCATTATTGCGGAGATCCATCACGATACCGTCAATGCCGTCGGCCTTGAGATCATTGATCAGATTACGAACATCGCGGGTTGTACTTTTGTAATTGGGATCATTCGCCATCATCGCCTTGAAGTCTGCGTAGAACGTGGGGATATTGATCACGCCAATGCGGAAAGCCTCGTTATTGCGATCGAGTTCGATCACTTCGCTGCTTGCGCTCTGTTCTTCCAGCTTGACCTCATCCCGCTTGATCGCAATGGTCCGGGTAATGCTCTCATCGGCGGCATCTGAAGACACCACTTCCAGCGTTACCACCGACCCCTGCGGACCACGAATCAGACCAACCACTTCGTCCAGGCGCCAGCCGATGACATTGACGGTTTCATCCTCGTCTTCCTGGCTGACGGAGACAATACGATCCGCCGGCTTGAGCTGGCCCTGCTTGGCCGCCGGACCTCCCGGCACAAGGCGGACCACCTTGGTGTATTCGTTATCTGACTGCAGGACCGCACCAATACCCTCGAGAGAGAGACTCATATTGATGTTGAAGTTTTCCGAAGTGCGCGGCGAAAAATACGACGTATGCGGATCCCACATGCCTGCGAATGCGTTCATGTAGGCCTGAAACGCATCTTCGCTGCGGGCCTGACGGGTACGCTTGAGCTGGCCTTCGTAACGGCGCAGCAGGGACTCCCTGATTTCTTCATCGCTGCTGCCATTCAGACGCTGGGCCAGCACGGCGTTCTTGATTCGCTTGGTCCAGAGGTCGTTCAGGGCCTCGGTGTCGGGTTCCCAGTCAGCCTCTGACCGATCCAGGAGAATCTGCTCATCGCTCTGGAAATCGAGCTTGTCGATGCCGGCTTCTACCACTCCGATGGCAAAGTTCAGACGTTCAATGACGCGCCTCTGAACCAGATTATAGATATCAAAGCCGGGCTGGAGCTGACCGGTTTTAAGCGCTGACCCCAGACTTTCCCTTACCGCACTGAACTTGTCGACGTCCTGCTGACTCAGGTAAATGTGCTGACCGTCGAGGTAATTCAGGTAGGCATCGAACACGTCACCGGAAAGCTCATCGTTGATGCCCATACTGCGAAAGTGGGTGAACTGCAGCTGCCTGGCGATCAGAATGTTGGCCCGGGCCTGGTCAATCGTTGGCGATACCGGCTGATACTCGGCGCCTGAGGATTCGGTTGCCGATACCGCCGGCACCGGGAAGGCCAGAATCAAGCAGGCCGAAACTGCCATGCACAGTCGCCTGACAGGATGCTGTCGTTCGCTGTATGAGGTCATAATGCGTTTCGCGATGCTCATATACTGGTTACCTGAAGGTAGAGGGAAACACTTTCGCAGCGGGAATTCGCTGATAGCGGATAGTATCTGGGGTTATACGATTCTAGTTCAATGCTGGATTGACTCATCATTTTATTGTAGGCAAGGCCAGAAAGGGTTGCCATAGCGAGGGTGTTTCGGTTCGTGACAATCTGTCCATGAAACGGGCAGCTATGTATCTTTTACCGGGTTACGTTCAGTCAAGCGACGACGAGTCAAACTGCCGGTAACCCGGTGCTGAATCAGCCTGAATCAGGCGAAGGCGACATTGGTTTCGGCCTTTTCAAGCAACATGGCGGGCGGATTGAAGCGCTCACCAAACCGGTCTGCAAGCTTTTTTGACCGCTCTGCAAAGGCGCGAACGCCGTACTGGTTGATAAACTGGATGGCGCCACCGGTCCACGGTGCGAAGCCGATCCCGAAGATACTGCCGATATTGGCGTCTGCCACGGTCCTGAGCACGCCCTCTTCAAGGCAACGGACCGTTTCGATGGCCTGAATGAACAGAATGCGGTCTTTCAGCTCCTGCAGGTTGGTTGAGCGGACCCTGTCCTGATCAGTATAGAGTCTGTCCAGGTCTGGCCAGAGGTATTTTTTGCCGGATTCCGGGTATTCATAGAAGCCCGCACCGGCAGCCTTGCCCCTGCGATTGTGCGTGCCAACCATTTCATCAATAACGGCTTCCGCCGGGTGGGCATTCCAGGTTTTGCCGGCCGCTTCGGCGTCTTTTCTGCTCTGGTCCCGGATGTGCTGCATCAGGGTCATGCTCACTTCATCAGAAATCGCCAGTGGTCCCACCGGCATGCCACAGAGCACCGCCGCGTTCTCGATACTGGCTGGATGAATGCCTTCACCGAGCATGGCAATGCCTTCATTGACAAAGGTGCCGAAGACGCGGGAGGTGAAAAAGCCACGGCTATCGTTCACCACAATCGGAATCTTGCCAATCTGTTGAACGTAATCGAAGGCGCGCGCCAGGGTGGTATCGGAGGTTCTGGCGCCCACAATGATTTCCACCAGTTGCATTCTGTCCACCGGGGAGAAGAAGTGCAGGCCGATAAAATTTTCCGGTTTCGCCGAGGCTCCGGCCAGTTGGGTAATGGGAATCGTCGATGTGTTCGAGGCAAAGATGCCGTTGCTGGTCAGCCTGGCTTCGGCCTCCCGGGTTACGCTGGCTTTCAGGTCACTGTCTTCGAAAACGGCTTCGATCACCAGCTCACAGCCGTCCAGCTCGTCGACGGAGCCAGTGGTCGTGATGCGGTTCAGCACCCCGGTCTTGTGTTGTTCTGTCATCAGCCCGCGGCTGACCTTACCGGCCAGGAGTTTTTCGGAATAGGATTTGCCCTGCTCGGCGTTCGTTGTGGATACGTCTTTCAATATCACTTCCAGATCATGGGTTGCGCTGGCATAGGCGATACCGGCGCCCATCATGCCGGCACCCAGTACCCCGACCTTGCGGAAGGTCTGCTTTGCCACGCCCCGGGGCCGACTTTCACCGGCGTTTACAGTATTGAGCTGGAACCAGAAGGTGCCGGTCATGTTTTTGGCGACCTGGCCGATCACCAGATCTGTGAAATAGCGGGTCTCGATCAGGCTGGCATTATCAAAGTCGACCTGCGCCCCTTCCACCGCGGCAGCAAGAATGCGCTCCGGTGCCGGATAGCAGCCCCTGGTTTTCTGTTTCAGCATGGCCGGTGCAACGGCAAGTCGCTGGGCCATCGCCGGGTGATGGGGGGCGCCGCCCGGAAATCTGAAGCCATCCTGGTCCCAGGGCTGCTGGCACCGGGGATTGGCGGTAATGAATGCCCGGGCCTTATCCAGCATTTCTTCCCGGGAACTGGCCAGTTGATCAACGATGCCAGCCTTGTGAGCGCCTCCGGGGTTTATCTTTTTGCCTTCCATCAGGTAGGGGAAGGCCGCTTCCAGACCGATCATTCTTGGCAGGCGCTGGGTACCACCACCGCCGGGCAGCAGGCCAAGCGTAACCTCCGGCAGGCCGAGCCGCATTGCATCGTCGTCCATAGCCACCCGGTAATGGCAGGCCAGGCAGATCTCCAGGCCGCCGCCCAGGGCTGAGCCGTTGATGGCGGCCACCACCGGCTTACTGCTGGTCTCCAGAGCCCGCAGGTCCGCTTTCAGGCTGTTAACCATATCCTCGAAGGCTGCCGCATCATCACCGGTGACCGTATAGAGTTCCTTGAGGTCGCCACCGGCGAAAAAGGTCTTTTTGCCCGATGTAATTATAATGCCCGCCAGGTCTTCCAGGTCGTTTTTAACCCGGCTGACGGTTTCGGCCAGGGCAGTCCGGAACGCCGCATTCATGGTGTTGGCGGACTGGCCGGGCATATCGATGGTGAGGGTCAGAATCTTGTCTGCGCCCAGGTCGTACTGAATGGCACTCATAGCGTTGTTCTCCTGGCGATGTCAGGCTGTCTGGATTCCGGTGCCGGCTCAGATGCGCTCGATGATGGTGGCGATGCCCATGCCACCGCCCACACACAGGGTGGCAAGGCCGTAGCGCTGCTCTCTGCGCTCCAGTTCGTCGAGCAGGGTGCCCAGAATCATTGCGCCGGTCGCGCCCAAGGGGTGACCCATGGCGATGGCGCCGCCGTTTACGTTTATCTTTTCATCCGGTATGGACAGCTCTCGCTGGAACCGCATCACCACGGACGCGAAGGCTTCGTTCACTTCAAACAGATCAATCTGGTCGGCCGCCATGCCGGCTTTTTCGAGAGCTTTCCGCGCGGCCGGGGCAGGGCCGGTGAGCATGATCGTGGGGTCGGTACTGGTAACCGCGGCCGCCAGTATCCGCGAGCGGGGTTTGAGCCCCAGGGCCCGGCCTTTTGCTTCGCTGCCGATCAGCATGGCGGTAGCGCCATCAACGATGCCGGAGGAGTTGCCGGCATGGTGCACGTGATTGATTTTTTCCACGAAGTGGTATTTTTCCCGCGCTACGCCGTCGAAGCCCATCTCGCCCATCGTCTGGAAGGAGGGCTTGAGGCCCGAGAGTGATTGCAGGGAGGTGCTGCCACGGACGTGCTCGTCATGGTCCAGAATGACAACACCGTTCTGGTCGGTGACCGGAATGATGGATTTGGCAAAATAGCCCTTTTCCCAGGCGTTGGCGGCTTTTTGCTGGGATCTGACAGCAAATTCGTCCACATCCTCACGGCTGAAGCCTGCCAGTGTGGCAATCAGATCTGCGCCGATACCCTGGGGCATGAACCCGGTGTGCAGGTTGGTGGCCGGGTCGGTGGCCCAGGCCCCGCCATCTGACCCCATCGGGACGCGGGACATGGCTTCAACGCCGCCGGCGACTACCAGATCTTCCCAGCCGGAACGCACCTTCATGGCCGCAAGGTTGACGGCTTCAAGGCCTGAGGCGCAAAAACGGTTAAGCGTGACACCGGCCACCACTTCGTCCCAATCTGCCGCCAGGGCAGCGGTCTTGGCAATATCCGCGCCCTGGTCACCCACAGCGGTTACGCAGCCCAGGACAATGTCATCGACCTGTGAGGTGTCAAGGCTGTTGCGCTGCCGCAGTGCCTCCAGAACCTGGGTCACCAGGGTAACGGGTTTGACGCTGTGCAGGGAGCCGTCCTTTTTCCCGCGCCCTCTGGGCGTGCGCACCGCGTCGAAGATATAGGCTTCGGTGGTCATTTGCTGTCCTCGGTGGATGAACATCTGTCAATAGCCAACCATAGCGGCTGGCGCGCTTAAGGGGTAATGGCGGGCAGTGCCAATTGCATTGGCTAAAGTGTTCATCGTGGGCCCGCTCATGACTTTTCCCGGACCTGAATCTATGGTGTACAGACAAGTAACCCGCAAAGGCAGGAGTAAAGCCATGTCTCTGATCGACGAGATCTATAATCTATACGAAAAACTGGTGGCGGACGCCATCCTTGAAACGCGACAGCCAGGGGACGAACAGGACTTTCTGGCCGATGTTATGTGTGTGGCGCTTAACCGACTGCCTTCAAGGTATTACCGCCATAGCGTTGACATGATGTTTTACATGGCTGAAGGGGAAATGAACGACCTGAAGCAACAATCCCTGGACGCGGTCAAGGACGCCAGGGAGTTTGTAACAGGGCATGGAAGAGAGTTGTGACATTGCTCAGCCCTGCGAGCCGACGACTTTCTCCAGTGCTGCGATAAGGCGGTCGGCCCGGTTCTGACTCACCGAGTCGTCATCCGGCCGCAGGCACCATCCTGCCACCAGGGTCCTGAGCTGGTTCAGTAGATCCTGGCCATTGTCGCTGCCGCCCATTCCGTCCGCCAAGCGTCTGACCTGAATCTCCATCCGGCGGGTCTGTTCCTCCTCGGGGGAGGGTATCCCGGCCAGAATTTCAGCCCGGATGACCAGTTCGTCAGCGTCCGCATCTTCCAGGTTCGCCGCCAGTTTGCCCCAGTTTTCCGGCAGATCTGACACGTTCAGCGGGGCTTCGGCCCGGGCCCGGATATGCCTTTGCCACTGTTCCAGTTGTTCGCGGCTGCGCCGGGACTCAATGGCAGACTTCAGACGTTGCTGCTCCTGCTTTACCTGATTCCGGACCGGGTTCGAGAGTGGCTCTTGCAGCAGGCTGTCCAGTCCGGGCAGGGCGTTTTCAAGGTCGGCCAGCGGCTGATTGTGGTGCTCTGTCAGCGACTCTTCCAGAACAGTCCTGGCTTTTTCATCAGCGGCGCGGGTCTGCTCCTGTTGTTCGTTTTTCACCGCATCTCTGCGGGCAAAAATCTGATCGCAGGCTTTACGAAACGCCTGCCAGAGTCTGCGGTCTTCACGATGACGGGTAATACCTGTCTGCTGCCATTCATTCTGCAGATCCTTGGCCCGACTCATGGCCTCGCTCAGAGGCTCGTGTGCGATCAGCGCCTCGGCCCTTTCTACAATGGTCTGCTTGAGTGCCTCATTTTTCTTGCGTTCCTGATTCAGCGACTCCTCAAGCTGTTTCAGCAGACCGTCAAACTCTTTCTGGACCGGACGGTTATCCCGGAACTCAATTGGCCAGGCTGCCTTCCACTCTTCTCTTGCCTTCTGGTGAATCTGCTCGGCGGCTTTCCAGTCGATGGCCTGCCAGTCAGCGTTTTCAATGAAGGCCCGCAATTGCTCCACGATGGTTTTCCGGGTTTCAAGGTTGCCCTGTTTGAGACCGGATTTGGCGGAAAAATAAGCTTTGCAGGGCTCGTAGGCCAGGTCGGATGCCTGTTTGAAACGCGACCAGAGTTCCCGGTCGGAGGAGCCTCCCAGTGAGCGCCATTCGCCCTGGATTTCCTTGATGCGTTCGGCCTTTGCTTCCGGATCGATCGGTTGCTCTGCCAGGTGTTCCATCTGTTCGCACAAGGCAATCTGCTTGGGCCGGGTGGCAAAGCCCTGCCAGTCGTTCAATTCACGAAGCTGGCCACCGAGCAACTGAACCCGGGGCTGGAGGGGTTGCCCAAAACGCCGGTCCAGCTGTTTCAGTTGCTGCTGCACCGTTTTGAACAGCTGTTTTGATTCCTTCAGTTGCCTTGCTTCCAGGGCCTGCTCAAGCTCTGTCAGTGTTTTTTTCAGGGTTTCGGCGCGGGCTTTCTGTTCTTCCGAGTTCTTCTTGTCGCGCTTGCGGTCCGGTTCGTGCGGCGGTTTCTGGCCTGTCGTGCTGACCAGTTGCAGCAGCAGGGGCGGCATTTGGAAGTCAGCTGGCCAGTCAATAACGTGGACCAGCTCCTCAGCGGTCTGCACCGGGATTTCGCTGTCGCTTGTGGTCCCGGCTGCAGGATTTTCCAGTGAGTTTCCGGGTTCGGCGGGGCTGATCAGTGCCTGAATGGCGTCCCGGTTCTGGTTCAGTCTTCGTAATGCTGCAATGTAAGCTCGCAGGGCCAGCATCAAGGATTCGTAGGTTTTCTGCTGCTGCTTTTCGACAGCCGTGTCGCGGGTGGCTTCCATCCAACGGTTTTCCTGGGTTTTCTGCAGCGCATCCAGTGAGCCCAGTGATGGTTCCGCGTCGGCAGCCGGCTGGCTGAGACTGCTGACGGTTTCTTCCAGCAGTGCCAGCGTTTCAGAGCGTTGATTTTTCTGTTCCAGAGCGCGGGTTGCTCTGGCTTTCTCTGCCTTCATCGCCGCCAGGCGGTCACGGCAGTCGTGAACACCCTGTAAAAATTCGCTGGCTTGTGTCGGTGTGGCGTGGCTTTCCAGTTCAGTCCATTGTTTCAACAGGGCTTCAAGGCGGGGTTCAAACAATTTGGTGTCGTCGCTTCGGGCCTGCTCCTGCACGTTGCGGACAAGCGATGCTATCGCCTGTTCCCGCTGATGCTGTTGTTCTTCCCCGGCGCGAATGACCTGAAGCGCCTGGCGAACAACCTGGTAAACACCTTTGTCCTTGCCTTTTGCCTGCTTCTGGACCCGCTGGAGGCTGTCCTTTTCGGTCAGCAGTTTTGCTGCTGACAAGCGGATATCCGCCGACAGCCCCTGACTGGCAAGTTGCTCCAGCTCGGCCTGTGAAGGTGATGCAGAAAGTTGCGAGAGTTGCGACTGGCGCACCTCATCCTGGAAGTCTGATTTCTCCTGCTGGCTGGCCGTTGGCGCGCTGGGTACATCCTGTTTCGGAGCCGGCACCGTTTTTTTGCGGCCGAAGATTTTCTGGATAAACGCAGCCATAGAAGTATCCTTTGAAAAATATGAGCGTTAGTCTAGCGTTTTGAAGGCAAGGGCGGGAAGAGTCAGGATGACAAAACAGGAAGATTCGGAACAAAAGGCCAGGGCGGTTGCTCTCAGGTTGCTTGCCCGTCGCGAGCATAGCCGCCTTGAACTGGATCTTAAACTGCGTCAGCGCAGATTCGAGTCAGCGGTCATTGCCAAGGTACTGGATGAGTACGAAGCCAATAACTGGCTGAATGATGAACGGTTTGCAGATGTATTTTCGCACCAGCGTTTTGACCTTGGTTATGGTCCGTTGAAAATTATCGCTGAACTTCAGCAGCGTGGCATAACGCGCCCCCCGCAATGGCTGACCGCAATGACGGACCGGCAGTGGATCGAGAGCGCTATAACGGTGCGCGACCGTCGTTTCGGGTTGTCAGATATACGTCAGGACTGGAATGAAAAAGGCCGGCAGGGACGCTTTCTGTCGCGTCGGGGTTATGCCAGCGACCAGGTTGAAGCGGCTCTGGAAGCGTTTCTGACCGACGATCAGGATCAAAGTGTGGGGGGCAGGTAGCCCAGTTCTTCCATCAGTCGCTGGCCCGGGTTCTCCGGCAGGACTCCCGGCTCCGGCGCAACACCTGATTCCATGCCTTCGAGTTCGCTGAACCAGGGCTTTTCACGGGCATCCGCGATGTCGGCGCTTTCGGTCATCCAGGCCAGTACGTCGTAATAGCGGCGGATATTCTGCACATAAATAACCGGTTCATTGCCCCGGGCGTAGCCAAAGCGGGTTTTGGTGTACCACTCTTTCTGGGCCAGCAGAGGCAGAAATTCCTTCACGTCCATCCAGCGGTCGGGATCCTTGCCTGCGCCTTCGGTCAGGCGCCGGGCGTCTTCCACGTGGCCCCAGCCCACGTTATAGGAAGCCAGCGCGAACCAGGTTTTGTCCGGTTCTGGTATCCGCTCGGGCACTTTACGGCGAACAATGGTGAAATATTTTGCCCCGCCGCGAATGCTTTCTTCCACATCCAGGCGGTTACTGACACCGATATGACTGGCGGTGTTCCGGGTCAGCATCATCAGGCCACGAACACCGGTGGGCGAGACGGCATTTGGCCGCCAATGGGATTCCTGATAACCGATGGCAGCAAGCAAACGCCAGTCCAGATTGTAGGAAGCGGCATGCGCGCGGAACAGCTCATCATATTTTGGCAGACGGTTCTTTACATGATGAAAGAAGGTGCGGGCGCCCACATAGTTCAACCGGTCGAGGTGGCCGTAGAAGCGCTCTGCCAGTTGTTCAAGTGTGCCGTCGGCTTCGACCTTTGCCATGAATTGCCGGGCCGCAGTGGCAAGACTCTGGTCCTGTTCGGCCGGGAACAGCCACAGCAGATCGGAAGGTTCGTTCAGGCTGAATGCCCGTTTAACCTCCGGAAAGAAGACGTGGTGGAGATCAAGTTCGTTTGAAGCCACAACGGCGTACGGCAATTCACCGGACTCGACCCGGGCGAGCAATCCGGCTGCGTCCAGATCCTGATGCGGGATCCAGTCAATGGCAGTTTCCGGATCCTCCTGAGCTGCCAGCGGGGTGCGGTGGTTACTGTCAGCCATCAGATGAATCGCCTGGCCGCTCAGATCCTGCAGAGATTCCGGCCGTTCAAAGTCGCGGTTGTAAACCACCACAGACCGGGCCACGATACCATTGGCGACAGAATGGAAGCGGGCGTCAAATTCGGGTCGGCCAGTGAGGCCGGTCAGTCCGAGATGAGCGTAGTTGCGATCCAGAATGGACAGGATTTCACTGTTGTCATCAGCGATTCGGAGCCTGAGCTCGACCCCCAGATCCTCGGCAAACATCCTGGCGAGCTCGTAATCGTAGCCGGTTTTGCCATCGCGACCTTCATAATAGATCGAGGGGGCCGTCCGGGTAATGATGTGAAGCACGCCTTCCGCCCGGACCTCCTGAAGTGTGCTGGGTCGCGAGCAGCCAGCTACCAGCAGAGCGACAGCCACGACCAGTGCAGCTCTTGTCAGAGTCATCAGCCATTGCTGAATGACTTCCGGAAAAACACCGGGCAAATTCTGAACTCCATTATTGCGGACCGAGGGGTTGTACGGCGTGTGCTCTGTTCCGATCACCTGGGCGTAACCTCCCATTCCAAGCCTCCCTGGCGAAGATTCATGATCGATGGTCTGGGCCGTGCGGTCAAATTAATTGTTCAAAATATATGCAAAATGGTGTAAAACCGGACAGCGTCTGCACTCTTTATGGACCTGTATCCCGGCTTCGCTTTCAAGTATCATTGCGGCCTTTCAGATGGCCGGGTACTACCTCTACGTATTACCCCGATAAACCCGTTCCGTGCACAGGTTTAGATCATGCTCGAACTCCGTGGCGCCCCTGCGCTCTCGCCTTTCCGTTCCCGCAAGCTGCATTTGCGTATCCAGGATATCGTGCCTGAGATGGAGCATTTCTACGCCGAGTTCATGCACTTTGTTGATCTGGAGTCCGATCTTACGCCGTGCGATCAGGCGGTGCTGGACCGGCTGCTGACCTATGGTCCCAGCGTACCTGTCGAGGAACCGGACGGTGTGCTTTTCCTGGTGATTCCGCGCCCCGGCACGCTGTCGCCCTGGTCCAGCAAGGCCACGGAAATTGCCCGTAACTGCGGCCTGCGCCAGATACGTCGTATCGAACGTGGAACTGCCTATTATGTGAAATCGGGCAAAAGGCTCAGCCCCGAGCAGCGGGAAAAAATTGCGGCTCTGCTGCACGATCGCATGACCCAGAAAGTGTTCCATGAAATGGGCGGTGCCGAACTGCTGTTTCATATCGAGGAGCCGCGACTGCTTTACCGGGTGCCGGTACTGACCGGTGGTCGGCGCGCGCTGGTAGCGGCAAACCAGTCCCTGGGGCTGGCGCTGGCAGAGGATGAAATTGATTATCTGCTGAAATCGTTTACCCATCTCGAGCGTGACCCCACGGACGTCGAGCTGATGATGTTTGCCCAGGCAAACTCGGAGCACTGTCGCCACAAGATTTTCAATGCCTCCTGGGATATTGATGGCGAGGGCCAGGACAAGTCGCTGTTCGCGATGATCCGTAATACCCACGAAATGAATGGCGAGGGCGTGCTGTCAGCCTACAAGGACAACGCGTCTGTGATCAGGGGGAGCAGAGGTGGTCGCTTCTTTCCGGATCCGGAATCCGGAATCTACCGCTATCATGAGGAAGACATCCACATTCTGATGAAGGTGGAAACCCACAACCACCCGACCGCCATTGCACCGGCGGCAGGCGCTGCAACCGGTTCCGGCGGCGAGATCCGCGACGAGGGCGCCACCGGCCTTGGTTCCAAGCCCAAGGCCGGGCTGACCGGCTTTACTGTTTCCAGCCTGAATATCCCCGGTGACGGCCAGCCCTGGGAAATTGGTTATGGCAAGCCCGGGCGCATCGCTTCGCCGCTGGAGATCATGATTGAGGGCCCCATCGGCGGCGCCGCCTTCAACAACGAATTTGGCCGCCCCGCGCTTGCGGGTTACTTCCGCACCTTTGAGAGCATTGTTCCGGGCGCCAACGGTGTGGAAGTCCGCGGTTATCACAAGCCGATCATGATTGCCGGGGGTCTTGGCAACATCCGCCCTGATCATGTTGAAAAAAGCACCATTCCCGTGGGCGCCAAGCTGATCGTGCTGGGCGGTCCGTCCATGTTGATTGGCCTGGGCGGCGGTGCGGCGTCCTCTATGGATTCCGGCTCCAGTAATGAGAATCTCGATTTTGCGTCGGTCCAGCGGGACAACCCGGAAATGGAGCGTCGTTGCCAGGAAGTTATTGACCGTTGCTGGCAGATGGGCGATGACAATCCGATCTGCTTCATCCACGACGTTGGCGCCGGTGGCCTGTCGAACGCCATGCCGGAACTGGTAAAAGACGGCGGCCGCGGTGGCAGCTTCGAACTGCGGGATATTCCCAGTGACGAGCCGGGAATGTCCCCGCTGGAAATATGGTGCAACGAGTCGCAGGAACGCTATGTGATGGCGGTGGCACCAGAGAACCTGGAGCGCTTTGACTCGCTTTGCCGCCGCGAGCGCTGCCCCTATGCTGTGATCGGCGATGCCACCGGGGAGCACCATCTGCAGCTGTCGGATTCCTATTTCGACGACCGGCCGGTAGAGCTGCCCATGGACGTACTTTTTGGCAAACCGCCGAGAATGCACCGCAGCGTTACCCGTTCGTCGTTTACCAAGCCAATCTTTGATTCCAGCAGGATTGACGTCAACGATGCTGTTGACCGGCTGTTGCGTCTGCCGGCTGTAGCTTCGAAAAACTTCCTGATTACCATCGGTGACCGCACTATTACCGGCCTGGTTGCCCGGGATCAGATGGTGGGTCCGTGGCAGGTGCCGGTAAGCGATGTTGCCGTCACCTCGGTTTCCTTCGATGTCAGAACCGGCGAGGCGATGGCCATGGGGGAGCGAACCCCGGTTGCGGTAATCGATGCACCGGCTTCCGGCCGTCTGGCGGTGGGTGAGGTGATCACCAATATTGCCGCTGCATCCATTGCCGCGCTGTCGGATATCCGGCTGTCGGCGAACTGGATGGCAGCGGCGGGGCATCCCGGTGAAGATGAGAATCTTTATGAGACTGTAAAAGCCGTTGGCATGGAGCTGTGTCCGGCCCTCGGAATTGCGATCCCGGTGGGCAAGGATTCCATGTCGATGAAAACGGTGTGGGAAGCAGACAGCGGGGAACAGAAAAGCGTGACATCACCGCTTTCGCTGATTGTCAGTGGTTTTGCCCCGGTAGTGGACGTAAACCGGACGCTGACCCCGCAGCTTGTCAGCGACGCCGGTGAAACCGATCTGATTCTCATTGACCTCGCCGCCGGTCAGAATCGCCTCGGTGGCTCATGTCTGGCGCAGGTTTATGGTCAGGTGGGGGCGGTTGCACCCGACCTTGATGACCCGGAGGACATGAAGGCATTTTTTGCCGTCGTCCAGGGCCTCAACGGGGATGGCAAATTGCTGGCCTACCACGATCGTTCCGATGGTGGACTGTTTGTGACTCTGGCGGAAATGGCATTTGCCGGTCATACCGGTATTGATATCAAACTGGATGGTCTTGCCGAGGATTCGTCCCAGATTCCAAGAGAGCTTTTCAATGAAGAACTGGGTGCCGTTGTTCAGGTGCGCCGCGAAGATACCGGCCCTGTATTGCAGCAGTTCTCGGCTGCAGGCCTGGGTGATCACACCTCGGTCATTGGCACCCTGAATGATGAAGACCAGGTGCGGTTTTCGTTCGCGGGGCGGGAAATTATTTCCCGCCAACGGGCAGCATTGCAGCGACTCTGGGCGGAAACGAGTTACCGGATCCAGTCTCTGCGGGACAATGCAGACTGCGCGCAGGAAGAGTTCGATAACCTGCAGAAAACCGATGATCCCGGTCTGCACGCCGAGCTGACATTTGATCTTGGGGACAATATTGCTGCGCCCTTCATAAATACCGGCGCAAAACCCAGGGTAGCGGTGCTCAGGGAGCAGGGCGTCAACGGCCAGGTGGAAATGGCGGCGGCTTTTGACCGGGCCGGATTCGAATCCGTTGATGTCCATATGAGTGACCTGCTTTCAGGCCGGGTCTCTCTGGAAGGATTCAAGACGTTGGTGGCTTGTGGCGGATTTTCCTATGGTGACGTTCTCGGTGCAGGTGAAGGTTGGGCGAAATCCATCCTGTTCAGTGACCGTGTGCGGGATCAGTTTGCGGCTTTCTTTAATCGCCAGGACACTCTGGTCCTGGGTGTCTGTAATGGCTGCCAGATGCTGTCAAACCTGCATGAACTGATTCCGGGCAGCACGGGCTGGCCACGTTTTGTGCGCAACCAGTCAGAGCAGTTTGAAGCCCGTCTGGTGATGGCAGAAGTTCCTTCATCGCCGTCCGCTTTTATGGAAGGCATGGCGGGCTCGAGAATGCCTATCGCTGTAGCCCATGGTGAGGGCCGCGTTGAATTTGCCAATGGTGCGTCAGCAGAGCAACTGGCTGACAGCGAGTTGGTGGCTCTGCGTTATGTTGATAACCATGGTCAGGTTACCGGGCGCTATCCTTACAACCCCAATGGCTCGGAACACGGCATTACGGGTGTGACCACGCCCAACGGACGGGTCACCATCATGATGCCGCACCCTGAGCGGGTGTTCAGGACCTCCCAGTATTCATGGCACCCGGCGAACTGGAATGAAGACGCTCCCTGGATACAGATCTTCAGGAATGCCCGGCGCTGGTACGGATAGACTGCGCGCAAGTCAGAAAAAAACGTTCCGGGTGGTTCCGTAAAACGACGTTATCCGGCCGGTTTTTTTCGCTAAATCCGCTGATCTGGTCTTGACGTCAGAGTTTTATTCACATTTTCGGGGCGCCTGCGCCTGCCTTGTGCGCAAAGCTTCGGGTTCGAGTGCATTTTTTGCTGGACATATATAAAATATTGATAAATAAGAGGTTATTGATTTCGGGTAATTTGTCGCCAATTTAACGGAAGCGCAGTAATTGCGGGGCCTGGACGAAGGTTACCCAAATCTTTCCCCAGAGTTATCCACAGATTTTGTGGGTAAGTTCGTAACTGCCTAATCTGGCCAAAATATTGTTTTTTCGGGAGGTGTTGGCCATGTACAAGCTCTGCTATTTCGTTCCTGAGAGTCATCTGGAAGCAACTAAAAATGCTTTATTTGTTGCCGGTGCTGGCCGTATCGGTGATTACGATTGCTGTGCCTGGCAATGTCGCGGGCAGGGTCAGTTTCGTCCGCTCGATGGCAGTCAGCCATTTCTGGGGCAGTCGGGGGAGCTTGAGAAGGTGGATGAGTATCGGGTCGAGCTGGTATCTGAAGACAGCGCGATCAGAGCTGCCATTGCTGCCCTGAAGCAGGCTCATCCTTATGAAGAGCCCGCTTATGACGTTTTTCGCATGGAAGACCTGTAGCTAGCGCTTCTACTTGCGCATCTGATAGCGGATATCTTCCACATGAACGGTGTAGCGGCCCTTGCTGTGATCCTCCAGAAACAGCTCAAGCGTTCTGCGCACGGTGGGGAACGAGAGTTCGTCCCAGGGAATGTCACTGAGAGCAAAAAGCCGGGTTTCCAGCGACTCTTCACCAGCGCCGAAATCTTCGCTGGTCAGTGTGGCCCGGTAGAACATGTGTACCTGGTCTATGTGAGGCACATGGATGACGGTGTAGAGGTCTCCCATGGTCACGGTGGCCAGCGCTTCCTCAAGAGTTTCGCGGGCAGCCGCCTCAAGCGTGGTCTCGGAATTCTCCATGAACCCGGCGGGCAGGGTCCAGAACCCGTACCGGGGTTCGATCGCCCTGCGGCAAAGTAGTACCTGGTCATCCATCACCGGAACGGTACCGGCGACAATTCTCGGATTCTGGTAATGTATAGTCTCGCAATTGACACAGACGTAGCGGTAACGATTGTCGCCCTGCGGAATGCGCTGCTCGACGTGATCACCACAGGTACTGCAGTATTTCATTCGGGTCACCGTAAAATTGATAAATGTGCTGTTGAGAATGCAACTATCCGCGCTGCGGGTGTCTCATTCAAGAATCCGATTTAAAAAACGGAGCCAGAGTTTGCGCGAGTTACTTCACGAACGTCTGTCAGATTATGTCCCCCGGCTGTTAACGCTGGATTGTCCGGAAGCAGGGGTACTGGTTCCGGTGACTGATAATCTGGCCAACCCGGAAATTGTGTTTACGCTCAGATCGGAAAATCTGAGCACTCACCGCGGCCAGGTTTCGTTTCCTGGCGGGCGGCGGGACCGGGAAGACCATTCTCTGGCTGCTACCGCACTCAGGGAAACCCATGAAGAAATCGGTCTTCCGCCGGATAAAGTTGAGCTGATAGCGCCACTGAGCCAGGTGATGTCGCTGCACCAGATTCTGGTAACGCCATACGTAGGGGTGATTCCAGGCGATCATCCGTTGACCGCGAACCCCGCCGAGATCGAAAGTATCTTCCGGGTGCCGGTCAGCTTTTTTCTTGAGGACCGCCGCGAACGTACTGACGCACTGAACTTTTTGAATAATACTTTTTATGTCCCCTGCTATCGCTGGGAGGGTTTCCAGATCTGGGGTCTGTCTGCGGTCGTACTGGTAGACTTTCTGAACGCTGTGTATGACGCCGGCATTGATCTTCTCGAACCAGCCAAAGGAGGCTGATATGTTTTACGAGCTTGGCGACAGAAAGCCCGAACTGGCGGGAGGGGGCCAGTTTGTGGCCGAGAACGCAACGGTTATCGGCAGTGTCCGGCTGATGGAGCAGGCCAGTGTCTGGTTCAATGTGGTAATTCGTGGCGACAACGAGTTGATAACGATTGGCCCGGAGACCAATGTCCAGGACGGATCCGTCCTCCATACCGATCCGGGTCTTGCCCTCAGCCTGGGGCGTGGCGTTACCGTCGGTCACAAGGCCATGCTGCATGGTTGCGATATTGGTGACTATTCACTGATCGGCATTAATGCGGTTATCCTGAACGGAGCAAAAATTGGCAAACATTGTCTGATCGGCGCGAATACGCTGATCCCCGAGGGAATGGAAGTGCCGGACGGCTCACTGGTCGTGGGCTCTCCAGGCAAAATAAAGCGCGAGTTGACGGACAGCCAGAAAAAAATGCTGGAAATGAGCGCGTCTCATTATGTAAAAAATGCGGAAAACTACCTGAAGTGTCTCAAACCCTGTGAGCCATCGGAAGCGGGAGACGATAATGCGTCGACAGGACCGGGTTAAATCTCCGTGCGTCAGTATCTGTGCGCTGGATGAGCAGGATATCTGCATTGGCTGTCATCGCACCATGGATGAAATAACGGGCTGGTCGCGTCTGGACAATGACGAGCGTCTTGAAGTGCTGGAAAAGGTTGCGCTACGGGAACAGAAGGCTTGCCTCTGAGTCTCTCACCCGACCGGGCGGAGACCGGGTTGATCTCGTCCTGGGCGACGCAGGTGTTATCAGCCTAAAACGATTTGCTGACAGTGGATGTTTGCCGCGGACGAAAAGTTTCGCGGCAACCGTTGACACCTTGGGGCAGGGCTGTAGAATACGCATCTCTTTCGAGGGGCACGCCGATTTTGCGGGCCGGAAATCGACGGACAACCGGTTGAAAACATTAGAGATTCTGAGTACCGAATTTCTTC
>NZ_DATFKH010000065.1:0-1962 GCF_035268745.1 Marinobacter sp.
AGGTAGCGGGGCGGCGATGCGTTCGGCCGTCCTGGGGCTACTGAAAACAGAAGAAGAATTACTAGAAAAAGCCGCTATCCAGGCTAAAGTCACCCACGACACGACCTCGGCAGTACTGTCTTCGCAAGCCGTAGCCCTCGGGGCACATTATTTTGCCTACGAGCTGGGACCAAAAAACGAAGTCGCTACCTATATTTCTTCCAGCATCAATGGGCATTGGGATCAAGAATGGAAGGGGCCCGCCAAGAGTAAGGGAACTGATTGCGTGCTGGCTGCTCTGACCGCCATCCAGCGTAATGATAATCAGACGGATCTCCTGCGAAACTGTGTCGCCTTCACCGGAGATGTAGATACGGTGGCGGCTATTGCCCTGGGTATGACCGCTTTTTCCACTGAAGTGGCAGCTAATCTCCCCCAGTGGATGTATGATGAACTAGAGAATGGCATCTACGGTAGAGATTATCTCCAGGCTATTGATCAACAACTCCATCATAAGTTCACCATCCGAAACAAGCCATAATGACTCCCATCACCCCGCGCCTTCGCCGCCCGGTACAACTCATTAATTTCCCGCTGCGCCTCGATCACGCGATCGGTAGCATCCGTTTTGATTTGTGATTTATTGACCAGGCTATCGGTGGCTGCACCGTCGTGGATACCATCCGGGTAAATAAGCAAGATACCCGCCCACTGAGCATCCTCTCCAGCGATCCGGACCAGCAGCTTTCTTGCGGAGAGACCGCGCAGTTGTCGGTGACGGGTACCTACAGCAGCTACTTGTGGTCGGACGGTAGCAATGCCGCCACCCTGACGGTTAGCGAACCCGGCGATTACGCCCTAAGCGTCAACACTGCTAATGGCTGTACCCGTACCGGGCAAATCCGTATCGAGGGCGAAGCACCACCCGCGGTAAGCATCCAGAGTAGCCAAAGCTCCATCTGTCCTGGTGATCCCCTGGTGACACTGCTGGCTCAGGTCAGCCCTACCGATGACTACACCTTTCGCTGGTCGAATGGACAGTCCGGCCCGCAGATCAACGTCGATCAGGCCAGTACCTATACCGTGACGGTGAGTACGGCGGCCGGTTGTACCGCCACCGCTACCTTCGAGCTCCTCGACTGCGAAGGTACTCAGCGTTGCAATGTCGAAGCCCCGGTCGATAGTTTCTTCTGTGGTGCCCTGGACAGCACGGTACTGAGCTCTCAAAGTACCATCTCCACCCTCCAATCTGGCGACCGCTTTATGGCGGGCGATTTCCTGGTAGAAGTGACGAGTGCCCGGAGCACCGGCACCTTCAACGGGACGGGCATCATCGAGGTGCCCTACTTACAAGGGGCTCGCCTGAATGTCTCCATCGTCAATGCCCGCATCAATACCGATTGCCAGTTGATTGATGGCTTCGTGGAGGTGGAGGGTACCGGTCTCAAATTACTCAGCGATGAGATGATCTCCGCGCTGGATGATGTGCTGGATGGCCTGGAGACCATCGACGATGTCCTGGAGGGGGCGGAGGATATTATTGATGCGATTGATAAAGCCGTCGCCTTTGCGGAGCCCTACCTGCCCGATGGCGTACTCGATTCGCTCTTGCAGGCCCAGGAAGACCTCATCAAAGCAAAGCAGGCTTACGAAGCGGCCCAGGCCTCGGGTGATCAGGCCGCCATTGATGCCGCCGAAGATGCCCTGGAGGCAGCCAAAGACGCGCTGAAGGATGCCAATCAAGCCTACGTAAAAGCCACCACCGAATTCTTTAAAGACTTCCTGGAAGTGGTCGTAGCGATGGTAAAGGATTTGTTGAAGGATTGTGTGTTGACAGACCGTAAGCAGCTTTATGAGGAGGCGTATACCACATTTGATGGTGAAATCGAAAACCTAAATAGTAGCATCAGTTTACCTACGGGAGCAAATGAACCAGATGGCACCTCCGTAAGTGCTATGTATTCTGAGTATGGCGTTTATGAG
>NZ_DATFKH010000066.1:0-11376 GCF_035268745.1 Marinobacter sp.
GCAGACCATGATTCTGGCCTCATTACAGCGCGTGGCCAATATGATGGACGCCGACGGGCTTGATGCGTCGCCGGTCCTGGATGTGGGGCCGGTGCTCCGGGAGGATGGCTGGAAAAAGACTGAAGCGAATTAGCCACGGAATCCACGGAAGGCCACGGAAAAAGAAAACTTATTTGCCACTAAATCCACGAAAGAACTCTGAAAACTGCTTTTTAGAGCCATTCAAGCGTGTATCTAACTTTCGTGTCCTTCCGTGGATGCCGTGGCAAAAAATCAGTGAACCGACGTCCCCTTTTTTGGCTTGTCGCCGAAACAGGCCTGAAACACATCACTGTACTGCCTGGCAAAATTCACCGTCAGGCCCTCTTTCAGATAGTCCGGCAGTTCCTCGTAATCGCCCCGGTTGCCTTCCGGCAGGATCAGGTTGCCGATTTTCTGGCGCCGGGCGGCGATGACCTTTTCACGGATACCGCCAACCGGGAAGACCTGGCCGGTCAGGGTCAGTTCGCCGGTCATCGCAATGTTCTGCTGGGGTGCCTCGCCGCGGGCGATGGATAACAGCGCAGTGGCCATGGTGACACCGGCACTGGGGCCATCCTTCGGCGTCGCGCCTTCGGGTACGTGCAGGTGCACGAATGACTTGTCGAAGAATGTCGGGTCGCCTTTGAACCGCTTCAGGTTTGACGACACATAGCTATGGGCGATTTCGGCGGACTCTTTCATCACGTCGCCGAGTTGTCCGGTCAGCTTGAAGCCACGCTGGCTGCTATGCACCCGTGACGCTTCAATGCTGAGGGTCGCACCGCCCATGGCGGTCCAGGCAAGGCCGGTGACGACACCGACGCCTTTCATCGATTTTTCTTTGCGGAAAGCCGGCTGGCCGAGGAAATCGGTCAGGTCTGAAACGCCGACCCTGACCGCTTCACCGGGATTGTCCAGCAAGCGTACGATGCCTTTGCGAATCACTTTATGCAGCAGTTTTTCCAGACTGCGCACACCCGCTTCCCGGGCGTAGCCTTCGATGATCTGGCGAATGGCGGCATCGGTGATGTTCATCTGCTTTTTCAGCAACCCGGCACGTTTCAGCAGTTTGGGCAGCAGGTGATGCTTGGCAATAGCCACTTTCTCCTCGGCGATGTAGCCGGACAGGCGGATGACATCCATGCGGTCGAGCAATGGCCGGGGGATGGTATCCAGCTGGTTTGCCGTGCAGATAAACAGGACCCGCGACAGGTCCATGCGGACATCCAGGTAGTGGTCCAGAAACTCCCGGTTCTGTTCCGGGTCCAGGGTTTCCAGAAGGGCCGAGGCCGGGTCGCCCTGGAAGGACGCGCCGATCTTGTCGATTTCGTCCAGCATGATCACCGGGTTGGACACCTTTGAATCTTTCAGGGCCTGAACAAATTTCCCCGGCATGGCGCCGATGTAGGTGCGGCGGTGGCCTTTGATTTCGGCTTCGTCCCGCATGCCGCCGACGCTGAACCGGTAGAACTTGCGCCCCAGTGCATCGGCAACAGAATGCCCGATGGAAGTTTTGCCGACACCGGGCGGGCCCACCAGGAGCAGAATGGAACCGCTGACTTCGCCCTTGAAAGTACCCTCGGCAAGGAATTCGATAATCCGGTTTTTGACATCGTCCAGGCCGTCATGGTCGCGATCCAGAATCTTCCGGGCAGCGGGCAGATCGAAATGGTCTTCCGAGCTCTGGCCCCAGGGCACCTGGGTCAGCCAGTCCAGATAGTTGCGGGTAACGCCGTATTCCGGCGACCCCTGTTCCAGAATCTGCAGTTTCTGCAACTCGTCTTGGAAGCGCTCCTGAACCTCCTGCGGCGGCTCCAGTTTTTCCATGCGGGCAGTGAAGCGTTCTGCATCTGCCGTCT
Source organism: Marinobacter sp. (assembly GCF_035268745.1). Lineage (GTDB taxonomy): Bacteria > Pseudomonadota > Gammaproteobacteria > Pseudomonadales > Oleiphilaceae > Marinobacter. The sequence continues at coordinate 1,881 of NZ_DATFKH010000066.1, forward strand.
TGTCGTCCTTGGCCATGCCCAGTTCACGCTGGATAACCTTCAACTGCTCCTTCAGGAAAAATTCCCGTTGGTGCTTCTGAACCTTGCTGTTTACTTCCTCGCTGATCTCCGCCTGCAGGCGGGCGACTTCCTGCTCCTTGGCCATCAGCAGCAGAACTTTTTCCATTCGCCGCAGCAGGGGTATGGTATCCAGCACTTCCTGCAGTTCGTGGCCCTTGGCGCTGGTCATGGAGGCGCCAAAGTCAGCCAGCGGTGAGCTGTCTTCAGGGCCAAAGCGGGACAGGTACTGTTTCACCTCTTCGCCGTACAGCGGATTGGTCCGAAGCAGCTCCTTGATGGCACTGATGATGGCCAGGGTGTAGGCCCTCAGTTCATCCCGTGGTTCGTCCGGCTCTTCCGGGTACTCCACCTCCACCAGATAAGGTGGTTTGCGGCGCAGCCACTGGACAATGCGAAAGCGCTGAAGGCCCTGGGCGATAAACTGCACCTTGCCGCTATCTTCCTGGGCATGATGGATGCGTACGGCGCAGCCGACAGTTTCCAGCTCGTCACTGCCGGGAACGCTCTGTTCCGGATCCATGCCCTCGACAAAACAGATGCCCATGACCCGATGGTCGGTTTCGCCTACGTGCTTCAGCGTTTCCTGCCAGGGATCCTGGTTAACGACTATAGGCTGCACCTGGGCCGGGAAAAACGGGCGATTGGACACCGGTAGCACATACATGCGACGGGGCATCTGATGCCTGGGCAGAACCAGGCTTTTGCTTTTCTCGTCTTTGCCGATGTACTCAGTGATATCGTCGTCGAGGGCTTCAAACGAATCGTTTCGGCTGTCGTCGCTCATGGGGTTCAGGCATCCTGTCGGTTGGTGTTCAGAACGTTTGCAGACATATATACCCGTTATCTAACGGCGTTCCCGTTTTTTTCAAGGTGCGTCGACCAGGCTTGACCGGGACCAGACTGATACCTTGAATTTCGTTCATCTGCCCCAACGTCTTCATCCAATTCCACATCATTTACCAGTTTCCAGTCGGGTGTACCTATGACCAATTCCCAGCACATATTCGAAGCCACCATGGAGAACTTCCAGCAGGATGTAATGGAGGCTTCCGCCCAGGCACCGGTACTGATCGATGTCTGGGCCGACTGGTGTGCGCCCTGTAAACAGCTGATGCCTGTCCTGGAAAAACTGGTGGAAGAATATAAGGGCGGGTTCCGCCTCGCCAAAGTCAACGCCGACCAGCAGGAACAGCTGACCGCCAGTCTCGGTGTTCGCAGTCTGCCAACGGTGATTCTGGTCAAGGACGGACAGGCGGTAGACGGCTTTAACAGTGTTCTGCCCGAAAGCGAAGTTCGCAAGATTCTGGAAAAGCACATAGCAATGCCGAAGGACGAGGAAACGCCCTACGACAAGGCTCACCGGCTATGGGAAGAGGGTGATATAGAAGCGGCACTGGCAGTATTGCAGGAGATGAACCGCAAGGATCCGGAAGACCTGAAAGTGCTGATCGACCTTGCTCAGCTGAAAGCGGAACTGGGTGATCTGGAAACGGCCGAGCAGGTACTGAACAGCCTGCCAGCGGAAGAAAAGATGCAACACCAGGCAAAGCAGCTGGCCGCACGGATCAAGTTCCTGAAGGCCTCCGCCGAACTGCCGCCCATCCAGGAACTGGAAGACTCGCTGGACAAGGATCCGCAAGACCCCAACGCTCTGCACCTGCTGGCGTTGCATCACATCCTGCAGGAAAACAACGCCGAGGCCATGGAACTGCTGATTCGCCTGATGCAGGTAAACAGCAAATACAAGGATGAAGTTGCCAAGACCACCCTGATCGAGCTGTTTGACAAGCTTGGCAATAACAATCCGGATGTGCGGACCTACCGGCGGAAGCTGTACACGCTCATGCACTGATACGCTGAAAGTGCCTGTGCTCTACAGGATCGATACATCCATCGACTGAAGGTGCCAGATTAGCGGCAAGGAAGAGTAATGGCCGATATCCCGGATAATTTCTGTACGCGCGCCTGGCATCCAGGCTTTCAGGGCGCGCAGATGAGTGCAGTGAATGAGCGCATCCCTCGCGCCGTGGATCAGCCGGGTAGAGGTGCCCGGGGAGCGAAGAGTCACCGGCCACTGCTCGGTGATCAGGAACGTGTCCCGGGCCATGGCGCTTGCTGATACCGACGCACCCTGCGCCACAGCGGCTTTCATATTACGCTTTATTCCGGGCAGGATATGGCCGGCCTTCAGGTAATCACGATCCTGCTCATCCGTGGCATTGAGCATCGCTTCTGCCAGCTGTTGGTGCGACTCGGTAAGGCTTTCCAGCATGATGGCCAGTGGCGCAGGGCTGTTCTCCGCTGCCTGCCAGGCACTTGCGGTCAGTTCCGAGACATGTTCGAGCGGATTTTCCAGCAGGGGTGCGGCCGGGGTCCCGGCCAGCGTCAGTTGCTCAATCCTGTGGCCCAGATTGGGTGCCGCTGACAGGGCAAAGACACCGCCCCCCGAGAAGCCCGATACCGAGAATCGCTCAATACCCAGATGATCGGCCAGCGCGACAAGGTCTTGTGAGTGGGTCAGAAAATTATAGCCTTCCACCGGGGAGGACTCGCCGTAGCCGGGTCGGTCGGGAATGACGACACGAATGCCGGCGCCAACCAGATTGGCCTCCAGGTGAGACAGCTCCGCTCGCGAACCGGGAATGCCGTGGCAGTGTATCCAGATACCGTTTTCCCCGCTTCCGAAATCATGGAAAGCGAGCTGCCTCCGGTCTGATAGCGCCAGATGTCCGGTTGTGGTGTCAGTCACCCTGATTTCTCAGTGTGCCTGCGCAGACCAGAAGTTTTCGCTGCAGCGCGGCCTGTCGGTTGACGCCGGTTTTGTTCATGATGGATTTCAGTTGGGTTCGCCCGGTGTGTTTGGAGATCTGTAGCAAAGCGCTTGCTTCTGCCACGTCCAGCCCGGAAACCAGCAGGCTGGCCAGTCTCAGTTCGGCGGGGGTCAATTGATAGATGACCTGCAACTGAGTGTGGTCCAGCCGGACAGGAAGGTCGGGATCCAGAACAAAACAAAGAATGCCAGGCACCCCGGAACGCCCGACGCGGGTAGTCATATCCGCCCGGGAGCATAGCGTCATGATCAGACAGGCGCCGTTGCGGCTGATTCTCAGAGTTTCGGTATAGGACCGATGCTCCAGAAGTCTCGTCATCATCATACGCAGACGGCTGGCGGTGCCGGGAGAGTTGCTCGTCAGGCGATTGGTTTGCAGGCTGAAGCCATAAGCACCATCGGCAAAAATCTCCTCTGCACTGCGGTTCAGCCAGGTCAGGCGAAGCATGGCGTCCATCTGCCAGACACTGAATGACAGGCGGTCGAGGGCATGTTGTGTTTGTGCCAGTGACTGGTTCAGTTCCATCACCAATCGAGATAACCTGATGGCCCGCCGAAGATGAGGGGTGAGAAATTCCAGCACCCGGCATTCTTCCGGCGTGTAGGGGCCTGCCGGTCTGGGGCGGTGCACACCCACATGCATGGCCTGGTTGCGATCGCGCTCAAACTGGCTGCCAAGGGCATAGAAGTTGCCATTAGGCCGGAAAACATTCTGGTAATGGACGCAGCGTTCAAAATCCCGGTCTTTTATGACCTGATCGCTGGTGAGTGCCTGTCCGATTGGCGTAGTCGCAAGGCCTTCGCGAAAGGGATCGGCCTCTACCGCTTCGCTCTCGTACAGGTTATTGATGTCCTCCCGGAAGCCGGTGGTGTAAGAGTGGTAGATAACGGGGTTGTGCCGGTCCGTCAGTCGCAGAACGGCGGTTTCAGAGTCGAAAAGATTTGCGAATTTAGTCAGAAAAGCCGGCCACTGCCCGGTGTCTGTGGTGCACTCGTACAAATCCTCGAGCAGCGCCGGGGCTGCCGAGTCCAGATGCTTCATCCCTGATGGCTCCTGTTGCTTTCTGTACCTATTAGTTGCACATGCCAAGTAAAGCACAGGAAGAACCAACGCGCAAAAAAGGCCCCGCAATGCGGGGCCAGGTCCATAGTGGTTTATGGGTTTAGTGGTCAATCACAGTTGGTGCAGATGGCGTAGCTGATGCCGATACTGCCTTCATCCGTGGTGCCATCATCTGCCTTGGTGGACACGGTTGTTGCAAAAATCAGTAGCCGCGCATCGGGTGTGGCAAAGCCGCTCAGCTTGTACTCAGTGATGTTTGTTTCGCCGAAATCGGTGACTAGTTCGATCCGGCCATCGGTATTCACCGAATACGGGACAAGGGAGGTTTCTACCGGGTCGGCTTCCCTGGTTAGTGGTTCCTCGTCGAAAAATGGCACGTTCGGAAAGGTGAAGCCCGCACTGATAACGGCAGGGTCGCCACCAACCGGGAAGGTGAGTGTGGCGTCCGGGTTCAGATAGTCTGCCTCGAAGCGGCCCGGCTGGATCCAGTAGTTCTGGGAAATAAAGGTGTATTCCTTGCCTTCCAGGTCTGCAGCGGAGAAGTTGTCAGCAAGGCGCACACCTGCAATCCATTCGGATTCATCGGTGAGCGCCTGCTGGACTTCCATCGGGTTAATCAGGGACAGGAACAGCACATTTGCATCCGACGACAGAATACCCCCGAATTCGCCCCCGAACAGGCTCACTGTGCCATCATCGGTTATTGGCATGGTGCCCAGCGGCTCCTGGGTTGTGTCCTCAGGGTTGAACTCGATCTGAACGAATGACTGCCCCGCTGCAAGTCCCTGGATGATGGTGCGGTCGATTTCGCTCAGGCGAGTGACACTGCCTGCGGCATCGACATCAACGATCAGGGAGTTTGCGGAGTAGTCCAGCTCATCGGGCTGCCCCTCGATACCGGTAAGATAGCGGGTTACCAGCCCCCAGCGGCCCGCCAGTTCTGCCTGGGTGCGGCCTGTGGTTTTCTCGCTCAGCACGTGGGTGCTGATTTCCACGCCATCCGAGAATTCACTGACAAAGCCCTCTGGCTGCTCAAAGCCAAAGTCCCGTGCTGACTGGCCGATGAACAGGCTGCGATTGGCGTCCACTGCCGTCATGCCTAGGGAGCCTGCACCCCGACGGAATTGGGTTCCGTCTTCCGGATCGGTGATTGTTTCCTCCGTGAAGGATGCAGACAGTCCTGCGCCGGTGAAGCTCACATCAAACGAATCGGCGCTTGCGGGCAGGCACTCATTGGCGAACTCGAAGTTGGCAGTGCTGTTGAACGGATCGGTATTGGCATCAACGATCAGGTCGCCAAGGCAGATTTCGGTCCAGTTTATTGACCCTGTGCCATCACCATTATCTGCGACAGTGGTGTCCACATGGTTGTAGGTAGCCTGGAAGACCAGGGGCGGGTCAAACGCCATCTGCCCTTCGATGCCGCTGAAGTTGCGCAGGTAGTGGAAGTTACCGGAAACAGCCGTACCCGGTGTCGGGTCAGACCCAGAGCCGGTGTCCGGCGCGGTATAGTCCACGGTGACGTCGCCGTTGCTTGAGCTGACCCCCGGCGCGATTTCACTAAGCTGGAAGGCCTCTGCATCATCGATAATCAGAAAGCCATCAATAACCGTCGCGAAATCGAAGCCCTGGATTGGATCTGAAAGGCCGAATTCGCCGTTCTGATCCACCTCTGGCGCAGGATTAAACACCAGCGTTTCGCTATCGTACACATAGGTGCCGAGTTCAAGGCCCGGAGAGCCCGTCTGGTCTGCTGGCTGGGTTGTACCTATCAGGTAGAAGCCGTCATCCAGTATGGTCAGCACAGAAACGCTCGTTGAGTCCTGATCGTCCTGGATAACCCAGCTACCGATGATGCCGGACTGGTTCAGGGGTACCCGGGCGAACTCTACGGTCTCGGCCTGGTCAATAGACGGACCGAAGGCGGCGGTGAGCGTGTTACCGTCGACACTCAGCGTCAGTTGCTCTTCCCCGTTTGCTGTAGAAGTCAGGCCCCATTCGCCATTGTCGTCAAAAGTGATCTCGGGAACCGTCAGTTCGCCGGTTACGTTGTCCCATTGGTAGCGACCGAGTTCGACGCCCGTATTGCCAGCGTCGTCAGCTTCAGGCCGGTAGGGGAGATCCAGTTCCTGGTGCATGTAATAGCCGTTTTCCAGGAAGGTCAGTTGCACCCAGGGCGAATTGTTGTTGTCAGGATTGCGCGCAATCCAGCTACCGATCAGGGCATCTTCGGCCATGGGCGGCGGAATCTGATCCGCAAATGGATTAATTAGCCGGGCTGAAACGAAAACTCCAAAAGGATCGCGGGTAATGATTCGTAGCTCGTCCCCGGCGCTCGGAACATAGCTTGCGGGGAGTGCGCCGGTGAAGCTGGTGGCATTGTTTGTCAGCGCGTTGCCGGTGAAGCCGGCATCTTCAGATTCACCCACACCACCGGACTGCTGGCCGGTGAAATTGTTGCGCACCGAGATGGCGTCGTAGCCGGGGGGCAGAGTCCACTCGAAGGTGTACTCATTTGTGGCCAGATCAGCGGACTGCGCGGTGATTGTCGGGGCACCGTTGCTCAGGTTCGGTGTGCCACGGCGGATGGTAAAGGTAGCCTGGGAGTCAATCACGCCCTCAACAGAGTTGTTCCAGGTGAAGGTTACCTGATCGCCTGAGGAAATGGCATCGGCTGCTAGCACCTGGAAGCTTGCAAATACGCCGGCATCCAGGGGCAGGTCGCCGTTGAACGGAGACAGGTCCCCCGAAACCGTTACGGTTGAATCTGTCAGCTCGCCCAGGCTGGCGGCGGGAAAACCGGCCCAGACCAGTGTTCCGATGCTGAGGACTTCGGGAGTCTGAGCACCGTTTTCGATCAGGTGAGTCGGCTCCACAAACACGAAGAACTCGAGCTGATTGCCCTGTAGTTTCCACTCACCATTTTCGTTGACCGCATTCCAGGGCCCCTGGGCGGCGCCAACGTTAAGCCTGGCAGTAGTACCGTCGTCACTCAGGTCCACCAGGGACCAGTTGCGGATCTCGGTGGCCAGCTCTTCGGCGTCTTCAATGCCCGGGGCAGAATTGAACAGGCGATCCTGCAGCCCGGTAATTTCTTCGCCGTTGTTCAGAAAGTCATTGGTAACAAGCGCCTGAAGGGCTGCTCCATCCTGACTCTCAAGCGCCGTGGCTGCGGCCTGTGCCAGGGTGTTCAGGGCTTGAAGCGTGGTTACGTTTTGCTGCAGGTTTTCGTTAACCGGCAGTGGACCGGTTTCGGGTTGCTGGAAAGTGTTGGAAATCTGTGTGTCATCGACCCGGTTGCGGATCACCGCCGTGTTGGTGTCGGGGTCAACGGTGACCTCAAGCACGTCGAGAACGGCGTCAAAGCCGCTGCGGTTGGCAATGAAAGTGGAGTTGCGCAGATCAAAGTCGTCTTCCACAGCCAGGCCATCCAGCAAGGGTTTGAGGCGGGTCTTCAAATTTTCTTCCTGCTGTTCCACCGCTTCCTGGGTGATCAGGCTGAAAGTCGGGTTATTAAAGAATTCCCGGGGGGTATCGCCCACCGCGTTCCCGACAATCAGGTCGGTTAATGGCGTGATGTTGACGGTGCCATTCACATCGTCATCAAACACAACCGAAAGCAGTTCGTAGGCGTTGCCCCCGGCGACACCACTGGCGAAAATCAGAGTGGGTGTGGTCAGTCCGGAAAGGTCCAGTTCGAAAGAGCCATCGGCGCTGATCTGCGCGGGGGGTGCGGTATTGTCACCGGCGTCTTTTGCAACCACAAAACCGACCAGCGGGGCACCAGCCGCAGCAGTACCAGATACTGCCGGACTACCGGCGCCCGGGTCGGGTGTGGGGGTGCCACCGGAGGAACCTCCTCCACAGCCCGCAAGAATGAGTGCCGCTGCCATTGCGCACAGCAAAAGCCAGATACGACGTGGGTGTGAATATCCGTGAATGTCCATGGGCCTGCCTCGTTGTTTTCTTCGGTCTTCGACACCTCCAACCTAAAAAAACCGTAACGAAGCCGAATCACCCATTTGGTGTACGCGCAGGCGTTTAAGCCAATTTTTTCAATGTATCCTGTAAAATCCTGTGAAAGCGCTCGGGCATTTCAACCTGCGGAAAATGGCCTGAACTGTCCGGAGAGGCGCTGGCACAAGCAGTCGGCCTTTTACGCCGAAGGGTCATCAAGATTGAGCAAGGCGACGAAAGTGTCGTATTTGGCAGTTACCGTGCCGTGGCCCGGGCGCTTGGTGGTGACTGGTGAGCCTGGCCAAACAGCAGGAGGTGCACCTACAAGTCACGCAGGCCATTTGCGAGGTGAAGGCAAGCCTCTTGTTCTCAAAGGCGGTACGGCGCTTCTGCTGGGTTATAACCTGGAGCGCTTCAGTGAAAACCTGGACTTTGATCTCACCATTTCGCTTCAGGGGCACCTGAACATTGAAAGTATCTGCAGGAACGCCACAAAAAAGCTGGCGGGGCGCGGCATCAAAGTTTCGGCCAGGAGGTGTTTATCGGTGTTGAAGTGCCAAATTCCTGATTACTTTCAAGGGCCGCTACTCAGCGGCCCTTGAAAGTTAAGAAAGTGTATGCAGGGCCTGGATGACCGGAATCGCTGTTTAGCGAATGCCTACTGCCAGAGTGCTTCACCCCAATTGAACTGACCCCACACGGCCGTTTCAGCCGGAGCCTCAATAAACTCCGCCGTGATCTGCGACTCAGCATCGAGTCCTGCAAGGTCGACCTGAAAATTCTCTCTCTGGGTACCAAGAATGGCGCCGTTCTCATCGACCCATTGGGCAAAGATGAAACCTGCCTGAGGCGTTGCCGTCAGTAAAACATTGCCGTCTTCGTCAAAAGTCCGGCTGATCTCACCCTGTGCGATGTCAGGTTCTGCGAGGGCGGAAAACTCATACACGGCAATCAGGTTAAGGGGGGCCTCAGGCATGGTGAAGGTTGCTGGCGTTAGCAGGTTTTCATTTTCTGTAAATATGTCCGGGCGTTCGCCAGCGCCATCCACCCAGGCGAAGAATTCGAAGCCCGGTGCTGGACTTGCGGTCAGTGTGACAGTGGCACCCGGTTCGAAGAAGTCCTGGCCTGCTGATGGTGAGCCACCGGTTGCAGGATCCGCCTGAACACCAAGGCCGACGGTGAATTCGGCAACCAGAGTGCTGGCACCCTCCACCGTGAACGTGTAGGAGGATTCTGTTGACTGTTCAACACCGTCCGACGTCCAACGCGCAAATGCGAAGCTCTCGGCAGCAGAAGCCGTTACTGTAACCTCATCATCCACTCCCACCTCAAATACAAGCGGTTGTATTGCCTCGCTCCCCGCCAATGCGAGGGTGCCGGCGGCACCGGGCGTGGCTTCAAGGGACAACTGGGCAACCTCTCCGGCAAGATCAGCTTCGGTCAATCCGGAGTCTGCGACTGCCGGCTGGCTGATCTCATCGTCCGCCGCAACCAGGTCTTCAACCTCATTGTTATCGACGCCCAGCGCAGTTCGCTCTGCATTGACGAGGGCAAGAGTGCCGGCAACGGTCTGGTTGTCCGGCGCA
>NZ_DATFKH010000067.1:0-13808 GCF_035268745.1 Marinobacter sp.
TCACCAGCCAGAGTTCTGGCCAGGGCACGGGCACAGGCCATCAGGGGCATCACATAAGGCAGCACCATGCCGTCAACCTCGGCGCAATCGCCCAGAGCGTAGACATCCGGTGCCGAGGTTTCCAGTGCCCGGTTCACCACAATGCCGTGGTTGGTTTTCAGACCAGCCCCGGCTGCCAACTCTTTCCGTGGCCTGAGCCCTACCGCCGAAAGCACCAGATCTGCCGCAACTTCTTCATCATTGGCCAGGGTCAGCTTTACCCCGCTGCCCGCCGATGCAATGTGGTCGACCACGGTGCCAAGGTGGAACCGGGCACCAATTCCTTCAAGACCTTTGAGCACCGCCTCCGCGGCAGCCTCCGGCAGCAGCCCGGGCATCACCCTGTCATCGGGCGCAATCACGTCTACCTCATAGCCACCATTGCGAAGATCGTTGGCAAATTCACAGCCGATCAGACCGGCGCCCATGATGGCAACGTGTTTGCATTGCTCTCCGCCCTCTTCAAGGGCCTCCCGGAAGGCCCGGTAATCCATCAGGTCATTGATGGAAAAAACCCGCTTACTGCCGTCCCCCGGAATCGACAAACGGACCACGTCGGCGCCCCAGGCAAGCACCAGCCTGCTGTAGCTCAGACGTTCATCACCCAGAACCAGTTGCCGGGAGTCAATATCCAGCCCGGTCACGGTAACGCAGGTCCGCACTGTGACGCTCAGCTGTTCCTCCATTTTTTCCGGAGAGGACTGAATCAGACCGTCAGCATCCTTGTCCCTGGTAAAGCCGGTCGAAAGCATGGGCTTGGAGTAGCTGGCGCCATCATCGGCGGTCACCATCACGATGGGGGTTTCCCTGTCCTGCTTGCGGAATTCCCTGGCCAGGGTGTATCCGGACAACCCGGTCCCCACAATAACGATGGCCGCTTGTGTGCTCATTGCATAATCCTTAGCTGATCTCGATCATTTCGAAGTCTTCCTTGCCAACGCCGCAGTCCGGGCATTCCCAGTCTTCGGGCACATCTTCCCAGGCGGTACCCGGCTCGATGCCATCTTCTGGCCAGCCTTCGGCCTCGTCGTAAATAAACCCGCATACTACGCACTGCCACTTCTTCATAACTTTCTCCGAACTGTTTAACTTAATGACTGCACATCATACTCATCGCCGGGATCCAGACCAATAATCCACTGCCACTTGATGCGCCCGCCCCTCCCTTCAACCGCCTTCCTCCGGTATACTTTATCGTTTGCAGACAGGACCCGACCGCAATGACCGACACCGTCGACGAACTCAACCGGGTAATGGCCGAAGCCGATTGCCTGGTCGACGAAGCCCACGTTTACTCAGCCATTCGCACCATGGCGGACGCCATAACCTTGCGCCTGCGGGAAACCAACCCGCTCCTGCTGTGCGTGATGAACGGCGGCCTGATCCTGACGGGCCAGTTACTGCCTCTGCTCAAGTTTCCGGTTCAGGCTGAGTATCTGCACGCGACCCGTTATCGGCAAGAAACCACTGGCGGCATTCTGGAATGGAAGCTTCGCCCCGAGGTTGACATGAGTGGCCGGACCATCATTATTGTCGACGACATTCTCGATGAAGGTACGACCCTGTGCGCCATTGCGGATTACTGCCAGGCTCACGGAGCAGTGGAAGTACTGACTGCAGTGCTGGTCGACAAACAGCATGACCGCAAGGCCAGACCGGGTCTGAAAGCGGATTTTACCGGGCTGACTGTTGAAGACCGCTTCCTGTTTGGCTTCGGTATGGATTACAAAGGTTACTGGCGCAACGCTCCGGGAATTTATGCCGTCAAGGGACTCTGACTCCATCACAGGGATCCGCATACCTGAAACTCACTGGTATCAGTCCTTCGCGGCGGCGGGCCTGCACGACCCCGCCATCCATGGCGAACTGAGCCATTGGCTCAGGCTGCAGGGCTCACTGACCCGGGCGCTGCAATTGCGGTGCCAGCACAGTTTCCGGGTAAGAATTCTGAGCGAAGGCTTCGCCCGCCCGAGCCAGGAGGAATCCAGGACACTGGGCCTGCCACCCCGGCGCCGTGCCTGGATTCGCGAAGTCTGCCTGCTCGGCGACGACACGCCCTGGGTGCTGGCGCGCACGGTCATTCCCATGGCGACGCTGGCAGGCAGGGGCCGCCGGCTAAGGCATCTGGGCAGGCAACCCCTCGGCGCCTATCTGTTCAGCAACAGTCATTGGCACAGAGGCATTTTCGAAACCGGCCTGTGCCAGCGTGAAACCCCAGACCAGCCACGTGCGGCCCGTCGTTCGCAGTTTTTCAGCGGCGACAGATCACTGCTGGTCGGTGAATACTTTCTGCCCCACGGAAAATTTTATGACGAGGAATAACCCGCCCCGGCAGCTCCGGGCACGGCTTCTGGATTATGCATTGCTGCTGAGACTCGACCGGCCCATTGGCAGTCTGCTGCTGTTATGGCCCACCTATTGGGCGCTATGGCTGGCCGCCGAGGGCATGCCGCAGACCGGCAACCTTATCGTCTTCACCCTGGGCGTGTTCCTTATGCGGGCCGCCGGCTGCGCGATCAATGATTTCGCCGACCGCAAGGTAGACCGCCACGTAAAACGCACGAAAGACCGCCCCCTCACCTCGGGCCGCATTGCGCCCTGGGAAGCAGTTGCCTTGTTCGCGGGCATCTGCGTTCTGGCATTTCTGATGGTTGTCCTGTTCACCAACACGCTGACGCTCTACCTGTCTTTTGGCGGTGTTGTTCTGGCCTTTATCTACCCATTCATGAAGCGCCATACCCACCTGCCCCAACTGTTTCTGGGCGCTGCGTTCTCCTGGGCGATTCCCATGGCCTGGGCGGCAGAGGCCGGCGAGGTTACCCGCCTGGTCTGGCTGCTGTTTACTGCAAACGTGCTGTGGACCGTGGCCTACGACACTTTTTATGCCATGGTCGACCGGGACGACGACCTGAAGATCGGCGTTAAATCCACCGCTATTCTGTTTGGTGACGCCGACCGGGCGATGATTGCCGTGCTGCAGGCACTGGTGGTTCTGATCCTGGTTCTGGTAGGGCGCCAGGCGGAACTGGGCGCGGCCTTCTATCTTGGCGTCCTTGCCATGGCCTGTCTGTTCATCTATCAGCAACATCTGGCCCGTTTCCGCCACCGGGACGGCTGCTTCAGGGCGTTCCTCAATAACAACTGGGCCGGCTTTGCGGTTTTTCTGGGACTTGTGACCGACCTGTCGATGGCCTAGTGCCCTGTCATATACTTGTAACATTCGCCGGTTGTAATGGATGGCACTTGCTAAGGTCTGACACAGGTTTAACGCTCATGACTGGAAAAACTGTCCTCATCGTTGATGACGAGTCCTCCATCAGGGAGGTAATCGCCGTTGCTCTGGAAATGGCGGATTACGACTATATTGAGGCCGCGGACGCCCGCGAAGCCCACTCCCTTATTATCGACAGGCAGCCGGATCTGATTCTGCTGGACTGGATGCTGCCCGGCACCAGCGGCGTGGAGCTGGCACGGCGCCTGAAAAAAGATGAGGTCACCTGCGACATACCCATCATCATGCTGACCGCCAAGGTCGAGGAAGACAACAAGATCCAGGGCCTGGAAGTGGGTGCCGACGATTACATCACCAAACCGTTTTCACCACGGGAACTGGTTGCGCGCCTGAAAGCGGTATTGCGTCGGGCCACGCCCCCGGGCGTTGAATCCCCGGTGGAAGTCGACGGACTCACCCTCGATCCTGTTGGCCATCGTGTCACTACCTCACATGGCGTGCTCAATATCGGCCCCACCGAATATCGACTGCTGCAGTTCTTTATGACCCATCAGGAACGGGTCTATACTCGCTCCCAGTTGCTGGATCAGGTATGGGGCGGTAACGTGTACGTCGAAGAGCGCACCGTTGATGTCCACATCCGGCGTCTGCGCAAAGCCCTCGGCGCAGAATACGATCACCTGATACAGACCGTGCGCGGCACCGGTTACCGGTTTTCAACCAGAGCAGCCTAGCCGCACACGGCAAGAGACACGGTAAGGACTGCCAGAACCGACCCGGGAACCCTGTGCATGCAACACAACTGGTCAAAGTACCTGCGGTGGATTATTGCTTTTCTTGTCGCCTGTACTCTGGCCGGGCTGGTTTTCGGCTACCCGGTCTACGGTCTGGCCGCCGGCCTGCTGATTTACCTCTTCTGGACCCTGTCCCATGCCAAGCGCATGTATTTATGGTTAAGCAATCCCAGCGTCAGTGAGGAAGCGCCCCAGAGTATTGGCCTCTGGGGTGATCTGTTCGATGGCCTGCACAAACTTCATCAGAACCACCTGAAGGAAAGAGACCGGCTGATGGCCCGGATCGACCAGGTACAGGAGTCAACCAATGCCATGCATGACGGCGTGGTGATGACCGATTCCAGCGGCGCCATGGAATGGTGGAATAACTCGGCGGAGCATCTGTTGGGATTCCGCCAGAGCACCGACCAGGGCCAGTATATCCACAACCTGATCCGCAACCCTGCTTTCAAGGCCTATTTTGATACCTGCGAATACCGTGAACCGCTGGAATTGAGTTCCCCCGCCAAACCCCACATCCGCCTGCAGATGCAGTTCAGCCTGTTCGGCAACAACGACCGGCTGATTGTCGCCAAGGACGTGACGCGGCTGTACCAACTTGAACAGATGCGGCGGGATTTCGTGGGCAACGTATCCCACGAGATGCGGACGCCGCTGACCGTAATCAGCGGCTACCTGGAAACCCTGATGGATCACGCCGGGGACCTGCCACCGAAATGGCGCCGGGCCATCAACACCATGGCCCAGCAGTCGTCCCGTATGGAGGCACTGATCACCGATCTGATTCTGCTGTCCAAAATCGAGACCGGTCAGCAGACGCTCAATGACTCGGTCACCGATGTTAACAGCATGATCCGCCAGATCTGTCACGATGCGAAGGCCCTCAGCGGGGATCAGGGCCATGATGTCCAGGTCAGTGTCAGCGACCGGCACTGGGTCAAGGGCGATGAGAGCCAGCTCAGAAGCGCCTTCTCCAACCTTGTGTTCAATGCGGTCAAATACACCCCGGCAGGGGGCACCATTACCGTCACCTGGAAAACCGATCGTGAAGGCGCTCAGCTGTCAGTGCGAGACACCGGCATCGGCATTGATCCGGTCCATATCCCCCGTCTTACCGAGCGCTTCTACCGGGCCGATCCCAGCCGCCATCAGGAAACCGGGGGCACCGGTCTTGGTTTGGCCATCGTCAAACACGTACTGATCAACCACGACGGCAGGCTGGAAATTCTCAGCCATATTGGCCAGGGCAGCGAATTTATCTGTCACTTCCCGCAAGAGCGCGTGACCGAAAGCCCGCCCGAACCGGCATAACCTTCTCGAAGTGCTGCATAAACCCTGATTTCCGGTGTTTCACCACCACTAAAACAGGCTAACATGGAGCTCTGTAAAACCACTCCAGACAGAGGTTCCGCGTGCTCTTTCAAGCGCCAAGAAATCGTTCCACAAAATCAATACGGGTCTTCATGATTGCTCAGGTTTTCCTGCTGGCAGGTGTCCCGGCGATGTCGGCTCAGGCACAGCAGGCAGACAGTAAACAGTCACCGGAGGAATTCGCCCGGTGTCTGGAGCAACTCGGCCAGACCGCTGTTCAGGCGGGCGTTTCCGAACAGACGGCATCCCGGGTCGTCGCAGGGGTAAAAAAAGTTGACCGGGTGCTCGAGCTTGACCGTCGCCAGCCGGAATTCACCACCACCTTCGATGACTATCTGAACCGCCGGGTCAACCAGGACCGCATCCAGAAAGGTCGGGAACTGCTGCAGACCCACCGGCAGCTGCTGCAACGGGTTACCCGGGAGACGGGCGTACCGGCACCGTATCTGGTGTCATTCTGGGGGCTGGAAACCAACTTTGGCGCTTACTTCGGCAAGATGTCGGTGCCCGACTCCCTGGCCACACTTGCCTGCGACCGGCGCCGCAGTGAATTTTTCACCAGACAATGGGTAGCGGCACTGCAGATTATAGACGAGGGCGCCATTCCCGCAGAGCAGATGGAAGGCTCCTGGGCCGGTGCCATGGGCCATGTTCAGTTCATGCCGACGGTCTTCCTCAAACACGCGGTCGATGCGGATGACGATGGCCGCCGGGATCTCTGGAACAGCCTGCCGGATGCGATGATGTCTGCCGGACGTTTTCTCGAGTCCATGGGCTGGGACGGCGAGTATCGCTGGGGCCGGGAAGTGCTGTTGCCGGGGGATTTTGACTACAGCCTCGCCGATGGCCGCAAGCTGCCACTGGCGCAGTGGCGCCAGCACGGCATTACGGATGCCTTCGGAAATCCCCTGGCCCGGGCCGATATCAGCGCCGCGCTGATAGTGCCAGCCGGGCACCGGGGCCCGGCCTTTCTGGTCTACCAGAACTTCGGCGTCATCATGGGCTGGAACCGTTCCGAGTTTTACGCCATCGCCGTGGGCCATCTGGCTGACCGGATCGCGGGTGCAGGCGGACTTCAGGTCCCGCCTCCCCGGGACCTGCCGGCTTTGTCGAGGCAGCAGATTCTGGAGCTTCAGCAAGCGCTGGAGAATCAGGGCTTTGACCCTGGGCCAATCGACGGCATTCTGGGTTCGGGCACACGTTCGGCGATTCGCCAGTTCCAGCAAACCAATAATCTGGTGGCCGACGGCTATCCCGGCGCTCAGGTTCTGAAGATGGCAGGCATCGAGAGCTGATCCGGATCCGGATCGGGGGCCTATACCTGTCATTACCCGTTATTGAGGTCAGCCAGCATTTATGGACTCCATTACTCAGGCAGCGCTGGGAGCATCGCTCGCCGGCGCGGTCGCCGGCAGGCATCTGGGCCGTTCATCGCTGCTTGTCGGAGCCGCGCTGGGAACGCTTCCCGACCTCGACGTCGTAATCGACTACGGCACGGCCATCGCCAATTTTTCCCAGCACCGTGGATTCAGCCACTCTGTACTTGTGTTGTTGCCCCTGTCGGTGCTGCTGGCCTGGATCCTGCAACGCTGGCGCCCTGCCCCGGGGTACCGGCGCTGGTTGCTGCTGACGTCGCTGATTCTGCTGACACACCCAATGCTTGATGCGTTCACCGCCTATGGCACACAGATTCTCTGGCCGTTTGCATACCCCGTTGCCATCAGCAGCATTTTTATCATTGACCCGCTCTACACGCTACCATTGTTCGCTGGCATCATGGTCTTTCTGGTGCGCGGAACCGCGATCCGGGCGGTGACCCTCGGGCTGGCGGTGTCGACGCTTTACCTGGGCTGGACGCTGGCGGCGCAGCAGATCATTTCCAGCCGGGTCGACCCGGCGCTGGCCGAAGCGGGCCTGCAAGACGCCCCAAGACTGGTCCAGCCCATGCCGTTCAGCACCCTGCTATGGCGGGTAACGGTCAACAGCGACGTTCAACGGGTTGAGATCGTCACCGGATTTCTTGATGGTGACGCGCCGCTGCTGCTGCAGTATTTTCCCCGCCGGCCAGACCTTGAGGCCGCCGCAAAATCGAGCGTTGAAGGCCGGAGACTGGATTGGTTCACCGATGGGTTCGTAGCCTACGGGCTGAAGGAACAGACACTTACCGCGACCGATATCCGTCTGGGCCTGCCCGGCGTCCATCCTTTCATTTTCACTCTGGGACACTATGAGAATGGAAATCTGACTCCGGCACCCAGTCGCAAACTGGCCCGCCCGGGCCTGCGCAGAGAACCGTTTCTGGCGCTCTGGCAACGCATGACCGGCCAGGCGACGGTGCTCTGTCTGGCCAGCCTGACCATTCCGGCCCCGCACGAAACCTGCTCGTGACCATGAGACTGGATTACCTGGTAGCAACGGCGTCGGGTCTGTCCCGCAAAGACGCCAAAAGAGCCATTGGCAAAGGCCAGGTGGAACGTAACGGCAGCCAGTGTCGTCAGGCATCTGTCCAGGTCGGGGCGGAGGACGACATCAGGCTGGAGGGCAACAGGCTGAGTCTGCCCGGGGAACGCTACCTGATGCTGTTCAAGCCGCAGGGCACGCTCAGTGCCACCACTGACAGCCAGCAGCCAACAGCGCTGGACCTGATTCCCGCCGACCTCCGGAACGGCCTGCACATCGCAGGGCGGCTGGACCGGGATACCACCGGCCTGCTGCTACTGACCACTGACGGGCACTGGTCCCACCGGATTACATCTCCGCGGACTGGCTGCGAGAAGACTTACCGGGTAGCGCTGAGTGAGCCGATCAGCGGGGACGCGATAGCTCATCTTGAAACAGGGGTGAAACTGAAAGGTGAAGACGCCCTTACCCGGCCCGCAATAGTCAGCCTGATTAACCCGCAAACCATCGAGCTGACGATCCGGGAGGGGCGCTACCACCAGATCAAACGCATGCTGGCAGCAGTCGGGAATCACGTTACCGCCCTGCACCGGTTGCGGATTGGTGCCATTGCCCTGGACGATTCACTGGCGCCGGGGGAATTTCGTGAACTCACGGCCGCGGAAATCATCAGCGTCAGGGTCCCGTCCGGCTGATTCGTTAACCTGCCGGGTAACGCTGATCAGGTCCGCTCGAAACGCTTTGCCTGCAGATTCTTGCGCACGGTCCCGGCCTCGAAGACCTCCCCGTTCATCGCAATGTAAATGCCCTCGGGCAACAGGCTGACTGCCGCCCATGCAAAACCCAGATTGAACACCGCATCGCTTCTGCGCATCCGCGCTGGCTGCATGGCCCCGAACAACACAATGGTTTTTCCGGTCACACCCTTTAACGCCTCGGCAGTCCGGGTCATGGTGTCGGTGCCGTGGGTAATAAGAATACGCTCAGAGCCGGTCTCGCCGACCGCCTCGGCAATCCGGTCCCGATCCTCGTCAGACAGTTCCAGACTGTCTTTACGCATCAGTTCCCGCAGACTGTAGCCTTGGTGAATATTGGCTTCAGATAACAGTTCCGGAAGCAACGAGTCGCCGATTTCAAAATCACTGTTGGCGTCAAAGTAGACTTTGTCTATGGTGCCGCCGGTGGTCAGGATTGCGATCATGGTGTTGAGTAGGCCGCATTTTTCTGGCGGGCGTAGTCTCTTGCCCGCGCTGCCACGCCGCCGCTTTCTCCGGTTCTCAGCCAGCGCCTTATGCGACCGGCGTCTCCCATCGGTGAGCGGGTGCCTAATGAATCCAGCAGCACAGTCACCAGCTGCCGGCCCTCAAATTCCTGCAACATCACCAGGCACCGCCCTGCCTCGGACAGGTAGCCGGTTTTGCTGATGTCCACACCCCAGCTTTCGCGGTGAACCAGCGCGTTGGTATTGCCAAAGGCGAGTCGGTACCGGGGCTGCCGGAACCGCGCCGTAAAATAACGGGTGGTTGAATACTCACTGATTTGCGGATGTTGATTGGCCGCAATCACCAACCGGACCAGGTCCGCTGCCGAAGACTTGTTCCCGGTCGACAATCCGGTCGGATCTACAAAGATGGTATTTTCCATACCCAGCTCCTGTGCCTTTGCATTCATTGCGGCAACAAAGGCGTCGTAGCCACCGGTAAAATGGCGGGCCAGGGTGTAGGCCGCAAAGTTTTCAGAGGACATGAGCGCGATACGAAGCACGTCGCCACGCTTCAGCTCCGAGCCAACGCGGATACGGGTATAGGCATTTGCCGGTGCAGGAATATGCCGGGTCTGAAATTCCAGCCACTCATTGAGGGACTGGCCGGATTCCATCACCACCAGAGCTGTCATCAGCTTGGTTATGGAAGCAATCGGTACCTGACGCTCTGAATTCTTTGCAAACACCAGCTCCTCGCCGTCGGCATAGGCCACCGCTGCGTTCACCGAGGCAAGTTGCAATCCGTCAGAGGCGTTTTCGTGAGCCTGCGCAGCAATCGTCGAGCAGAAAAGTACCAGAATAAGCAGTGCGAAGCGGAGCATTTGCCAACCTTGAAATCACATTCATACAAGGGCCGGGGCCCTGATTCAGAGCTTTACTATAGCAGCCAGTTGCGTCACACGCCCATGCGCGTGACGCCCGGCCGGTTACCGCTATGCCGGCAAATCAGGGCTTGTCAGTCACAGCCCCTTCCGACGCCGAACTGACGGTACGGGCGTATTTCGCCAGAACTCCCCGCGTATACCGGGGCGGAGGAGCTACCCAGGCCTTGCGGCGACGCTCCAGTTCCTCCTCGGACACGTCGAGCTCGATACGGTTGGCGACGGCATCGATGGTCACCGTGTCGCCGTTTTCAACCAGTGCCAGTGGCCCACCGTCCGCCGCTTCCGGGGTAATATGGCCGACTACAAAACCGTGGCTGCCGCCGGAAAAACGACCGTCGGTAATCAGTGCGACATCGTTACCCAGCCCCTTGCCCATGATCGCCGACGTCGGCGTCAGCATTTCCCGCATGCCGGGACCGCCTTTGGGGCCCTCAAAGCGAATAACCAGAACGTCTCCTGCGACAACCGTGCCGTCCATGATCCGCTCCTGGGCTTCTTCCTCCGAATGGAATACCCGCGCACGACCGCTGAAATGGGTCCCTTCCTTGCCGGTAATTTTGGCCACTGCACCCGTGGGGGCCAGGTTGCCATAAAGAATGCGCAGGTGACTGTCGGATTTGATCGGATTGTCAAAAGCCCGAATGATGTCCTGGCCTTGGGGATAAGGCTCGACGTCCGCCAGATTTTCGACCAGGGTTTTGCCGGTAACGGTCAGGCAGTTGCCGTGGAGCAGACCACGGTCGAGCAGCATTTTCATGAGCGGCTGAATGCCTCCGATGGCTACCAGTTCCGACATCATGTAATGCCCACTCGGGCGAAGGTCTGCCAGCACGGGCACCCGCTTGCCAATGGTCACAAAATCATCAAGGTTCAGTTCCACACCAATGGTGTTGGCCATGGCAATCAGGTGCAGCACGGCGTTGGTGGAGCCACCGAGGGCGATGACCACGGTGATGGCATTCTCGAATGCTTCCCGGGTCATCACATCAGACGGCTTGATGTCCGTTTCCAGCAGATCGAGCACTGCGGCGCCCGCCGCCCGGCAATCGGCCGCCTTGCTATCTGATATGGCATTCTGGGCCGAACTTCCGGGCAGGCTCATGCCCATGGCTTCAATAGCGGAGGCCATGGTGTTGGCGGTGTACATGCCCCCACAGGAACCGGGGCCAGGAATAGCCGTTTCTTCGATCTGCTTGACCTCGATCAGGTCCAGGTCTCCCCTGGCGTGAGCCCCCACCGCCTCGAAAACCGAAATGATGTCGGTATGGTTCTCACCCGGCATGATAGTGCCGCCATAAACGAATACCGAAGGCCGGTTCAGCCGTGCCAGCCCCATCATGCAGCCGGGCATGTTCTTGTCGCAGCCGCCGATGGCGACCAGCCCGTCAAAGCCTTCACAACCGGCAACAGTCTCGATGGAATCGGCAATAACTTCCCGCGACACCAGCGAATATTTCATGCCTTCTGTGCCATTGGCAATGCCATCAGATACCGTAATGGTGTTAAAGGTCAGGCTTTTCCCGCCAGCGTCATCAGCCCCGGCAGCGGATTCCTGCGCCAGCCTGTCGATATGCATGTTGCAGGGGGTCAGATTGCTCCAGGTGGAAGCAATCCCGATTTGCGGCTTGCGGAAGTCCTCGTCATTAAAACCTACGGCACGGAGCATGGCGCGGCTTGCGGATTTTCCGAGCCCGTCCACCACGGGTGCGGAATACCGGCGGCGTTTGTCCTCTGTCATGACTTTTCTCCCTTGCTATTGTTATCTGAAAACGGCTCGACCTCCGCAAAAACGGGCGGCCTTTTCAGACCGCCCGTTCAGCATTTATGAAGGGGCTGCGGCAGGCGCGTGGTGCCTAACCGGCATAAACGGGTCCGAACCCGTAGGTCCACAGAATAACCGAACCAGCCAGTGTCGACACCAGAATAACCAGCGCTACCGTCAGCAGCGCACCCGCATACATTACTGCCTGAGCCCTGCGGATACCCATAACCACAGGCAGTCCGTTATACATCAGCCAGGCGCCGTAGCCTGCAGCGGCCATATGAACAAGGACGTTGAACCAGATGCTGGGATACAACAGACCAAAGCCTGCGAAGAACAGTGGGGTACAGGAATAGGACACCAGCGCAACGCCCCTCGACGGGACCTCTTCCTGTTTGGCGCCATAGGTTCGGGCCATCCAGTTCACGCCATACCCCAGGGCAAATACACCCACCAGAATAGCCAGGTAACTCAGAACACTGAGCTGAAGAGCGCTGAGTGCCGTAAACGTGATGACGCGATCACCACTGATCGTCCAGCCGATATGAGCCGTCGAGATGTAGGCACAGATCGGGCCGATCAGAGCGAGCACAAGCACATAAGCGACATAGAGCCTGCGCGGCGGAGCTTTTTCATTGCGAATCTCCGACCACTCGCTATCCGGGTTCTTGAACAGTCCAAAGGCATGATTCAGGAGCATTGCGAAATCCTTATAAAAATCCAGTAGAGTCTGGTGTTATACGACAACTATAACTAAATTGATTCCGGTAAACACTGTGTCAGCGAAATTTCTGCCAGTACGATAGATTATAGAATACTGGCTCGAGACCAAAGATCATTTACCGGATGGAGCAGACAAAAATGAAGACTTCCAGACACGCTCTGACAGCAGTCCCGCTTTCAGTTGCCGCAACGCTTATCCTCGCAAGTGCCCAGGCAACCGCAGCAATACAGACAGAGACTCTGAACTATGAAGTCAATGGTGAGTCTTTCACCGGCTACATGGCCTACGATGACGAAGCCAAAGGCAAGCGTCCCGGTGTTCTGGTGGTTCATGAATGGTGGGGCCATAATGAATTTGCCCGCAATCAGGCCGAGAAACTTGCAGCGGAAGGCTATACCGCATTCGCTCTGGACATGTACGGTTCGGGCAAGCTGGCAGAACACCCTGAGGATGCCCAGCAATTCATGAAAGAAGCCACCAGGGACATGGACCAGGTCAAGGCCCGGTTTATGGCCGCCAAAGAATTGCTGCAGCAGCACGACAGTGTCGACAGCAGCAGGATCGCCGCTCAGGGTTATTGCTTTGGTGGCGCGGTGGTGCTGAACATGGCACGGATGGGGGTCGATCTGGACGCGGTCGTGAGCTATCACGGTGCCCTGGGAAGTCCTGTCAAGGCGGAAGCAGGACAGGTTCAGCCCCGTATTCACGCCTACACCGGTGGCGCGGACAAGATGGTGCCCGCAGATCAGGTTGCCGGTCTGGTAAAGGAAATGCACGATGCTGGCGCTGACCTGACCCTGGTTACCTTTCCCGGCGTTCTTCACTCTTTCACGAATCCGGGTGCAGACAGGTTTGCTGAGGAATTCAATATGCCTGTTGGCTACGATGAAGACGCAGCAACCCGCTCCTGGGAAGGTACCATGCGGCTTTATGAAGAAGTCTTCAGAAACTGAGCCTGGCAGGCTGCCAGAACCCTAATCCAGACACAAAAAAGGCAGCCGTGGCTGCCTTTTTCACGTTATCTGCGTCGGTTAGACAGCAGTTACGTTTTCCGCCTGCGGGCCTTTCTGACCCTGGGTAACAGTGAACTCGACCTGCTGGCCTTCTGCCAGAGTCTTGAAACCACTGCCCTGAATTGCGCTGTAGTGAACGAATACGTCCGGGCCGCCTTCACGAGTGATAAAGCCAAAGCCTTTTGCTTCGTTGAAGAACTTAACAGTGCCGGTAGTAGTAGACATATCTTAAACTTCCTGAAATCAATTAATTAATCTGCCGCCAAACATCACAACGATGGTTGATCAGCGTTTACGGAAAAACAGAATTTGCGGAATCAAAAAC
>NZ_DATFKH010000068.1:0-1395 GCF_035268745.1 Marinobacter sp.
GGTTTGGTGGTCATAGCGTGAGCAAAACACCCGGTCCCATTCCGAACCCGGCCGTTAAGTGCCACCGCGCCAATGGTACTGCGACTCAAGTCGTGGGAGAGTAGGTCACCGCCAAACCTAGTAAAAACCACAGTATCTCTCATTAACGATCATTCAACCTGTCGCGGGGTGGAGCAGCCCGGTAGCTCGTCAGGCTCATAACCTGAAGGTCGTAGGTTCAAATCCTACCCCCGCAACCAAATTACCAAAATAGATCAAACACTTGCCAGATGGTATAATAATACCTCAGGCAACATCCGCGTCTACATCAACGCCACATCAACACCGGACTAAAAAAGCGCAATCGCAGGCGTGCGTGCGCACTCGCGTGCATTCGACAACATCGGGAAACCGTGTTGGACGGAAAGACATGCAGCTTTCCGCGGCCACCCAGGAACGATGCCGGACATTGACCTCGTTGCTCAAGGATCTGGCGCGCGTTCCGCCGGCTGCGCATGTTGACGTCGCGCGGGCAAGCCGCCATTGCCAAACTGGCGAAATTGGAGCGGTTCGCATTCCGTACATGACCGGCATCCTTCGGCTCAACCAACTCAAGCCCACGAGCATCGAAAAAATATTCACGGCCGACATTTGCCAGAGGTAACGCCGGTACCGGAGTCCTTTCCGCTTGGGCGGAAAGGCGATCAAAGGTTGAATCTATAGATTCTCGACTAAACCTGTAGCAGCGTAGACCCGTAGGTGAAGCATTTACCTTATTGATTGAGCCAATCTTGGGTGGAGCAAAGTCGTGTCAGCTTGGGGAAAAGCAGATCAGGAAAACTGCGTGGGGGGATTACCTGGCGATACCCAAGCATTGAAGCTTGGCTTGGGTCCTGCGGCCGATGCCCCAGATGTCGCTAACGGGGACGAGCGGCAGAAGCCAGTTGGTGAGAGCCGGGTCCATCATATCCAACACGCCCGCGAAGATCGGGTTCTTCTTGGCGATGTCGTTGGCGCATTTGGCAAGCGTCTTGGTCGGTGCAATCCCGACCCTGACCGGCACGCCGACGGATCGTAGCACATCGCGCCGCATGGCCCGGGCATGTTCGACCCGGTCGGTGAAACCGCCGAAGTCGAGAAAGCACTCATCGATTGAGTAGACCTCGACGTTGACATCCATGAGACGGTCTTTGAGCAGATCGAGGATCGCGTCTTCCAATACCTCCCGCTTGTAAGACCTGTTCTCTTTGCAGGAGAGGTGGTCCTGGTTTTTCGACCAGCTTTCTGCCGCAATAAGCTATAGCATTGGTTTCATGTCAGGCGGCAGCTTTCAGGTTCAGGTCTTGAGTATCATAGGCCTCTGCCGGGGTCAGCAGGCCATGCGATGAGTGCGGTCGTTTTTCATTGTAGTAGCTG
>NZ_DATFKH010000069.1:0-12441 GCF_035268745.1 Marinobacter sp.
CCCGGCATTTTCCAGGCGCTCCAGCACGGCTTCCGCAAGCGCCTGCGGCGTGGCATCGTCCTGGATGAATTCGGGCACCAGTGGCTGCCCTGCCAGCAGGTTTGGCAACGCGACATAGGGCGATTTCACCATCCGGGAAACAATTTTGAAGCTCAGATTGCTGAGCCGGTACCCGACCACCATTGGCTTTTTCAGCAGCATTGCTTCCAGCGTGGCGGTGCCGGAGGCCAGCAGTACCACATCCGCTGCCGCCATCACTTCCCGTGACCGGCCACGGACAATGGTGACCGCAAGCCTGACATCCAGGGCATCAACCAGCGCCCTCACCTGCTGCTCCCGCTCGCGATTGACGCAGGGTATGGCCAGCTGGAGATCCTGCCGCCGGGTCTGGATCCAGCGCGCGGCCTCCAGGAACAGCGCCCCCAGGCGCTCGACTTCCGAGCCCCGGCTACCGGGAAGAATGGCAAGCACCGGCGCCTGTTCGTTCAGGCCCAGACTGCGGCGGGCGGCAAGGGTGTCCGGTTCCATGGGGATCAGGTCCGCCAGAGGGTGCCCCACGAAGGCAACGGGCACGTTATGCTCCTGGTAAAAGCGGGCTTCAAAGGGGAAAAGCGTGAGCATGAGGTCAACGGATCTGGCGATCTTGAAGATCCGCTTTTGCCGCCAGGCCCAGACCGAGGGGCTGACATAATGCGCGGTAAGCATGCCGGCGTCGCGGCAACGACGCTCCACGCCCAGGGTGAAATCCGGTGAATCAATGCCGATGACAACATCCGGGACGTGAGTCAGGAAATAGTCCATCAGCCGGGCGCGGATGCTGAACAGCTCTCGCAGACGCCCCAGGACCTCGACCAGTCCCATCACTGACAGGCGCTCCATGGGCACCAGCGAATGAAAGCCCTCGGCCACCATTTCCTCACCACCAATCCCCACGAACCTGGCCCGGGGATATTTTCTGCGAAGTGCGCGCATCAGCCCTGCCCCGAGAATGTCTCCCGACGCTTCGCCGGCGACTATTCCGAATACCGGTGCTTTAAGACGAGCCTGTTGCATCACCAGTCAGCGGATAATGCCGCGATCTGAACCGCGCAGGGAATCGATAAAAGGGCGTACCTCCGGGACATCGGAGTGACTGCTTTCAAGTTCGTCCAGGGCATCGGCCAGAGCCAGGCCCTGGCGGTAGACCGTTTTGTAGGCCCGGCGCAGGGCGGTCAGTGCACCCTGGCTGAAACCCCTGCGGCGCAGTCCTTCGACGTTCATGCCAAAAGGTTTGGCGGACTGGCCGCTGGCCATGACATAGGCAGGGATGTCTTTCAGGACAATGCTGCCGCCGGCGGCCATGCTGTGAATGCCGATATTGCAGAACTGATGCACCATGGTGCCGCCACCAAGAATGGCGTAATCACCAATCGAGACATGGCCCGCAAGCGTGGTGGTGTTCGCCAGAATGGTGTTATTGCCAATCATGCAGTCATGGGCAACGTGGACGTAGGCCATGAACAGATTGCCGTTGCCGATCACCGTTTCCCCGCGATCCTGAACGGTGCCCCGGTGAATCGTGCAGCTTTCGCGGATAACGTTATCGTCACCGATGACCAGGGTCGTGGGTTCGCCGGCGTACTTCTTGTCCTGACACTCCTCACCAATGCTGGAAAACTGGAAAATGCGATTGTTCCGGCCGATGACTGTCGGGCCTTTAACCACAACATGGGAGAGGATTTCGGTGCCCTCACCGATCTCGACGCCCGGACCTATGTAGCTCCAGGGCCCTACGGTGACTCCGTCGGCGAGCTTTGCAGAGGGATCCACGATAGCCTGGGGGTGAACTCCCGACCAGTCGTTTGTTGTCATCAGCCTTCTCTCTCAGCGGTCATGATTTCTGCCACACAGACAACTTCGTCGTCTACCAGGGCCCGGCATTCGAATTTCCAGATGCCGCGCTTTCCGGTAATGATGGTCGACTCCATAGTCAGCCTGTCGCCTGGCACCACAGGGCGTTTAAACCGCACCTTACTGGAACCCGCCAGGTATTGCACCAGACCGTCCGCCGGTTTGCGGCCAACCGTCATGAAAATCAGGATACCGGACAACTGCGCCATGGCCTCGAGAATCAGCACGCCGGGCATGATCGGATTGTTCGGGAAATGGCCGGCAAAATAGTGTTCGTTCAGAGTTATGTTCTTGAACCCTTTGATGAACCGCCCTTTCTCGACCTCGGTAACCCGGTCTACCAGCAAAAAAGGGAACCTGTGAGGCAGATACTCCTGGATTTCGTCAATATACATCATTGGGTTTGGTCCCGGCTTTCCAGTTTCTTTTCCAGATCCTTGATCCGCCGCGCCATGCTGTCCAGCTGGCGGAAGCGCACTGCATTCTTGCGCCACTGGCGGTTGGTATCGGATCCCGTTCCTGATGAGTATACGCCAGGCTCGGAGATATCGCCGGTGACCATTGTCATGCCGGTCAAGTGGACATTATCAGCGATGGTAACGTGCCCGACCACCCCACACGCGCCGCCAAACACACAATGACTGCCAATGCGGGTACTGCCGGCTATGCCGACCTTCCCGGCCAGGGCGCAATGGTCGCCAATAATGACGTTGTGAGCAATGTGAACCTGATTATCAAGCTTTACGCCATTGCCGATGTAGGTGTCATCCAGGGCACCCCGGTCAATGGTGGTATTTGCCCCCACCTCAACGTCGTCGGCCAGAACCACGCGGCCAATCTGCGCAATCCGGTGCCAGGCACCTTTCTCGTTGGCAAGGCCAAAACCATCGGAGCCCACAACCGCACCACTGAGAATATGACAGCGTTTGCCGATCACGACGTCGTGGGCCAGGGTAACCCGGGGGCGAAGCAGGGAGTGTTCGCCAAGCTGGCAACGGGCGCCGATGATCGAACCCGCGCCTACAACAACCCCCTTGCCAATGACCACATCATCCTCGATAACAGACTGAGGCCCGATGCTGGCGGTATCATCCACCCAGGCGGAAGGCGCGACCACGGCGGAGGGATGAATACCGGGGGCCGCCACCGGGGCAGGATCAAACCAGTGGCTGAGGGTGGCGTAGGCAAAATAGGGATTTTCCAGGATCAGGGCGTTGCCCGGGTACTGATCCGCAACGGAGGCTGACATGATTACCGCTGATGCCCGGGTATCGGCGAGATGACGGACGTAGGAGGGGTTGGCCAGAAACGAAATCTGACCCGGCAAGGCAGATTGAAGTGTTGCCAGTCCGACGATTTCAGTGTCCGGATCACCCCTGAGTTCCGCGCCGAGCCCGGCCACGATTTCGCTCAGTCGATAGGAAGATGTTGGCATCATCCACTCCCAGAAGATGGATCAGGCAGAGCCCAGTGACCGGACTCCGGACGATTAACGGTTCAGTTTTTCCAGCAGTTGTCCGGTCAGATTCATCTCCGGCTTTACAAAAACAACGGCTTCGCTGGGCAGAATAATATCCAGACTGTGTTCTTCCATCAGTTCCTGAACCGCCGCATCCACGTCCGGGCGGGCCTTGTCCAGAAAGGCCTGCTTGCGGTCTGCCACCCTGGAGTCAAGGCTCTGCTTGAGGACATTGAACTCCCTTACTTTTTCCTGGAACTGTGCGGTGATCCGGTCGCGTTCGGATTCATTCATCATCGCGCCGTCCTGCTCCAGCCGTTGCTGAAGCTTTCGCGCCTCTTCCTGGGCTTCGCGAACCTCTGATTCCTCACCGGAAAAATCCTGTTGCAGGCGCTCGCTGAAGGCCTGCGCCCCTTCCGATGAAAATAGTGCCTGGCGCAGATCCACCACGCCGATTCTGGTCTCAGCCATTACCGGGCCAGTCATGAACAGAGCGATGATCGCGGCTACCAGTGAAATACGAACCATGTCTACTTCTCCTGAACTCATTTTGGTTGATGTTGGCCAGAGGCCATTAGAACGTCTGTCCCAGCGAGAACTGGAATACCTGGGTCCGGTCAGCGGCCACATCATTCAGCGGCCGGGCAATACTGAATGCCAGCGGACCCACTGCCGTTATCCACTGGAAACCGACCCCGACGGATGCCCGCACGTCCTCCAGGGTCCAGGAAAACGCGCGGTCCGGATCGAATACCTGGCCGGCATCCAGAAAGAAGGCTGTGCGCATGGACCGGCTGTCCCCCGCGAACGGAGTCGGGAAAATCAGCTCCAGGCTGGCTTCAGTGAGCAAACTGCCACCAAAGGGGTCCGTGGTCCCATCCCCACGATCCGTTCTTGGACCCAGGGAATTGCCCCGGTAACCGCGGACCGAGCCGTAGCCGCCAGCGAAGAAATGCTCATAGAAGGGCATTACCGCGCGACCATCGTAACCATCACCGTACCCGATTTCGGAACGGGCGCGGAATACCCAACTCTGGGCATTGTTCAATGGCTGATAGAAATCGTTTCTCTGGCTCAGTTTGTAGAATGTCAGATCACTGCCCGGAACCGCCACATCGGCAGACACCGACATACTGTAGCCGTCAGTGGGCAGTATGCCCCGGTTCAGCGTACTTCTGCGCCAGGACCCGAAGAGGAAGTAATTGTCGAAATCATTGCCCTCTTCGTCAATGAACTCCTGTACTTCCACGGAAGTGAACAGGCCGGGCTTCACCCTTGAAAAGGTATAGCCAACGCCGAAATTGAGGCGGGTATTCTGGTCGATGGGATAACCGAAGTTCATCCGGCCACCGTATTCATCCAGCAGGAAAGAGGTGATGTCCTGCTCCTCGAAGTCGGTCTCCCGGGCGAACACGCTGAACCCGCGACTGACCCCGTCCACGGTGTAATAAGGGTTCTGATAGGAAAAGTTCGCGCTCTTGATGGAATCGCTGACATTCACCCCGATCGACACCTGCTTACCGCTGCCAAAGAAATTGTTTTCCGAGATATTGGCACCGAGAATAACGCCGGACGACTGCGAGAAGCCTACTGAGGCAGACAGGCTGCCGGTTGGCTGTTCGGTGACCGAGTAGTTGACATCGACAAGGTCATCAGTGCCCGGCACCGGGGTGGTCTGGACATCAACCCTTTCAAAGAACCCCAGCCGTTCCAGACGGGTTTTGGAGAACTCGATGCGGTCGGTCGAGGCAACGCCGCCTTCCATCTGGGTCATTTCCTGACGCAGGACTTCGTCGCGGGTCGAGACATTGCCTTCAAAGTTGATCCGGCGCACATAGGCGCGCTTGCCAGGCTCGACAAAGAAGGTCACCGCCGCGGTGTTATCGTCGCCGGGCTCGGGCACACCGTTGACCGTCGCAAAGGCGTAGCCCTCCCGACCCAGACGGCGTGACAGCACCTCGGAGACCGCAGTAACCCGAGCCTGGGAGAAAACATCACCCGCTTCAATCGGAATCAGCTCTCTGAGCTCCGATTCGCCGATAACAAGGTCACCCCTGACATTGACTTCGGAAACCGTATATTCGGGGCCTTCGTTCAGTGAAACGGCAATGAACACCTGCTTCTTGTCCGGTGAGATGGATACCTGGCTCGATTCCACACTGAAATCGATGAAGCCACGGTCCAGGTAGTAGGACCGCAACGATTCAAGATCACCACTGAGGCGCTCCCGGGCATATTTGTCAGCGTTGGTCAGCGAATTCCAGAATCCCGAGGTTTTCAGCTCGAACCGGTCCAGCAGGGTATCGTCATCGAAGACTTCGTTGCCGACAATATTGATATGCCGGATCGCGGCAACACTGCCCTCATTGATTTCCAGGCTTATGGCAACGCGGTTTCTCGGCAGGGTCTGTGCGTCCGCCTGCACCCGGGCATTGTAACGGCCCTGGCCAATGTAGGACCTCAGAATCTCCAGCTCCAGACGCTCAAGTGTCGCCCGCCGGAATACCTGACCTTCCGCCAGCCCGGCGTTGGCCAGCGCATCCTTGAGCATTGCGGTTTCGATGTTTTTGTTGCCTTCAATATTGATCGAGGTGATCGATGGACGCTCCCGCACCGTCAGGATCAGAACATTTTTATCCCGGCTGGCCTCGATATCGGTAAACAGGCCTGTGCGGAACAGGTCCTTGATGGCGCCGGCGAGTTCGAGCTCATCAACAGACTCTCCTATGGATACCGGAAATGCGGAAAACACGGTACCTGCGGATACCCGCTGAAGGCCTTCCACCTCTATGTCCGATACTGTGAATTGGTCTGCCAGTACAGGTGTTGTGGCCACAAGGACTGCCAGCAGGCCTGCCAATAAACTTTGAAGAGATCGTCCCATTCAATAAATTCGCCTGTTGATGCTGCAAAGGGTCGGCAATTCTCACAACCGCATAAGGTCGTTGTAAAGTGCAAACACCATTAATGTGAGGATCATCGCCATACCGATACGCAGGCCAACAGCCTGGGCCTGCTCTGACACTGGTTTTTTACGGATCGCTTCGATGGTGTAGTAAACAATGTGTCCACCATCCAGAACCGGAACCGGAAGCAGGTTCAGCACGCCAAGACTGACGCTGAGATAGGCAAGAAAACGGATAAAATCTTCAAAGCCTGAACTGACACTGGCCTCGGCAATCCGGGCAATGGTAATGGGACCGCTGAGATTGGTTGGCGACAACAGACCTGTGACCATTTTCTGGATCGCCACCAGGGTCAGGCGGGTATCGGCCCAGGTTTCTGAAATTGCCTGGGGTACGGCCGCAAAAGGTCCATAGCGGGTCTCGCGCAGAAACTCTTCGGGCCAGGATACCGATTGCACCCCGGCGCCGATGAAGCCGGTTACCTTGCCGTCCTCGCCTTCCCGCGCTGCCGGCGTCACCTCGATAACCCGCGACTGCCCGTTGCGCACAATGCCCAGGCTTATGGTTTCTTCCGGTGCCTGCTGAATCGCCTCCACCAGGGCGAACCAGTCGGCAACCGGCTCGCCGTTAACAGTCTCTACCCGGTCGCCGGCTTCAAGCCCGGCGGCCTGTGCGCGGCCATCCGCCACGATTTCACCCAGCACCGGCGGAATGTCCGGCCGGCGGGGGGACAGCCCGAATTCCGCCAGCGGGTTCGGGGCGTCATCGCTCAGGCCCCAGCCATCCAGGGTGCCGGTGACCTGGCCCTTGCTGCCCCCTTCGGAGACCGCAAAGGCGACCGGACCGTATTCGCCGGTACGCTCAAGCAGGCGCATGTTGATATCCCGCCAGGAGGTAACGCGGTGCCCGTCCACCGAGTGGATCTCCATACCGGACTCAAGGCCTATACGCTGGGCGACGCTGCCCTGCTCCACCTCACCGATAATCGGAGCCAGTGTGGTAAAACCGACAACGCTCAGCAGCCAATAGGCAAAAATGGCGAACAGAAAGTTGGCAATCGGGCCGGCCGAGGCAATCGCAATCCGCCTGGAGGGGGGCTGGGCATTGAAGGACTGGCTTTTAAGCTCGTCGGGGACCGGTCCCTCGCGCTCATCAAGCATCTTTACATAGCCACCAAGGGGTATGGCCGCCACCGCAAACTCGGTACCGTGGCGGTCGTACCAGGAGTACAGTGGCTTGCCAAAGCCCACGGAAAATCTGAGCACTTTCACGCCACAGCGGCGAGCCACCCAGAAATGACCGTACTCGTGCAGTGTTACCAGTATGCCCAGCGTCAGCAGTAACGCCAGTATTGTCTCGACTATCTGCATAAAGCTCTCATTTATGAAACACCTCCGGCACTGGCCAGAGACATCTGTTCCCTGGCGACCAGGCGGGCTTCGGCGTCTTTCTCGAATATGGTGTCGAAGCTGTCGGCCGCAACCGTCGCTACCCGGTCCAGCGTCTGCTCTATGATAACGGCGATATCGGCGAAGCACAGCTTACCATCCAGAAAGGCGGCAACCGCCTCCTCGTTGGCCGCGTTCAGCACCGCCGGGGTTGTTCCGCCCCGCTGGAAGGCTTCAGCTGCCAGCCTCAGGCAGGGAAAACGTTGCAGATCCGGCCGCTCGAAATGGAATTTGCCGATCTGAAACAGGTCCAGCGGCGCGACCCCGGCGTCGATCCGCTCCGGCCACGCCAGGCCGTTGGCAATGGGGGTGCGCATGTCAGGGCTTCCAAGCTGCGCCAGCACCGAGCCATCGGCGTATTCAACCATGGAGTGGATGATGCTCTCGGGATGAACGTGTACCTCCACAAAATCCGGGGAGACGTTGAACAGCCAGCAGGCTTCAATCAGCTCCAGGCCCTTGTTCATCAGGGTAGCGGAATCCACGGAAATCTTCTGGCCCATGGACCAGTTGGGGTGGGCACAGGCTTCTTCGGGTTTAACGCTGCGCAGGGAATCGGCGGAGAAGGTGCGGAACGGGCCGCCGGAGGCGGTCAGCAGAATACGGGTAATGCCGGCTGCCAGGGTATTGCGGATCCGGTCCGCAGGCATGCACTGGAATATGGCGTTATGTTCGCTGTCGATCGGCAGCAGCTCGGCGCCTGACTCGGCAACGGCGTCCATGAAAAGCTGGCCGGACATTACCAGGGCCTCTTTGTTGGCCAGCAGGACCCGTTTGCCCGATCTCACTGCCGACAACGTCGGCACCAGGCCCGCGGCGCCGACAATAGCCGCCATCACGGTATCGCACTCGCGATCACTGGCCACCCGACAGAGGCTGTCCTCGCCAACCAGAACCTGGGTCAGGGGCAGGTCCGCGAGCTGGCTGAACAGGGCCTCTGCGCCCTTCTGGTCTGCCATCACCGCGTACCGGGGCCGGAATTCACGGCACAGGCTCGCCATACTGTCGACGCTGGTCGAGGCTGTCAGGGCGTGAACCCGGAAGCGATCCGGATGGCGACGGATCACATCCAGAGTATTCAGACCAATCGAGCCGGTTGCCCCGAGAATTGTGACGTTGCGTTTCATGAAATTACCAGTGTCCGGCCGTCAGCCAGCCCAGCTGAGTAATGATCAGGGCAAACACCGGAATGGCGGCGGTCAGGCTGTCAACCCGGTCCATGATACCGCCGTGGCCGGGCAGCAGCTGACTGCTGTCCTTGATGCCACGAAACCGCTTGAGCATGCTTTCCATAAGGTCCCCGACCACAGAGATACCGCCGGTAATCAGGCTCGCCAGAACCAGCAGGGTAATATTGCCGTTACTGGCCTGGGCCAGCACGCCGACCACCAGAGCGAAGATGCCGACAGCCAGTAAACCACCCCAGACCCCGGCCCAGGATTTTCCAGGGCTGACCCGCGGTGCCAGCTTTGCCTTGCCAAAAGCCCGGCCGGAGAAATAGGCGCCGATGTCCGCCACCCAGACAATGCAGAATACGTAAAGAATCAACAGCAGATTACTGGTACTGTCGCCGAACTGGAAGCCCCCGGTTCTCAGGTGATTGAGGCCAACCCAGGCCGGCACCAGCACCAGCAGGCCCATAACGGCCCGCGCGGCCGGTTTGCCCCAGGCGCCGGAACCATCGGGATAACTGCGGATCATCAGGAAACAGCCAAGCCACCACACCAGGGCAAGCCAGAGCACTGCCGTGGCTGGCACTTCGAGCATGGCGTAAAGAACGACCGCCGTAGCCAGAGCATAGCCGGCCCGGCCCGCCGGGGGGGTGATGCCCGCCATGTTCGCCCACTCCCAGGCACCCACAACAATAATTGCCCCGGTAAAAAGCGCAAAGCCGAGCGGCGGCAGAAAGAAGATGCCGCCAATCGCAATGGGTGCCAGTATCAGTGCAGTGATGATTCGTGTTTTAAGCACAGTCTTGGTCGCTATGTTGGCATTATTGTTCGGAGGCTGTTCTCTTGACCTGGTCGTCGGTCTGGCCAAATCTCCGTTTACGGCCGGCATAGGCCTGCAGGGCCTTTTCCATTTCTCCCTCCCGGAAATCAGGCCAGTACACTGATGAGAAATAGAGTTCGGTGTAGGCAAGGTGCCAGAGCATGAAATTGCTGATGCGCTGCTCCCCTGCGGTACGAATCATCAGGTCCGGCATGGGAAGGTCACCGATCGACAGGTGCTGCTGAATCAGGTCGTCAGTGATATCGGAAGGTGCAAGCTCACCGGACTGGACCTTGCGCGCCAATGTCTGGCTGGCCTGGGTGATGTCCCAGTGCCCGCCGTAGTTGGCCGCAATCACCAGGGTCATCTGGGTGTTATCACGGGTCAGTTGTTCCGCAAAGGCCATGTGGCCCTGCAGATTTTCACTGAAAGCCGACCGGTCACCGATTATTTTCAGGCAGATGTTGTTGCGGTGAAGTTTTTTGACTTCGCGTTCCAGGGCAAACAGGAACAGCCTCATCAGCGCAGAGACTTCGTCTTCCGGGCGGCGCCAGTTTTCACTGGAGAAGGCAAACAGCGTCAAAACTTCCACGCCCTGGCGGGCACAGGTTTCGACCGCGGCCCTGACAGCCTTGACTCCCGCCTTGTGGCCGGACACACCCGCCAGCTTATGGGATTTCGCCCACCGATTATTTCCGTCCATGATAATGGCCACATGTCTGGGCCGGTTACCCGCCGATAACGGAATCTCTGCGGAAACGCTTGCGGTCATGCAATCCCCTGCGCTGCGTATTGACTTTAAAGCGGACTGATCAGACAGCCATCAGGTCCTCTTCCTTGGCCTTCAGCTGTTTCTCCACTTCTGCAATATACCGGTCCGTCAGCTTCTGGATAGCCTCTTCGCCATTGCGCTCTTCGTCTTCATTGATCTCTTTTTCCTTCAGCAGGTCTTTCAGCATGCTGTTGGCGTCACGACGGGCATTACGAATGGAAACGCGGCAATGCTCGGCATCGGCCCTCGCCTGCTTGACCATTTCCTTGCGGGTTTCCTCGGTCAGCATCGGCATGGGGATGCGAATCACCTCGCCATTGTTTGACGGATTCAGGCCCAGATCCGACATCATGATGGCCTTTTCAATTTTCGGCATCAGCGCCTTTTCCCAGGCCGAAACTGCCAGCGTGCGGTTATCTTCGACGTTCACGCTTGCCACCTGTTTCAGCGGCGTTTCCTGGCCGTAATAATCCACTGTCACGCTGTCCAGAATAGAAGGATGAGCACGACCGGTGCGGATCTTGTTAAAAGCCGAATTCAGAGCCTCGAGGCTCTTCTTCATCTTCTTTTCGGCGTCAGATTTAATATCGTCAATCACTTCAGTATCCTCGAATTCGTTGGTCAGTAACTGTTCAGTTCCCGGGACTATTCAATCAATGTGCCTTCAGACTCGCCGGTAACAATGCGCGTCAGTGCACCGGGACGATTCATGTCAAATACCCGCAAGGGCATGCCATGATCCCGGGCCAGGCAGATGGCAGTGAGATCCATCACTCCCAGTTTCTTGTCGAGCACCTCATCATAGGTCAGGTGGTCGTACTTCACCGCGGTCGTATCCTTGTAGGGATCGGCGGAGTAAACGCCATCAACCTTGGTGGCCTTCAATACCGCATCCGCTTCGATCTCGATGCCCCGCAGGCAGGCTGCCGAGTCAGTGGTGAAAAACGGATTGCCGGTTCCGGCGCAGAAAATCACCACATCACCGTCTTTGAGATCGCGCACTGCACGGCGGCGATCATAATGCTCAACAATACCACTCATGGGGATGGCAGACATAACGCGGGTACGGATATTGCTGCGCTCAAGGGCGTCACGCATGGCCAGTCCGTTCATCACGGTGGCCAGCATGCCCATGTGATCACCGGTAACCCGGTCCATACCGGCCGCACTCAGGGCGGCACCCCGGAACAGATTGCCACCGCCGATGACCAGCGCGACCTGAACCCCGATGCCGATCAGGGAACCAATATCCAGCGCCATGCGATCGAGAACCCGCGGGTCAATGCCGAAATCGTGATCCCCCACCAGCGCTTCACCACTGAGTTTCAGCAACACTCGCTTGTATCTGGGCTGGGTCTTGGAAGATTGCGGCATGGTGATCCCCTTTTCTGTCTGTGGCAGGACGGACGTGTCAGGCCTGTATCTGACATACTCCTCGGAAAAAGGGGGATCTCAGATACAAACCCGCCACGAAAACCGGATTGCTCCGGCTGACGTGGCAGACTTGGTTGGTGCCCCGGCCGCGGCTCCGGCACCCACTCAGAAGGATCAGGCCTTGCCGGTTCCAGCTGCCGCGGCAACCTCCGCAGCGAAGTCCACCTCTTCCTTCTCGATGCCTTCTCCGACTTCAAGACGCACGAAGCTGACCAGATCACCGCCCTGAGCCTTGATCAGCTGACCGACGGTCTGATCGGGATTCTTGACGAACGGCTGTTCCACCAGGCTGTTCTCGGCAAGGAACTTCCTGATCCGGCCACCCATCATCTTTTCGACGATTTCGGCCGGCTTGCCGGCCATATCCGACTGGCCCTTGATGACCTCTTTCTCTCTCTCCAGCTCTTCGGCCGGCATGTTTTCGGGCTTGCCAACGCGGGGGTTGACGGCCGCCACGTGCATTGCAACATCCCGTGCTGTCTCGGCATCGCCGGCGCTCAGGGCAACAACCGCAGCGATCTTGTTGTTGCTGTGAACGTA
>NZ_DATFKH010000070.1:0-45212 GCF_035268745.1 Marinobacter sp.
TGTCTGAGAAAGCAGAAAAACTGCAGGCGTTTGTCTGGGAAGGTAAAGACCGCAAGGGCAACAAGTCCAAGGGTGAGGTGTCTGGCACCAACCTGGCATTGGTCAAGGCGCAACTGCGCAAGCAGGGCATTATTCCGAACAAGGTCAGGAAGAAGCCTAAGCCCCTGTTTGGTGGGAGCAAAAAAGTCACCCCATTTGACATCGCTCTATTTACGAGACAAATGGCGACAATGATGAAGGCCGGTGTGCCTCTGGTCCAGAGTTTTGACATAGTAACCGACGGTCTGGAAAACCAGGGCTTGAGAGAGCTGGT
Source organism: Marinobacter sp. (assembly GCF_035268745.1). Lineage (GTDB taxonomy): Bacteria > Pseudomonadota > Gammaproteobacteria > Pseudomonadales > Oleiphilaceae > Marinobacter. Next base: position 314 of record NZ_DATFKH010000070.1, read on the forward strand.
CTCCGCAGTTCGAAATGATGTTGCGTCTGGAACCAGTTTCGCAAACGCACTTCGACGTCATCCAAAACATTTTGACGATTTATACTGCAACCTTGTCGATTCGGGTGAAAAAGCGGGCGCACTTGAACAGATGCTGGACCGCATTGCAATGTATTTGGAAAAAACTGAAACTCTGAAGAAGAAAGTCAAAAAAGCGATGACCTACCCGATAGCGGTTGTTGTTGTGGCGATCGTGGTCACAGCAATATTGTTGGTGAAGGTAGTGCCGCAATTCGAAAGTCTCTTTCAAGGTTTTGGCGCAGATTTACCAGTCTTCACTCAGTTTATAATCAGCGTATCAGAGTGGTTGCAGCAATGGTGGTTCATAGTTTTGCTCGGCATCGTTGCAACTATCTTTCTGTTTAAAGAAGCCAAAAAACGTTCAGACTCCTTTTCCGACCTTGTAGACAAATATGTTCTGAAGCTTCCAATCATCGGCGAAATACTCGATAAATCTGCAGTTGCCAAATTTGGCCGGGTGCTTTCGACAACTTTTGCGTCCGGCGTTCCTCTCGTTGATGCACTTGAATCGGTGGCTGGCGCAACTGGCAATGCCATATACCGAGACGCGGTTCTGAAGATCCGCGATGACGTTTCGAGTGGTACCCAGCTCCAGATGTCAATGAAAACAACCGGTGTTTTTCCCGTCATGGCCGTCCAGCTCACTGCAATCGGCGAAGAATCCGGTAATCTTGACGAAATGCTGGAAAAAGTCGCAGACCATTACGAGTCAGTTGTAGACGACATGGTGGACAACCTCACCGCCCTGATGGAACCGATGATCATGGCAGTTCTGGGCGTACTTATCGGTGGTCTGATCATCGGTATGTACCTGCCAATCTTTCAGATGGGCCAGGTCGTCTGACCGAATGCTTTTCTTCGACACCCTGTTCGCAACACCGTGGCTTCTGTTCACGGCGATTGCCTTAAGCTCGCTCTGCATCGGCAGCTTTCTCAATGTCGTCATCCTGCGCCTGCCAAAAATGATGGAGCAGCAATGGCGCTGCCAGTGCGAGGAATTCCTGCAGTTCCCTGATGGCCAACGGAAAAAAGAAGAGCCTGTTACGCTTTCCTCTCCGGCCTCCACCTGCCCGTCCTGCGGTCACCGCATTCGTGCCTGGGAGAATATTCCGGTAATCAGCTACCTGATACTGAGAGGCAGGTGCGCTTCCTGCAAGACCGGCATTTCGCCCCGATATCCGGTTATCGAGGCGGTCACAGCGCTGCTCTCGGTGGTCACTGTCGTGGTCATTGGCCCCGGCTATGAGGCATTGTGGGCGTTGTTACTGGTGTGGACCCTGATCGGCCTGACGGTCATTGATTTTGACACCCAGCTATTGCCGGACAGCATGACCCTGCCGCTGATGTGGCTGGGCCTGATACTGAACTATTACCACACATTCACGGATTTCAGCAGTGCCTTCTGGGGCGCCATTGCCGGTTATCTGTCACTGTGGTCAGTATACTGGCTGTTCAAACTGGCAACCGGCAAGGAAGGTATGGGGCACGGGGATTTCAAGCTGCTGGCAGCGCTGGGGGCCTGGCTTGGCTGGCAACTGCTGCCGGCGGTGATTCTGCTGTCTTCAGTAGTCGGCGCCATGGTTGGTATCAGCCTGATTGTCTTCCGCAAACATGGGCGCGAAATCCCGATTCCGTTCGGCCCCTATCTTGCCGCTGCAGGCCTGCTTTGCCTCTGGTTCGGGGCGGAAATCCAGGCTGCCTGGTACAACTATCTGGGACTGTGATGAAACGTTCTGTGAAGGTTGTGGGATTAACCGGCGGCATCGGTTCCGGCAAATCAACGATAGCACGACTGTTTGCCGAACACGGTGTTCACTGGGTGGATGCAGACGATGTCGCTCGTGAGGTTGTAGAGCCCGGCACTCCGGCGCTGAAGGCCATCGCCCGGCATTTCGGTGAGCGGATTCTGCTGGACTCCGGAGCGCTGGACCGCGCTGAACTGCGCTCCCTGATTTTTCAGGACGAACAGCAACGGCAGTGGCTGGAAGCGCTGCTTCACCCGCTTATAAGGGAAAGCATTCTGGCCCAACTTCACCCCGGGGGCACTCACCTGAGCGACTACCGGTTGCCCTACACGCTTCTGGTGTCACCCTTGCTTCTGGAGACAGACCAGCATGAACTGGTGGACAGAATTGTGGTTATTGATGTGCCCGTTGATGTTCAGATTGCAAGAGCCGTTGCCAGAGACACCAACACCCGGGAACAGATCCAGCGCATCATCAATGCCCAGATGTCCCGGGAAGAGCGCCTGAAACACGCTGATTACATTATCGATAATGCGTCCGCGACCGCCAATGACGAAAACAGCGCAAAAGCTCAGGTGGCCGCACTCCACGACCAGCTGTTGGCCGAATTTCAACGGATCAGATGATTGACGCTCACTCACTGTTTTAGCGACCTTCCCGCCGCCATCAGGGATCTTGCCACGATGGCGGTAATGATCAATGCCACAACGGCCTGGGGCCTTCCGGTTTCGCCCGTACAGCCCGGCGATGACGGCGGCCGCCTGCTACCCGAGAATCTGCCTGCCTCCTTTTACGACTTTGCTCCCGATGAATACTGGCGTGAACCCAGAGACTCCTACTGGCTGGACTTCTCCAATTGGGTGATCAGGCAGGAAAGAGCCCACGGAGAGCGGGTTCAGTCCCTGGGCGAATGGGCCGACCGCACGCTTTCCGGGAGCAAGCAGGCCATGCCCAATAACGAAAGCTATCTGCGCGTCGGCTTTGCAACCGAGTCTGAATATGGTGATCCGGCGCAATTCGAACCGGAGGCACGGTTCAAACTGGATATCCCCACGGTAGAGCAGAAACTGCGACTTGTGGTGGAAAGCGAGAGCGACGAACTGATTCCTCTTTCCGAGCGCCGCAGGAATCGTCAGCTCACTGAGGCGGAACGCAGCGATACCGATGCGACCGGCGCGTTTCGCTTTCTGTCCGAAGTTGGCGACGCCATCAATCTGAGCAACGACCTGGGCGTACGGCTCAGAATTCCACCCGATGCGTTCTGGCGGGTAACGGCAGAGAAGCAGTGGCAGACCAATTCCCCCTGGCACCTGGCTGTTAGCCAGCGCCTGTATTATTTCCATCAGGATGGGTGGGGCAGCCGCAGCTGGTTTGGCGCCGGGCGGGAATTCGGTGACGGCTGGCAGACACTGCTGGCTTCGGAGATCGAGTGGCTGCACGCGGAACGAAAATTCGAGCTGTCCCAGGTTCTCAGTAGCCACAAAAGGCTCAACAACCGTTCCACTATCACCCCCCGCCTGGGCGTCATCGGGGAAAGCCAGCCAGGCTGGCGCACAACCTCTGTATTTGCCGACCTGACCTGGCGCTACCGCCTGCACGATAACTGGGTTTTTGCAGAGATGATTCCCGCTGTGGAGTTCCCCCGCAGCGCAGGCTTCAAGGACCGGGGTTCACTGATTCTGCGGATTGAACTCTATTTTTCTGGCAGTATTGACCGGATCTGGTGATACACTTTATTCAACCATCGCCTTTATGACTATGAGCCGACACCACGCCCTGCCAGCGGCCGAGACACTGACGCTGACACCCATTGCCGTTACCCGGTCCTGTTTCAGGGACAAGTTCGGTGTGCCCCGCCAGCCGGGGCTGACCAGGCATGCCCATGCGCGGCTGATAATTGCCTCGCCGTTTAACCGGGAGGATGCCTTCAGGGGCCTGGAAACTGCCAGCCATCTCTGGCTGATTTTCCAGTTCCACCAGGCCGTGCGCGCCGAATGGCGCCCTGTGGTCAGGCCGCCCCGGTTGGGCGGCAATCGCAGGGTCGGGGTTTTTTCCAGCCGCTCGCCGTTCCGGCCCAACAGCCTGGGACTCTCGGTTGTGCGCAACCGTGGGTTAAGTCATGACGATGAGGGCAACCTGGTTCTTGACATCAGCGACCATGACCTGATCGACGGCACGCCCATTCTCGACATCAAACCCTATCTCGCGTTTGCGGATTCGGTGCCCGAGGCGGGCCTGGGGTGGGCAGACTCTGCACCAACGGCCGGACTGCCCGTTGAATTCATGCCCGAAGCGGAGCAGCAACTGGTCCGGCTGCCATCACTGGCCTACCCGGATCTGAAGGCTCTGATAAGAGACGTCGTCAGTTACGACCCCCGGCCCTCGTTCCGGCGCGGAAGGGATGAAGACCGGATCTACGGCATCCACCTGTACGATCTGAACGTGCGATTCCGCTTCGTGCGTGAGGCGTCTGCGGAACGTGTTCAAGTACTGACGGTCTGCTAGACTCCGATATGGTTATAATGACGACACTTCTTACACGACACAGGGAAAAGTGCCTTGCCTCCGATGCGCTTTGAGAGACGATCAGGTGTGCGACCACTGACAGCGAGATTGCTGGTGTACGTCCTGCTGTTCAGCGTATTGCTGTCACTGGCTGCCACCGGCGTTCAGATGATTGGCGAAGTCGATCGCCGCAAAGCCGAACTGTACGACACCCAGGAGAAGGCGGCTGAACTGGTCGCCGGCAGCATGGCTAACAATCTGCGGCTGATGAATTACGCCGAAGTGGCCAACAGCCTGGAGGACATGAGGGTCATTCCGGCCATTGAACATGCCCGGGTAATCATCACCGGCGGTGATGAGTTCAGCACCGGCACCTACCCGGACGGCCGCGTGATCAGCCAGTCTTTTCCGCTGGTGGTTGACCGGGTACCCTCTGAAAACCGGGAACCGATAGGTATGCTTACCCTTACCTCCTCGGTGGAAACGGTCTATGACGACATCATGGACCGGACGCTGAGAACCCTGCTGTTCCAGTCGCTGTTTGTGATGCTGGGCACCCTGGGGCTTTTGCTGATTGTGCGCTTTACCCTGTCACGACACCTCGAAACCATCGCGGATTACGCCGCCCGCCTGAATCTTGATGCGCTGATCGAACCCCTGCAGCTGAAACGCCGTCCACCCCGGGTCAGCGACGAGCTCAGCGAGCTGGAACAGGCACTGAACAGGATGCGCCTGCAGCTTCTGGAAGACACGCGATGGCTACGCAAAAACACGGCTCAGTCCCGGGACGAGCGGGATGAAGCGGTTCGTGCAAACCATGCCAAAAGTCAGTTTCTGGCCAACGTCAGCCACGAACTGCGGATTCCGCTGCAGTCGGTTCTGGGTTACGCCAACCTGTTGTCGGATACACCGCTGGACCCAGAGCAGAAGGAATACGTTCAGACCCTTCTTGATGCCTCCGAAAGCCTCTCTGCCATCCTCAACGACCTGCTGGATATCTCCAGTATGGAAGCCGGGAAACTGGACCTGGAAAGCATTTCTTTCGACCTGCGGGACACCCTCAACGATCTGGTCCATATGCTGGGCGCCCGGGCCCGTGAGAAGGGCCTGGCGCTGGAACTGAGAATTGACGAAAACCTGCCCATGGTCCTTGAGGGTGACCCGCTGAGGCTCCGCCAGGTGCTGCTGAATCTGACTTCGAACGCGATCAAGTTTACCGATTCCGGTTATGTTCTGATCAGCATTGAAGTTCTGGGGCGGCGGGAGCAGAAGGTCCGGCTCCGGATGTCCGTTGAAGACACCGGTGTCGGCATCAACCCCGAAGACCTCGAGCTGATCTACGAACCCTATGTCCAGCTCGGCCAGCGCTTCCACAGACACCTGCCGGGAGCCGGTCTGGGACTGACCATCTCGCGCCAGCTGGTGCAACTGATGGATGGTAAAATGGAGCTGGAAAGTCGCCCGGGGGAAGGCTCGACTTTCTGGGTCGAACTCTCGCTTGCCGTTGCGCCGGAAAGCGGCGTCCGGGCCCGGCCCGATACCAGCATGCTGAAGGGCAAGCGGATACTGGTGGTGGACTCCTACCAGCTTTCCCGGAAAATTACCCTGGAGATGCTGGCGCGTCACGACCTGGATATCGAGGCTGTGAAATCCGCCGCCGAGGCTCTGACTTCGCTGCGGGTGGCTGCGGATGCCAACGAGCCCTACGATGCGGTTGTTGTCGATGGCTTTGTGCCTGATATGGACAGCGACCTGCTCTGTCGTCAGATTCGGGGCAACCCGCAATGGCAGCACACCCGGCTGCTGATTATGTCATCCAATCCCCAGCGGGGGGATGCCGAGCATTTCCGCCGGGCCGGCGCCGATGCCTTTCTCAGCAAGTCGCTGCGGGAATCCTGCCTGACGTCCATATTGCACCAGCTGTTTGCCGACGCCGCGAAAAACTCGAGAGGCTTTCTTACCCGCTTCTCATTGCAGAAAGTCGGCGACAGTATCCGCCGCCAGGAACTGCCCTGCGGTGGCATGAGGGTTCTGCTGGTTGAAGACAACCCGGTAAACCGCACGCTGACCCAGCGGCTGCTGGAGAAACTGGGCTGCAACGTCATGACCGCTAACGACGGGGAAGCGGCTTCCAGCCTGTGGCAGTGGCATCCATTTGATCTGATTTTTATGGACTGCATAATGCCACGTCTTGACGGCTTTGAGGCCACGCGACGTCTGCGCCAGTGGGAACAACTGCAGGGCCGGCAACGGGTTCCGATTGTTGCGCTGACTGCCAGCGCCATGGAAAAAGACGAGGAGCGTTGCCGTGAGGCGGGGATGGATTCTTTTGTTGCCAAGCCGGTAAACATTGAAATGCTGCGCGCAGTTCTGGAACAATACTGCACCGGGGCTCCATCGTCCTGACCCCAATGTCACCACAGTTGAAACAGTTTTATGAAGGTAGATTGTCCCACCTGCAGCAAATCCGTCGAATGGACCGACAGCAACCCCTATCGGCCGTTCTGCTCTGACCGCTGTCAGCTGATTGATCTGGGGGCCTGGGCCAATGAGGAGTACCGGGTTCCTGCGGAAAACTCCACCCCGGGGGATCTCGACCAGGGTGGCGATTCCAGCAGTCACCAGGCCTAAACCAATTGTAAGTTGAGCGCCCCTGGCAGCGCAGGTAGAGTGCTCTGGCGGATTCCCAATTTTTTTCCTGAAAGGTCGTAGCATGAAAGCGTTTCGCATTTCTTTTGTTTTTCTTTCGCTGGTCAGCTCAGCCGCATTTGCAGCCGATGCAGACATCAGCCTGACCAATGATTCTGCCAAGGGTCAGATCAATTTCTTTGGCGCCACTTCCGATATGCAACTGGGGGCGGGTTATACCTACCAGGAGAGCAACCACCGCATTGACAACGTCCACGTTGGCAATCTCGACTTCCATGCCCAGGGTCGTACAGCGGTGGGCAACCTGCCAACCACGGCCGGCCTCGGGTTCCGCGCCATTGGCTGGGATACTGACCGCCTCGACGGCGGCGCGGTCGGGCTCGGCGGCTTCGCAACTGTCAATATTCCAGACGCGCCGGGACTGTCGTTCACCGGGGGCCTGCACTACGCACCCAGCATTCTGGCCTTCGGGGATTCGGAAGATATGACCAGTCTCGAGCTGCGGGCCAATTACCGGGTTATTCGCAATGCCGAGATCTTCGCCGGTTATCGTTACCTCAATACCGATCTGGAAAACCGGCGTGATATCAATCTTGACGAGGGTGTCATCGTGGGCATGAAGCTGTTTTTCTGACGGCAGCAAAAGCGACGAGCCCTGCTATAATTCCGGTTTACTGATAAGCAAGAAAGTAAGCGCACAGGAAAGTATTAACAGCCTGTTTTGCAAAGACCTGCTCGCTTGCTAACGCACGGATTAATAATTCATAGCAATGAGAGGGTTTATGTCGGCAGGTATCAGGGCACTACTGCTTGTTTTTCCACTGGTCGTTTCCGCCATCTGGGGCGCTTTATATGTGCCGGCAACCAACAGTGGAATACCCGGCGCCGGGCAAGACATTACCCTCAAGGCCCTGCCTGCTCTGCCCCGCTGGGCGGAAGCCGGCTTACCGGATTTCGACAGCTATCAGGACGTCAACGAGAAAAAGGAGGCCTTTTTTTCGTTTCTCTATCCCCGCATCCTGTTGGCCAATTCAAGGATCCTGATCGAACGTCAGTATCTGGAAACCCTCAGCCGCAAAGACACCCTGTCCGACTCTGAAATTAACTGGCTGGCAGAACAGGCGGAAAGACTGAGGGTCGATGAAGATCCCGGCAGCGAGGAGATGTTCCGACGCCTGAGGTCACGGCTGGACGTCATTCCGCCCTCGCTGATCCTGGCCCAGGCCGCTAACGAGTCCGCCTGGGGTACATCCCGTTTTGCCTTGAAGGGCAATAACCTGTTCGGGCAGTGGTGCTTTTCCGAGGGCTGCGGCATGGTTCCCCAGAGCCGTGGCGAGGGCAAGACCCATGAAGTCGCCACTTTTGCATCGCCCTATCGCTCGATTACCGGGTATATCCAGAATCTGAACCGGCACCCGAGCTACCAGCTGGTCCGGGACCTGCGCCGCAAAGCCCGCGAGAACGGGCGCTTTGCCAGCGGTTCCGAGCTTGCCGCAGGCCTCGTCAGCTATTCGGAGCGCGGTGAGGAATACATCAGCGAGATTCGCAGCATGATCAGCTTCAACAACCTGTCTGAATACGACGATGAATTCCGCAGGGCCATTCGCGAAAATGGCTCGCGGGAGCTGGTCCAGCTTGCCTCCGGCAGCGATGAAACAGTCCTTCTGCCAGGACAGGACAGCGCGGACTCATCCGCCAATGAGGGCTGATTCGCCAGCGGCCCGGTCGCCGGGGTCGTTAATGGGGCCTGTCAAAGGGACCCTGGCAATCATCCTGATACTGCTGAACACGCTCTGGCTGTTCCCGATTCTGCTTGTTTTCGCCGTCATCAAACTGCTTGTTCCGTTCAACAGCGCCAGAAAGGCCTGCACCCGGGTGCTGAATCGCATTGCGTGGCTGTGGATAGGGTTCAACAATGTGCTGACTGACCTGCTGCATGATGTCGTCTGGGATGTCCGCGGTGCTGAGGAGCTGAAGGCGGAACAGTGGTATTTTGTCACCTGCAATCATCAGAGCTGGACTGACATTCCGGCTATTCAGCATGCCCTGAATAGCCGGATTCCGTTGCTGAAGTTTTTCCTGAAACAGCAACTGATCTGGGTGCCCTTTCTGGGCATTGCCTGGTGGGCGCTGGACTTTCCGTTCATGCGACGCCACACCAAAGAACAGATTGCCCGCAACCCTGCCCTGAAAGGCCAGGATATAGAGGCGACGAAGGCTGCCTGTGAAAAGTTTCGCTATACCCCGGTTACCATTTTCAATTTCATGGAAGGCACCCGTTTCACACCTGCCAAGCATAAAGCCCAGGGCTCGCCTTACCGCCATCTGTTAAAGCCCAGGTCCGGCGGCACTGCCTTTGTCCTGGAGGCCATGGGCGACTCGCTCAGCACCATGCTGGATGTCACCATTGTCTATCCCGAGGGCAGGAAAGGAGTCTGGGATTATCTGTGCGGACGGGTCCACCGGATCATTATCGATATCCGCACCCGGGACATTCCCCCGCGCTTCCGGGGCATGGATTACCAGCGCAACCGCGAGGTACGGGCCGACTTCCAGCGCTGGGTGGGTCAGATCTGGAAGGAGAAGGATCAGCGAATCGACAACCTGCTGGACCAGGCCGGGTCTCCGGCTACGGCAGAGCCGCCGCTATAGCAGGCCCAGTTGCCGCGCGCGCACAGTCGCCTGGGTTCTCGATTTTACTTCAAGTTTGGCATTAATTTTCCGGGCATGGGTTTTTACCGTGTGCAGGGAGATATGCAGCTTGTCCCCGATATCCTGATTCGAAAACCCCTGCGCGATCAGTTCAAGAACGCCAAGCTCCCGGTCGCTGATCGGTTCTGCCAGCGCGGCGACTTCCGGGCGCGAAACCGTGTTGATTCCGTAGAGCCTGCCGATGTCGTCCACAAATCGTGAGGCGGGCAGTTGATTCCAGGTTTTCTCAACCAACGGCTGCAGCTCCCGCCTCAGCTCAGAGAACGGGCTCATGTAATGCTCCTCCGCGGCCATACCGATAGCATCAGTCAATGCCGTTTGCCCGGCGGCCAGGCCTTTCCTGCGCCAGGCAATCACGCTTTCCAGGAGCCGGACATGCAGCTCCAGTCCGAAGGGCATCATTTCGTCATGTCTGGCGCGGATGGTTCCGAGTGTTTTTGCTGCACAATCATTTCTGTTGTTGGCCAGTTCCAGCCGCACCTGAAGACAGTCCAGCAGACCCGGCATCATCGGGAACATGTCAGGAACGCAATTTTCTGCCCGCCAGGGCCCGAGCCGGACAAGCGCCTGGGACGCCGCCTCTAACTGACCGGATGCAAGCCAGCTGCTACTCTTGAGGGCTTCGAGCACCGGCACATACACGGTTTCATCGACCTTCCACGCCTGCATGGTACGCTCGGCCTGGCCCAGCCAGGTAAAGGCTTCATCAATCCTGCCATGAGTGCGGCATATCAGAACCCGGAGCCCGAAAGCCAGCAACAGGGCCAGATCACGGGTTTGCTCCGCGTGCCGGATACAGGTCACCAGCAAGCGGTCTGCCTCGGCTTCCCTGCCCTGATGCCAGAGCACCATCACCAGACTCAGCTGCAACCGGACTTCCCCCACTCTGGCTGAGCGCGCTGACTCGTTCATTGCCATATCGAGACCGGTCCTGAGCAACTGTTCGGCGTGCCGCAAGGCGCCCTTGCCCAGCTCGATTCTGGCGTGGGCGTAAACGGCCAGCGCCTCTGAACCACCGTCACCCGACTCCCTGGCAATCCGTGCGGCGTTCCGGTTAGCATTCCTGGCTTCATTGAATCTGCCCTGGGCGCACAGAGCACTGGACCGGACAAGCTCCGTCACCAGCCTGCCCTGAGGCGGGAGATCGGATGAATCGAGGGCGCGACCGGCAACGTCAAGCGCCGCGCCGACTACCCCTTCCCCGCGCAGAATAAAGGCCCGCAAGGCATCAATGCGGCCTTGAAGAGTGTCGTCGGCGGTTTTTTCGAGTTCCTTGATTAACCCATGGGCAAGGGCAAACTGGCCACCAATGGCATGGACCCAGCCATACACAATTCGCAGACGGGGGCTCTGATCGAAAAGCCGGGACGGAAGATTCTGGCGCAGAGCCAGTAACGAGGCCGTGTCCTGACCGATGAGAAGAGCCTCGGATGCTTCCGAGGCGATCCTTACAGCTTCATCATGGGCGCCACCGAGCAACGCATATTTCAGCGCCTCAGGAAAGCGCCCATGGTGACTGAACCAGCGGCTGGCCTTCAGGGCCCGGTCCCCGGCACCGCCGGTTACCGGCGTTTTCAGCGACTGGTGGACCAGGGGATTAAACCGGTACCAGCGGCCTCTTGCGGGGACCACGTGCAACGGAATGGCCGATTCCGCCGCGACTGAAGGTCTGAAAGCATGATCACAGGCTGAATCCGCAAGCGCCAGGAACAGCTCATCGGAAACCATGTCCAGCTCGGCCATGATACGCAGTGAGCGCTGCTGAGCCGGCGTCAGCGGAAGCAGAACAGCATCACGCAGAAACCGCTCGACACTGACCGAATCCTGAATCGGCAGCCGCGACTCCGGGGTTTGTGTGAGCTCTCTGCGGTAAAGCCCCAATGGCGTTATCCAGCCCTCCGTAAGGGCAAAAAGATGCTCTACCATAACCGAGGTTATGACCTGACCGGCGAGCAGATCCCCGAAGAATTCAAAGGTCTCGGGCCGGGTCAGTTCAAAATCTTCAGCACCGAGACGGCTGAGGCGACCGGTCAGTTCAAGCGAATGGGTTTCAAACGGCAGTGGCTGTCTGGCGACAAATACCACCGCCAGATTGCGGGGGGTTTCAAACGCCAGTTGCCGCAGCAGAGCAATGGCGGCCGGATGGACGATTAACCCGGGATTATCAATAACCAGCGCTCTGGTTTCACCCGTTCTGGCCTCTCCGGCGTCCGCCAGCAGCATGGATAATGCATCGACACAGCTGGACGCATTCTGCCGCCCCCGGGAAGCTGTGGCCGGCCGGCCGGCCAGCGCAATTTCAATCAGAGCAAGCAACCGCCCGGCGTCATTCTCCTGCGTCGTCAGGGCAAGCCATTTTACCTCATCACCAGTAACCGGGGACTCATCAAGGGCTGACCACAGGGCATGAGACTTGCCGTAACCGGTCGGGGCCTCGAGCAAAAGCACCCTGCCCGGGGCAATAGCCGAAATTATTTTTTCCCTCAGCGCCGGCCTGGCCAGGCCGGCGGCAGGCGCTTCGGGCATCCGTACCCGCCGGCGCAACAGATCTTTAACAAGCTCGCCGCGATGAGACTCACCCAGACCAGACTGGAACTCATCGTTGGCGGCACAGCCATCATCAAATGGTTTCACGCTTTGCCCCGCTGGCTCCGGAGATGCGGGGCATTTCGCCCCATCCGGCAAAAGTTTTCTCGAACCGATCCAGGATGACAGGCGCCCTGCAATGGGTACGCCTTTAGTATTGTCAGGAAAGGTTAAACCAAGAGCGGGTCAGGCTGCAAAAAAGACTGGCGTAATAACCGGAAAAGGCGAGCCGTACGGCTCGCCTCTCGGTTAACACCCTGAATTTCAGGAAAATTAAACTTCCTTAACGAGTGCCCGAACGGCGCAGCGCCGCCGGGGTGTACTCACGGGACCTGCGCTCGATACCGAAGGTATAGGGCTCCGGCTCTTCATTGGTCAGGCCCAGCACCAGATAGCGGCCGGACAGCAGATCGTATAGTGTTTCGATGGCATACCATGGCACGTTCTGGTCATAGAACTGCATGTTGTGGGCCTCTGCAACACGCCACATTTCGCCGCGACCGTCGTAATGATCGATGATCGCTGCCTGCCAGGAATCCTCGTCAATAAAAACATCACGCCGGGCATAGATGTGGCGCTCGCCCTCTTTCAGGGTTGCACGCACATGCCACACCCGGTGCAGTTCATAGCGCGTGTAATCCTGCTCAATGTGCCCGGCCTTGACGATCTGGTCATAGGTCAGATCGCGGTCAAGCAGCTTGTAGGAGTTGTAGGGGATATACATCTCTTTTTTGCCCATCAGTTCCCAGTTGTAGCGATCGGGTGCACCGTTGAACATGTCAAAATTGTCAGAGGTACGCATACCATCCGCCGCGGTACCCGGCCCGTCATAGGCGACCTGCGGTGCGCGCCGGACACGACGCTGGCCGGCATTATATACCCATGCACGGCGTGGCTCGGCGACCTGGTCGATGGTTTCATGGACCAGCAGCACGTTTCCTGCGAGACGCGCTGGCGCGGTAATGGCCTGCTTGAAGTAGAACAGCACGTTCTCGTCTTCGCCCGGCTCATAATCCGTCAGGTAGGTACGCCAGGTAAGCTCATCCCGGAATTTCACAACGCTGAAATCGCCGCCTTCGGTCGGTGTGACCTGACCAACATTCCGCATCACGGAGCCGCCCCGGAAACGGGTAATATGGTTCCAGATTGCCTCGACACCGTTATTCGGGATCGGGAATGGAGTGGCTGTCTTGTAATTACCCAGACCGTTACCGTCTTTGATCAGCTCGACGGTGGTCGCGTTGTTGACGGTCTGTTCCATAACGTCATCAGGGAAACCCGCGGTGCGATGAGTCTCATAGACCGGCATCTTGAAGTCCGGATACCGCTTGATCATCGCGATCTGACCCGGGGAGAGATTCTCCGCGTAGTCATCGACGTTGCTCTGATCGATGGTGAACTTGGGCGTCTCGTCCGGGAACGGATTCACGTAGATGCCATCGTTCTGGTAACCGGCAGGCGGCGTTGTCAGGCCCCCTGTCCAGGCGGGAATCTCTCCCCCGTTTCCGGCTTTTTCTGCACCCATGGGAGTCAGGGTATCACCCAGCTTGGCGGCTTCGCTTGCGGGAACTGCACCGTAGGCGTTGCCTGTCAACAGCGCCGCCGACAGGATGCCGGTGGCAAGAAGTTTGTTGTTCAGTTTCATTTAAATTACCTCGGTTAAACGAATTCAGACAGACTCGAACTCAGAACGAATAAGACACACTTGCGCTCACAAAATCCCTGTCCGTCAACTCGTTGAACGGTTCGCCATCCATGAAGTTGGTGTATCCGATATCGGCTGTAATCCGGTTCTGATAAACCGCTTTCAAAGACACACCTATCGCCCTGTTGCCTTCGTTGAAATTGCCGCCGGGGGAAGGTGCATACCCTTGCACATCATGACTCCAGGCCAGTTGGGGAGACAGATTGATACCGGCAAATGCATTGTTGTAGTCCCATACCAGCCGGGTCCGATAACCCCAGGAGAAGGAGGTGGTGAAACCTTCATTGTTACAGTAGTTGGTGTTGATATTGGCTCCCGCCTCACAGAAATCTCCGGTGAAGTTGGGACCGTCAAGAGGAAGCGTACCGATACCGAAAGTACCTGAGCGACCATAACGGGCCTCATCGGTGTCCGGCAGGTCATGCACGTAGGTGGCACCAAATTCGGTGATCAGGGACAGACGGCTTGCGCCCATGACCCGGTCAAAGAATTTGATCAGCGTGAACTGGGCCTGGGAAACGTTGAACCGGTCGTAGCCAGCAAACGGTTCGCCAGCGATACTGACACCCGGGTTTTCGTCACGACGCTGTTGTTCCAGTTTACTCAGAATCTCGCCGTTCGGTCCGCGTTGCTGCAGGCCGCCGAAGATCAGCTCGAATGCGTTCCACTGCAGTGGCATGTTGTCGCGGAAGCTGTATTCCGCACCCAGGGACCAGCCGCCGGGCGTTGTGGTGTTGATACTGATGCCGTAGAGATTGATGTTTTCCGGATACTCGATGAAGTAGCTGGGAAACTGGGCGGGCGGTTCGCTACCGTCACTGTCCTGGCTGGCACTGGGTGAAGAGGGGTTATTCACCAGGCCACTGACGTACGGCAGGCGGCTGTTGTACTTGATGTAATAGAACCCCAGCTCCGAGTCGTTCAGTGATGGTACATACCAGCGTAACGCCACACCGAACTGGTCTTTGGAGTCAGCTTCCTTGTCGGCCAGACGGGGGGCCACAAAACCCTGCGCCAGTGCCTGTGAATCCGGCAGGGCACCGGCAAGCAGAACCGGACCACATCCGTCCGAGGTAAAGTCGCTCGTCGAGAAGAAAGTACCACAGTCATCTGCGCGGATGGGCTCCCAGTCTGTCTGGACAAAACCCTCAACTGTAATGTTCTGGGTTACACCTGCCGACACGTAGAACATTTCAACCGGCAACAGGGCGTCTTTCAGTTCAGAACCCGGCGCCCGCAATGCCGGCACGTCAATCGGGTTGATGACGTTGATACCGCCCTGGATGAACGTGCTTTCACCCCAGCTTACGACCTGTTTGCCGTAACGCAGACTGACCGGTACGTTGCCGAAATACCAGTCAGAGAAAACGTAGGCATCAAGCAACTCTCCACCGGAAGCGTTGTCCTTGGCCTGTTCATTCAGTTCACGGCGCTGGCCGACGGGATCCACGGCCCGGTTCTCGTCTTTGAGCTCAAAGTCATACCAGTAACGGCCACGTACAAAACCGCCAACCCGGGTCAGGGTGTCGCTGTCTACCGAGTAATCGACAAAAAGCTCGCTGTTGCCCTTGACGATTTTTGAGTAGGTATCGCCTTTCTCGAAGTTGAGGTTGCCGTTGTCGTAGTTGTTGGTAGAGGCACCAATGTTTGCGAACGGCTGGCCGGGTGCGAATTCAGGGCCGAGGTTACCCTGAGCAATGAGTCGCTTGTCCTGCTCGGTTGTACGCCAACCAATGCCAGCGGAAAGGGTTGTGTTGAAAGACGCTTGCGCATCGCCGAAATAAAATGAATAGGCAGTTGCCTGGCCGGAGATGCCGGCTGCAACTGCGACGGCCAGAGGCAATTTAACCCACTGCTGCCATTGGTCTGTTGTTCTTGTCATTGGAAGGCTACTCCATTGTTATTCTGAGTCGCTGCTCTGATTATTGGTATTCACGATGTTAGGAGGCTTCATGCACAGTGCCCGTGATGTTCGCACTATAGCTAACGCCAACGGGCGCTTTTATCAGTCAAAAGTATGATTTTACGGTTACACCCCTCTGAACGGCAGGCTTCCCTCGCACAGGATCAATATAGCCAACAAATCCCTATGTAACCAGCCGGCGAAGCGGGATTTGCTGCCGCCCGGCGACATCAGCTTATGGCCTGTGAGGCGCTTCCAGGTATTCCCGGGACTGCATTTCCAGCAACCGCGACTCGGTACGCTCAAACTCGAACTTCAGTCGACCGCCCGTGTATAAATCTGTTATCGCTGCTTCTGCCGAGATGATCAGTTTGACGTTGTGGTCATAAAATACATCAATCAGGTTAATGAACCGGCGCGCCTGATCTTCTTTTTCCTTGTCCATCACCGGCACGTTGCCGATGATCACAGCATGAAACTCCCGGGCCAGTTCAATGTAATCATTCTGGCTTCGTGGCCCGTCACACAGTGTTCTGAAATCAAACCAGACAACGTCATCGGCGTGATTGACGGCCCTGAGCTTGCGCCCGTTAATATCCAGTTCAAGACTGTGGCTGCCGGCCTCGACCGCAAGGCTGTCAAAACTCTTCTGCAGACTGATGTCTGATTCTGCATCCAGCGGAAAATGAAACAGTTCCGCCTGCTCGAGCGTACGCAGCCGGTAATCCACGCCACCATCCACATTCACCACCTCCGTGTGTTTCTTCACCAGCTCGATCGCGGGAAGAAATCGCGCGCGCTGCAGCCCGTCTTTATACAGGCTGTCGGGGGGAATGTTGGAGGTGCACACCAGGGTGACGCCCCGGCTGAACAGCCCGTCCATCAGGGTAGCCAGGATCATGGCATCGCCGATATCGGAGACAAAAAACTCATCGAAGCAGATAACACGGGCTTCCTCTGCAAACTGTCTGGCGACGATATCCAGCGGATTCTTCTCGCCCTTCAGTGCCTTCATTTCCTTGTGCACCCGCTGCATGAAGCGGTGAAAATGAACCCGCATCTTGCGCTGGAACGGCAGGGACTCGTAAAAGGTATCCATCAGGTAGGTCTTGCCGCGGCCGACACCGCCCCAGAAATAAAGGCCCCGGATCGGCGTTTTACTGCCCTTCTTTATCCTCAGCCGGAATTTGACTAATGGCTTATCACGGTTGCTTTCCGCCACGACCAGTTTATCGTACAGTGACTGTAAACGTCGTACTGCATCCTCCTGAGCGGAGTCGCGCTGGAATTCCGGGCGTTCCAGGTCTTTCTGGTAGCGCTCCCGGGGTGACATTGGCGGTGACTTCGGTGGTGACATGTAGTTGCGCTTCTGAACGTTCATCAATACGAGTCCCGACGGGGAGTCGCCGATTCCGGCCGCTAATTGTGGCCGATTTTGAGATTCAGTGCCACGATGAGATAGTAAACCGCAGTGTGCCCGGAGTACCGGCATCGAAGATCCAACGAAAGGACGAAATCAACTATGAACAACCTGATTCTGGCAGCTATCGCCGCCCTGGTTATTGGCGTAATTATCGGCATATTGATTGGCCGTTCCGGACAGGGTTCTACGCTCAGACAGCGCCGCGCGGAACAACAGATTGAAGAAATCAGGAACGAATACACCCGCTATCAGGCCCAGGTAAACGAGCACTTCATGGAGTCGGCCCACCTTCTCCGGCGCTTCAATGACAGTTACCGGGACGTTAACCAGCACATGGCCCGTGGCGCAAACCGGCTGTGCAACGATGAAGAGTGGCTGCGCGAACTGGAACAGGAAAACGCCAGGGCAAGGCTTGAGGGCGACGCCAGTGACAAGGATGGCGCAGAGCCGCCACGGGACTATGCCCCCAAGAGCGACCCCGGCGAAAAAGGCACCCTGGCGGAAGATTTCGGCATGCCGGAAAACCAGAAAAAGTCCTGAGGCCGGCCGCGCGCCTTCACACCAAGGTGCCCAGCACTTCGATCAGACGCCGGTTCTGGTCGGCGGTACCAGTGGTAATGCGAAGGAAGTTCTCGATTCTGGCTTTGTTGAAGTGACGCACAATCACGCCCTGCTCCCGCAATCCCCGGGCAAGAGACTCACCGGAATGGCCAGGATGGCGGGCGAACACGAAGTTTGCCCGCGATGGCAGCACCTCGAAACCGAGACCTTCCAGCTTGCCGGTGACCCAGTCGCGCTCGCCGATCACACCCTCACGGGTTGCCTTGAACCAGCTGTCGTCTTCAAAAGCAGCCACGGCTCCTGCCAGCGCCAGACGGTCCAGCGGGTAGGAGTTAAAGCTGTTTTTGACCCGGTTCAGGGCTTCAATCAGGTCCGGATGAGCCACCGCGAAACCGACTCTGAGCCCTGCCAGAGAACGGGCCTTGGACAAGGTCTGACTGACGACCAGGTTCGGGTATTTATCAACCAGCGTAATGGCCGACTCACCGCCGAAATCCACATAGGCTTCGTCAATGACCACCACGCGGTCGGCGTTGGCAGCCACGATAGCCTCGACCCCGGACAGCTCCAGAAAACGCCCGGTAGGCGCATTCGGGTTGGGGAAAATAACGCCGCCATTGGGCTGCACGTAATCATCCGGATCAATCTCGAACGACTCCGTGAGCGGGATCTTCTTGCCCTCAATACCGTAGAGCCCGCAGTAAACGGGGTAGAAACTGTAGGTAATGTCGGGGAAAAGTACCGGCTGCCCATGCTGGAACAGGCCGTAAAAAATGTGCGCAAGCACCTCATCGGAGCCGTTGCCGAGAAACACCTGATCCGGAGTCACAGCATAATAGCGGGCGATGGCCTGTTTCAGCGACTCGCCCTCCGGATCCGGATACAACCTGAGGTTGTCGTTCAACTCCTGACGGATGGCCTCGGCCACCTTCGGCGATGGCCCGAAAGGGTTTTCATTGGTATTGAGCTTCACCAGGTTGGCCATTTTCGGTTGCTCGCCCGGTACATACGGCACCAGGTCATGCACCAGTGGGCTCCAGAACTTACTCATAATGGTTACAGTCCTTTCAGTCCTTGATGCGATATTCCGCTGAGCGGGCGTGCGCCGTCAGGCCCTCACCCCGGGCCAGAACGGATGCAACACGACCCATTCTGCTTGCGCCCGGCGCACTGAAGCCGATAATCGACGACCGCTTCTGGAAATCGTAAACACCCAGTGGTGACGAAAATCTTGCTGTTCCGCCGGTCGGCAGCACGTGATTGGGCCCGGCGCAGTAATCTCCGAGCGCCTCCGCCGTGTAGCGGCCCATAAAGATGGCCCCGGCATGGCGGATCAGATCCAGCATGGCCTGCGGGTCTGCTACCGAAAGTTCCAGATGCTCCGGCGCGATACGGTTGGACACTTCAGCCGCCTGGTCCAGACTGGCGACCTGAATCAATGCTGCCCGGTCTGTCAGCGAGGTACGAATAATGTCCGCGCGCTCCATCGTTGGCAGAAGCGCATTGATGCTCTTCTCCACCGCATCCAGAAACCCGGGGTCCGGACTGATCAGAACCGACTGCGCCTGTTCATCGTGTTCGGCCTGGGAAAACAGGTCCATGGCAATCCAGTCCGGATCGGTCTGGCCATCGCAGATCACCAGGATCTCCGAGGGGCCGGCAATCATATCGATACCAACAGTGCCGAACACTTCGCGCTTGGCGGTCGCCACAAAAATATTCCCCGGGCCGACAATCTTGTCCACCGCAGGAACGGTCTCGGTGCCATAAGCCAGAGCAGCCACTGCCTGAGCCCCACCCAGGCAGAACACCCTGTCCACCCCCGCAATCGCCGCTGCCGCCAGAACCATATCGTTAACGACACCGTCGGGCGTCGGCACCACCATGATCACCTCGCCGACACCCGCCACCTTGGCGGGAATGGCGTTCATCAGCACTGAGGAAGGATAAGCAGCCTTACCGCCCGGCACATACAGACCCGCCCGGTCCAGCGGCGTCACCTTCTGCCCCAGCACCGTGCCGTCTTCTTCGGCGTATTGCCAGGACTGCTGATTCTGGCGCTGGTGATAGTCACGAACCCGGTCGGCGGCCTTCTCCAGCGCCACCCGCTGGTCCTGCGGAATTGCCTTCAACGCCTGCTGCAGGCGCTGCTGACTGATTTCCAGTTCAGCGACAGAGCCGACCTGCAGGCGGTCGAATTTCCCGGTAAACTCCAGAACCGCCGCATCACCCCGGGTTTTCACCTGATGCAGAATGTGACGAACCGATTCGCCTACCTTTTGATCAACACTGTCATCCCAGGCCAGAAGTTTCGCCAGTTCACTGTCAAAATCATTCTGGGAAGCGTTCAGTCTTCTGATGCTGATATCGGTCATTTCCAAATCCTGTCGCGGATTGTTTGCTCAGTAATGTTGAGGCCGGCACCAAGGCATGGGGAGAGGTCAGGTACGGCCTTCCAAAACTGTGCGGAGCCAGGGATGGCGGAGCCCAAGCGCCACATGGATGTGCTTGAGCGTGTTTTGGAAGGCTGTACCTGACCTCTCCTTACGCTGAAGTTCGGCGCTTTTCCACGGCGGCAGCCATTTTCTCAATTATGGGGTTAAGCAACCGATGTTTCATCTTCATGGAGGTGCGGTTCACCACCAACCGGCTGCTGATGTGCTCAATCAGCTCCCGCTCCTCAAGGCCATTGGCCTTCAGGGTATTACCGGTATCCACAATGTCGACGATCTCATCCGCCAGATGCAGAATCGGCGCCAGTTCCATCGCCCCATAGAGCTTGATGATATCCGCCTGGCGACCCTGGGCGGCATAATAGCGCCGGGCAAGATTGACAAACTTGGTGGCCACCCGGATGCGGCCCTTCGGAGTGGGCTGGCCTTTTATGCCCGCCGTCATCAGCCGACAGCGGGAAATATTCAGATCCAGCGGCTCGTAAAGTCCTTCCGCGCCGTGCTCCATCAGCACATCCTTGCCGGTTACGCCCAGATCCGCGCCGCCATACTGAACATAGGTCGGCACGTCGGTGGCGCGAAGAACCAGAATTCTGACGTCCGGATCGGTGGTCGGAAATACCAGCTTCCGTGATTTTTTCACATCGTCGACCAGCTCAATACCTGCCTCTCTGAGCAGCGGCAGGGTTTCATCGAGAATCCGGCCCTTTGACAATGCGATGGTGATGGAATCGGTCATGCTCTGTTCCGGTCAGTGTCTTTACGCTGGCAGACGGCGGATACTCGCGCCGAGCAGTTGCAGCTTCTCCTCGATGCATTCGTAGCCACGGTCGATGTGGTAGATGCGGTCGACAATGGTTTCCCCTTCCGCAACCACCCCGGCAATGACAAGACTGGCCGAGGCCCGCAGATCAGTGGCCATCACCGGCGCGCCGGTCAGGTGATCAACACCCTTGATGATCGCCGCGTTGCCTTCAAGCGTTATATCAGCGCCCATCCGGATCAGCTCGTGCAGGTGCATGAACCGGTTCTCGAACACTGTCTCGACAATGGTGCCAGAGCCTTCGGCAACTGCATTCATCGCCGCGAATTGCGCCTGCATGTCCGTCGGGAAAGCCGGATAGGGTGCGGTCCGGATGTTAACGGCGCGGGGCTTGTTGCCCTTCATATCGAGGGAGATCCAGTCCTTGCCGGTATCTATCTCGGCACCTGCTTCCTCGAGCTTGAGCAGAACCGCTTCGAGCAATTCTTCGCGGGTGTCTTTCAGTTTGACTTTACCCCCCGAGGCAGCCGCCGCGACCAGGTAAGTGCCCGTTTCCACACGATCCGGCAGCACGTTGTAGTGACACCCGTGCAGGCGTTTCACGCCATGGATTTCAATGGTTGCAGAGCCATGGCCCCGGATATCTGCGCCCATGGCGATCAGACACTCCGCGAGATCCACCACTTCCGGCTCCCGCGCTGCATTTTCAAGAATGGTTTTGCCATCCGCCAGTACTGCCGCCATCATCAGATTTTCGGTGCCGGTTACCGTCACCGTATCCAGGAAGATATGAGCACCTTTAAGGCGACCATTGGTTCTGGCCTTGATATAGCCGTTTGCCACCGTTACTTCCGCACCCATCGCCTCCAGACCATGAATGTGGAGGTTCACCGGCCGGCTGCCAATGGCACAGCCACCGGGCAGGGAGACTTCGGCTTCGCCGAAATGAGCCACCAGCGGACCCAGCACCAGAATCGAGGCCCGCATGGTTTTCACCAGTTCGTAGGGCGCATGAAAATGCTTGATGGTGTTGGCGTGAATTTCCACGCTCATTTTCTCATCAATCATCAACTCGACGCCCATCCGGCCCAGCAGCTCGATCATGGTGGTGACATCGTTCAGATGCGGCAGGTTGCCAACCGTCACCGGTTCATCTGCCAGCAGGGTTGCCGCCAGAATCGGAAGTGCAGCGTTTTTGGCGCCGGAAATCCGGATTTCGCCGGACAGTGGCTTGCCGCCTCTGATCAGAAGTTTATCCACAATTGAATCCTGTTATTAGCTGTCAGCCCTGACGGGCAGCCCATTCCGCGGGAGTAAATGCTTTCGGATGGAGGGCGTGAATGGTGCCGTCCATCACATGCTGGAACAACGCCTTGTTGATAATCTGTTGCCGCTTGATGGTCGGCAGGCCTGCAAACATCTCACCCACCACAACGACGAGATAGTGGTTGCCATCAACCTGAACTTCGACTTCGCAGTCCGGCAATGCGGCCTTGACCAACTCGACGACTTCCGGGGCTTCCATAAAGATTCCTCAGGTGTTTGTGAACCCGTTGATAGACTTGGAACCGAATTGTAACCAATTAACGACGTCGGGTCAGCTTCGGGATTGCTCTGGCAGGTGGTTATCGAGGCCACTGAGGGCAGCGAGAGAGCGGAGCCGCTCACCCATGTCCTCCAGATGAATCGCCTGGTGGCGCGAGCCTGCCAGCCGCAACCAGCAGAGCAGCAGCGACAATACCACGCTGTGGGCTGCGCCCAGCCCGGAAAGATCAATGACCAGGCCCTGCGTCTGCCCGGCAATCAGGTGCTCGCCTTCAGTGCGGATGGCGACCACGTTATCCGGCTTGATATCGCCGGTAACAAGTAACCGGTTGCCGCTGAGCGACAGCCTGGGTTCCGGGCTCATGAATTATCGGTTTCCTGCTCGAGGTTGACGGATTCAACGGCACCTCCCCAGTTGTCGATCACCGCCTGGACATTGCCACGCCTTTGCTCCATTTCCTGGCTGAAGCGATCACGGAACGCAAGACCGATGTTCACGCCCTCTACGATAATGTTTTCCATCATCCAGCGACCTTCACTGGTCTGATACATGGAATAGGTCACCGGGTAACGGTTGCCGGAGGCACTGATGACTTCCATCCGGACCGAGGCCCGGGAATCGTCGTTGGGATTGATGATGGCTTCTTTAACCCTGATTTCGAAGTCATCGGCACTGACCAGCGCCTGGGCATAACTGTCGAACAGGCTGCGCTTGAACTTCGCGACAAACTCATCCCGCTGCTCCGGCGACGCCTGGCGCGCGTACCGCCCCATAACCCGGGCGGCTATCCGGCGAAAATCCACGAAATTGCTGAGTTCCTCTTCCATGTTTGCGTAGAATGCCTCGGGATCTTCCTCATAAAGGCCCCGCTCGGCATTCAGCTGCTCGACCAGCTGCTGGGTGTTACGGTCAACGTACTGTCGCAGATCCTCGGAGGTCTCTGCGGCCAGAGGCGTCGAAACCCATGCAAATATAAATGCCAGGGCCATGATCCCGCTTCGAACTAGCATTGTCCTTGTCTCCTGTATAGCCACGTTATTCCGACAACTGGCCGGACGCGAAATTGGAAATCAGCCGCTCAAGATTCATCGCTGACTGGGTTGAATAAAAAGTGTCGCCGTTTGCCAGGGATTCCATGTCGCCGCCGACGGACACGTCAATATACTGTTCACCCAGCAATCCGGATGTACGTATAACTGCGGCGCTGTCGGCCGGAATATTGTCGACACTGGATTGCACATCCATGGCTACCCGGGCCTGAAATGTTTCATGGTTCAGCGTAATCTCCCGGATACTGCCAATGGTCACACCGGCCATGGAAACCCTGGCCCGCGGCGTCAGCCCGCCGGCGTCATTGAAGTTGGCGTAGAGGGTGTAGGAATCGCCGGACGATTTCGGCGACAGCCCGCTGACCTGCAGCGCCAGAAACAGCAAAGCTGCAATTCCGGCCACCATAAACAGCCCCACCACCAGGTCAGTTGTTCTTTGCGCCATGAGTTAATCCTCGTCCCTATCCATTGCAGTCATTGCCGACTCTCACAATTATCATTAATCCGTGCGTTAGTAAGCGAACAGGTCTTTGCAACACACGCTGTTACTAATGAGTAGGAAAGTAGGCGGACACGTCCATTCAGGACACGCCGTGAATACATCCATGTAGTCTCGGATGCAGCATCCCTGCTGCATACGGTCCTGAATGGACGTGTCCGCCTACTTTCTTTCAGCTTAGTAATACTTCCCTGTTCGCTTACTTTTTTGCTTATCAATATAAGCTGCTCAGAAATCACCAAACATCACCGCCGTGAGCACAAAATCCAGCCCCAGCACCGCCAGCGACGAAAACACCACGGTTCTGGTGGTTGCAGAGCTTATGCCCGCTGAAGTCGGCACGCAATCATAGCCCTGGTAGACTGCAATCCAGGTGCAGACAAAGCCGAATACCACGCTTTTGATCACACCGTTCATGACATCGCCGGTAAAGTTGACCGACGACTGCATATTGCCCCAGAAAGAGCCTTCAAACACGCCCAGCCATTCCACCCCGACCAGCATGCCGCCCCAGATGCCCACCATCGAAAATATCGCCGCCAGCACCGGTACCGCGAGAAAACCCGCCCAGAACCTGGGAGCAATCACCCGTCGCAGCGGATCCACGCCCATCATTTCCATGCTGGACAGCTGCTCGGTGGCCTTCATCAGGCCTATTTCAGCAGTCAGTGCCGAACCCGCACGCCCGGCGAACAGCAGCGCCGTTACCACCGGCCCCAGTTCGCGGACCAGGGTCAGGGCGATCATCTGTCCGATTGCGGCCTCCGAGCCATAATCGCTGAGGATGGTGTAGCCCTGCAGGCCCAGCACCATTCCGATAAACAGGCCCGAGACCACGATAATAGCCAGCGACAGCACACCCACAAAATACAATTGTTTAACCAACAGCGGAAAACCGACCCTGGGACTGGGCACCCCGGCCAGAGCACCAAACAGAAACTGGCCGGAACGCCCGAGCGATCCGATAAGTTCCCGGCCCCGCCTGCCCAGATCCACCAATAGCTGCATCACCGGTCTCCCCCGCCGATACCCCAGTCCTGTTCGGCACTGACTGAGGTGTAATGGAACGGCACCGGGCCATCCGGATGACCCTGCAGGAACTGCTGCACTTTCGCTGAAGGATGGTTGCTTAACTCATCAGGCGTGCCATCGCCGATCACCAGGCCATCCGAGATAATGCAGGCGTAATGGCAGATGCTGAGAGACTCCGGGACGTCGTGGGAAACAATCACGCTGGTCATACCCATGGAATGATTCAGATCGCGAATCAGCTTGACGAGAACACCCATGGCGATCGGGTCCTGGCCGGTGAACGGTTCGTCGTACATGATCAGTTCGGGGTCCAGCGCGATACTGCGGGCAAGCGCCACGCGCCGCGTCATGCCACCCGAAAGCTGGGCCGGCATCAGTTCCCGCGCGCCCCGGAGGCCGACCGCCTCCAGCTTCATCAGCACAATGTCCCGGACCATGTCCTCCGGCAGCCTGGTGTGCACGCGGATGGGGAAAGCGACATTCTCGAAGACGTTCAGGTCGGTAAACAGGGCGCCGCTCTGGAACAGCATACCGATTTTTTCCCGCAGCCGGTACAGCGCTTTGCGGCTCAGGTCGGGTACCGACTCACCGTCCACGGTGATTGAGCCGGAATCCGGTTTTAGCTGGCCCCCGATCAGCCGCAACAGGGTGGTCTTCCCGGTACCGCTGGGGCCCATGATGGCGGTAATCCGGCCACGGGGAATGCGGAGGCTGACACCGTCGAAAATACGGCGCCCGGCCCTGGAGAAAACCACCTCTTGCAATTCAATGTAGGATTCCGGTTCTGAACTCATATCCATATCCACCACTCGATTCAGTGCGCTACATTATGCCAGCCTGAAGGGAACCTCAATCGAACAGCGTCAAAATGAGCGGATGGCAATGCAATCTTTCAAGGCCGGAGGAAGTGATATACTGTCGCCAACTGTTAACCGACCACTGGCCAGTAAAGTACCAATCCACAATGGAAGCCAAATGACCAGCGACACAAGCCTGACTTACCGGGAATCTGCACTGAGGGCGATTGCAATCGAACTCGATGCCATCAACGCACTGAGCGGCCGGATCAATGGCAGCTTTGAAAAAGCCTGCGAAGTGATCATCGGCTGCAACGGCCGGGTGGTGGTAACCGGCATGGGCAAATCCGGGCATATCGGCAACAAGATAGCCGCCACTCTGGCCAGCACCGGCACACCGGCTTTTTTCGTACATCCCGGCGAAGCCAGCCACGGCGACCTTGGCATGATCACCAGCCAGGATGTGGTGCTGGCCATCTCCAACAGCGGTAACACCGCTGAAGTGCTCACAATTCTGCCACTGTTCAAGCGCATGGGCGCTCCGCTTGTCAGCATGACCGGGAATGCCAACTCCGTTCTGGCCAGAGAAGCGGTCGCCAACCTTGATATCAGTGTGGCCGTAGAAGCCTGTCCGCTTGGCCTCGCACCCACTTCCAGTACCACGGCAACCCTGGTCATGGGGGATGCGCTGGCGGTGGCACTGCTGGAGGCCCGTGGCTTCAGCGCCGAAGACTTCGCCATGTCTCACCCCGGCGGCACTCTGGGCCGGCGTCTGCTGCTCAGGGTGTCCGATATCATGCACTCCGGCGACCAGATTCCGCGGGTGCAGGAGACCACAACACTCAGCGGCGCCCTGCTGGAAATTTCCCGTAAAGGGCTCGGCATGACAACCGTTGTCAATGCCAGTGGCGAGCTGTGCGGCATATTCACTGATGGCGACCTGCGGCGCACCCTGGACCACCCCATCGATATCCACGCCACCTGCATACGCGATGTAATGACCCGCAACGGCCGCACCATCAATGAAGATCAACTGGCCGCGGAGGCGCTGCGCATCATGGAAGAGATGAAGATCAATGCCCTGCCTGTGATCAACCGGGATGGCCTGCTGACCGGCGCTATCAACATGCACGATCTGCTGCGGGCCGGCGTCATCTGAGGGGAGCAATATGATGTCCGAAAGCTTTCGTCCAGAATGGTCAGAACCGGACCTGAAAAAGGCGGCAGGGATAAAACTGCTGGCGCTGGACGTCGACGGCATCATGACCGACGGCAAACTTTACTTCACCGCCAGTGGCGATGAGATGAAAGGCTTCAATATTCTTGATGGCCTCGGCCTGAAGCAGGTCATGGCTGCGGGCATCGAAGTTGCGGTGATCACCGGCAGGCGTTCGCCCCTGACCGCAAAACGCATGAAAGACCTGGGCATTGCGCATCTGATGCAGGGCCGGGAGGACAAGAAGGCGGCCCTTGAAGAACTGGCCGGCGGGTTGAACCTGGCTCCCGGGGCCATCGCCTATATGGGCGATGACCTGCCTGACCTGCCCGCCATACTCTTCGTCGGCCTGGGCATAACGGTACCCAACGGCCACTGGGCCGTTCGCGAGTCCGCTGATATCTGCACCCGCGTTGCCGGTGGCGAAGGCGCCGTTCGGGAAATCTGTGATCTGCTGCTGGCGGCCACCGGCGCGCTGGACAGCGCGCTCAGACCTTACCGGGAACTGCATCCATGACAGCAGGCGAACTGATACGAAGCCCCAGGATCCGGATGCTCGGACTGGTGGTGACAGTGCTGATTCTTTTTGCCATGCTCTGGCAGAATGAGGAACCGGCGACCCCTGACGACGCCGCTGCGCTGCGTGGAAAAGCAGAGCCCGATGCTTTTGTAACAGGCGGTCGGTACCTTTCATTCAATGTAACCGGGCAACTGGCCATCCGTATTGAAAGCCAGCGCATCGAACAGTTCGAATCAGACCAGGTCATACGGATGCAGCAACCGCGGGCCACTCTTTTTGGCGAGGCCGACGACGCTTCCTGGGAGCTGGAAGCGCAACAGGGTGAATTTCTGCAGGCACTGGACCTGATACACCTGAACGGCAATGTGCGGATACTCCGCCTGGCGGATCAGCGCGGCACCGCATCACCTTCTGAACCCATGTCACTGTCGACAGAAGCTCTGACCCTGGACAGTGAAGAACGGACGGTTTACACCAGTGAGCCGGTAACCATCAAAGACGCCCTGGGTGTTACCCGGGCAACCGGAATGAAAGCCTGGATCGACCCGCGCATACTCGAACTCAACGCTCAGGTGGAAGGACGTTATGAACCCGGTAAATAATCATTCAGGCGACAGACAGCGGGCCTGTCTGCGTGCTCTGGTGCTGGCATTGCTCGCCCCACTGGCATGGACGGCGGCGCCGGCAGTCGCTTTCGACCTGGATTCCGACACCCCTATTCGCGTTAATGCCGACAATGCCCGCCTTGACGAGGGTCGGGGCATTGCCACCTATACCGGCGACGTCGTGATGAGCCAGGGCGATATCCGGCTGACGGCGAATGAGGTTGTGCTCTATCGCAGTGGTGAAGGCGTAAACCGCATCGAGGCCAGGGGCCAGCCTGCCAGTTACCGCCAGCCCTCGGTCGGTGATGAAGGTGAGACCAACGCCCGCGCTGTTAACATCCGCTGGTCAGCCGATGACAATCGGGTCACCTTTGAGGGCGAGGCGGTTATCGAGCAGGGTGGCAATATGTTTCGCGGCGATATCATTCATTATGATAGCGTTGACCGTGTCGTGACCGCCGAGGGTTCCCCCGACCAGGGTGATGGCGGCGGTCGGGTAGAAATGGTGATTCAGCCACGCAGCTCTCCCAACTCACCCAACAGCGCAAGCGAGCAACAACCAGATGGCAGTTCTGAGAGCCAGTAAACTGGCCAAGAGTTATAAACAGAAGAAAGTCGTCATCGACGTGTCGCTGGAGATACGCAGTGGTCAGATTGTTGGCCTGCTCGGTCCCAATGGCGCCGGCAAGACCACATGCTTCTATATGATTGTAGGTCTGATTACCGCCGATAATGGCCGCATAACCATCGACAGCAAGGATATAACCCCATTGCCGATGCATGGTCGCGCTCGCCAGGGCATTGGCTATCTGCCCCAGGAAGCGTCGGTATTCCGCAAGCTGACGGTACGGGATAATATTCTTGCCATTCTGGAAACCCGCAAGGAACTGAAACGGGACGAGCGGGAAGCCAGGGCGGATGGACTGCTGCAAGAGTTTCACATCAACCACATTCGTGACAGCGTCGGCATGGCTCTGTCCGGTGGTGAACGTCGACGGGTCGAGATTGCCCGGGCACTGGCCATGGAACCCGCCTTTGTTCTGCTTGACGAGCCCTTTGCCGGCGTTGACCCGATTTCGGTGAGTGATATCAAGCAGATTATCCGGCACCTGCGGGATAAAGGGATCGGTGTCCTGATTACCGATCACAACGTGCGTGAGACCCTCGATATCTGTGAGAACGCCTACATCGTCAGTGCAGGTCATATCATCGCATCCGGCAGTTCCGATCAGATCCTGGCCAATCAGCAGGTCAAGGAAGTCTATCTGGGCAATGAGTTCCGGCTTTGACAGCCTCAATCGGGCCAGAGCCGCCCGGGCCCGATTGTTTTGCCAACCGCAAGCAAGTACACTCGGCAAAGAACTTGCTTGTCTCTGGCAAGTTGCCAGCATACTTAGAGTTTTTGTCAACGCCCCGGACGCGAGGGACTCAGTGACGGATCCTGAATCATGGTTATGAAAGCCTCATTACAGTTAAAGCTGGGTCAGAGCCTGACCATGACGCCCCAGCTGCAACAGGCGATCAGGCTTCTGCAGCTTTCCACCCTCGATCTGCAACAGGAAATCCAGCAGGCACTGGAATCCAACCCCATGCTGGAAACCTCCGAGGACGAAGACCAGGCCTCTGAGGCTGCAACTGATGAAAACAGTCAGGACAAGACCACCGCAGAAGAGGCCAAACCCGACGCCGGCGAAACCGATTCACCGGGGGACTGGGATGAGACCGAAAACGGTCCGGACTGGTCATCAGAGACGGACAGCCCGGACACCATCCCGGATGACCTGCCGGTGGATACCGCCTGGGACGATATCTACCAGCCTGCCCCGAGCACAGCTGCCCGGAACGACGACGAAAACGACCACGACTTCGAAACCCGCAATTCCCCGACAGAAACCCTGCGGGATCACCTGGAATGGCAGCTCAATCTCACACCATTGAATGAGCGCGATCAGGCCATTGCCCACGCCTTGCTGGATGCCGTCAACAATAACGGCTATCTGACGTCACCGCTGGAGGAAATATACTCCGGCATGATGGACGAAGCCGATGAAGATCCACTGGAACTGGACGAGGTTGAAGCCGTACTGCATCGGCTGCAGCATTTTGATCCGCCCGGTGTCTTCGCCCGGGACCTGCAGGAATGCCTGTTGATCCAGCTGAACCAGCTGCCCCCTGAAACCCCCTGGCTTGCCCAGGCCAGACTGGTTATTACCCACTACATCAACCTGCTGGGCAATCGCGATTATGCGCAACTTCTGCGCCGCAGTCGCCTCAAGGAAGACCAGCTGCGGGAAGTGCTGGGATTGATTACCGCGCTGAACCCCCGCCCGGGTGATACTATTGATCAGGCTGAGCCGGACTACGTAATCCCTGACGTTATTGTCAGGAAACACAACGAGCGCTGGCGGGTTGAGCTGAACCCCGATATAGCACCGCGCATTCGCGTAAATGCCAGCTATGCTTCACTTATCAAGCGGGCTGACAGCAGTGCCGACAACACCTACCTGCGTGACCAGCTGCAGGAGGCAAAATGGTTCATCAAAAGCCTGCAGAGCCGGAACGAAACCCTGCTGAAAGTGGCCACTCGTATTGTCGAGCATCAGCAGGGATTTCTTGATCAGGGTGAAGAAGCCATGAAGCCGTTGATTCTGTCGGATATTGCGCAGGCGGTGGAGATGCACGAATCGACCATCTCCCGGGTGACAACACAGAAGTACATGCACACCCCCCGTGGCATCTTCGAGCTCAAATACTTTTTTTCGAGCCATGTCGGCACTGATGAGGGCGGCGAATGCTCCTCCACTGCCATCAGGGCCATGATCAGAAAACTGATTGCCGGCGAAACCCCGAAAAAGCCATTGAGTGACAGTAAGATTGCGACCATGCTGGGAGAACAGGGTATCAAGGTGGCGAGGCGGACCGTGGCCAAGTATCGTGAGGCGATGCACATTCCCCCGTCAAACGAAAGAAAGCGACTGGTGTAATAAACATCCGATAAGAGGAGAAGCCTATGCAATTAAATATTTCCGGCCATCACGTGGAATTGACCCCCGCACTCAAAGATTACGTATCTGGTAAATTCGAGAAGCTCGAGCGGCATTTTGATCATATCAGTAATTGTCAGGTAACCCTTGAGGTTGAGAAAGTGAGACAGATGGCCGAAGCGACTCTTCATGTCATCGGTGGTGAGATACACGCAAAAGCTGAAAATGAGGATATGTACGCGGCCATTGACGCCCTGGTCGACAAACTGGACCGACAGATTCTCAAGCACAAAGAGAAAAATGTGGACCGGATGCACGGCAACGGCGCCCGCTGACAGCCGGCCCTCGTTGCATGTCACTCAACAAGTTGCGGCGTCTGACGCTGACTTACAGGCTAATGGATTGCAAATTGGCAGACTGGTAGGTTGGCCCCGGGGCGCCGCAGCTTTTTTTACGGAACTGACGTCGATTCATGACTGACACGACTCTGACCATCGATAACATTCTCGCGCCGGAACTGACGCTCTGCCGGGTGCCCGCATCCAGCAAAAAGCGGGTGATGGAGACCATTGCGGAACAGATTCAGCATCAGGATGAAAAGCTCAACGACACCCAGATTTTCAATAATCTGGTTTCCCGGGAGCGCCTTGGCAGCACCGGTATCGGTCAGGGTATCGCCATTCCGCACTGCCGGCTGGACGGCCTGGACCATGTTGTCGGGGTGTTGATGACACTGGCCGACGGGGTCAGCTTTGACGCCATCGACAATCAGCCGGTCGATCTGGTGTTTGCGCTTGTGGTTCCCAAGGAAGCAACCAGCGAACATCTTGAACTGCTGAGCCAGATTGCCGAAAAATTCAATGACCGGGCATTCTGTGATCACTTGCGCCAATGCACCGATGGCGAAACACTCTATCGGCAGATGCTTGCCGAAATCCATTAAAACCAAACCCTTCAAGGTAACCCGGCATGAAACTGATTATCGTCAGTGGCCGCTCAGGGTCCGGCAAGAGCACCGCGCTTCATGTACTTGAGGATCTGGGCTTTTACTGCATCGACAACCTGCCAATCGGTCTGCTGGTACCCCTGACCCAGGAGGCAGCCGACCAGTCGTCACCCGGCAGACTTGCAAAAATGGCCGTGAGCATTGATGCGCGGAACCTGTCCGGTGAACTCAGCAATTTTGAAACGCTGCACAACCGCCTTCAGCAGATTGGCGCCACCGTCGAAATCATCTATCTGGACGCCGACGAACAGTCTCTGCTTCGGCGCTTCCACGCAACCCGCCGCAAACACCCACTGAGTGACGACCGGACCTCGCTGCGTGAAGCCATAACCAACGAAAAACTGTTACTGGAACCACTATCCAGACTTGCCGATCTCTATATCGAAACCACCGGGCTATCAATGTACGAGCTTCGGGACATGATCAAGCAGCGGGTGGCCGGTCGCCGGGAACAGGAACTTGCGCTGCTGTTCCAGTCGTTCGGATTCAAACACGGGGTGCCGCTGGATTCGGATTTTGTTTTCGATGTCCGTTGCCTGCCAAACCCCTACTGGGATACATCACTGCGCCAGTTTGTCGGCACTGACCAGCCAGTCATTGACTTTCTGGAGGCCAATCCGCTCACCCGGAAAATGACCGGGGATCTCACCCACTATCTGGACAACTGGCTGCCGGCCTTTGCCGACAGCAACCGCAGCTACATGACCATTTCCATCGGCTGCACCGGCGGGCAACACCGCTCGGTTTATATCTGCGAACAACTTGGCGCTTATTTCCATAACAGATACAGTAATGTTCAGGTTCGACACACCGAACTGCCGCACCTTCAAAGCCGGGGATCCTGACTGTATGGTCCGACGTACAATCAAGATCATCAACAAACTGGGCCTTCACGCCCGGGCCGCTGCCAAGCTGGTGGCCACTGCCTCTGAATACAGCAGCACCATCAATATCAGCCGCAAGGACCGGAAGGTCGATGCCAAAAGCATCATGCCGGTAATGATGCTGGCCGCCAGCAAAGGTACCGAGGTGGAGCTGATTGCCGATGGCGAAGACGAGAACGAAGCTATAGAAGCCCTTACTGTCCTGATCGAGGACTATTTTGGCGAAGGTGAATAACCCCCTCTCTCCTGCAACTCGTTCTCACCAGGGCCGCCTGACTCCGGTATAATACGAAGGTTTTCCGACTGCTGGTGTTCTATGACCGATATCCTTGAAAAAAGCCAGGCTCGCCAACGGCTTCGTTCACTGAGCGAGGCGCTGGACAGTGGTGCTCTCAAGCAGGTCGCCCGCATCCTCAACGGCGGCCTGAGCCCCAGTGATATCGCCCACCTGCTGGAGTCGTCGCCGCCACGCCAGCGTGCCCTGCTCTGGAATCTGGTCGACAAACAGCTTGAGGGCGAGGTTCTTCAGTATCTGAACGATGACATTCGCAGTTATTTCCTGAGCCAGCTCAACGCCCAGGAACTGGCGGATATTATCGAGGATTTCGAGTCAGACGATCTCGCTGACCTGCTGCAGCAACTGCCGGATACCGTCATCCAGGAAGTGCTGGATACCATGGACGAGCAGGACCGGCAGCGGGTAGAGGAAGTCCTGTCCTACCCGGAGGACACCGCCGGTGGCCTGATGAACACCGACACCATCACGGTGCGGCCGGACATCAGTATCGATGTTGTATTGCGATATCTTCGCAGGCACCGCAACCTGCCACCCATGACCGACAGCCTGATTGTCGTCAGTCGGCGGGACGAATTTATCGGCATACTGCCGATCACCAAAATGCTGGTCTCCAACCCGGCTGCTACGGTGCGTGAGGTAATGGACACCGACATCGAGCCCATCCCTGTCACCCTTTCCGACAATAAGGTAGCGACCCTGTTCGAGCGCTATGACCTGATATCAGCGCCGGTGGTGAGCGAGGAAGGCCGGCTGCTGGGCCGGATCACCATCGATGACGTGGTCGACGTTATCCGCGAGGAATCTGACCACTCGCTGATGAGCATGGCCGGTCTGGACGAAGACGAAGATACCTTTGCCCCCATCCTGAGAACCACGCGCCGCCGCGCTGTCTGGCTGGGTATTAACCTGCTGACCGCCTTTACCGCGTCCGCGGTTATCGGCATTTTCGAAGCGACCATCGAAAAAGTGGTAGCGCTGGCCGTGCTGATGCCCATTGTCGCAAGCATGGGCGGCATTGCCGGAAGCCAGACCCTGACGCTGGTGATTCGCGGCATGGCCGTGGGCCAGATCAGTGGCGCCAATGTGGGCTGGCTGCTTAACCGGGAATTTATCGCCAGTCTGCTTAACGGGGCGCTCTGGGCGGCAGTGGTGGCATCTGCAGCTTCGTTCTGGTTCAGTGACATAATGATTGGCGCCATCATTGCCGCAGCGCTGATTATCAACCTGATCGCCGCTGCACTGGTGGGCACAGTGCTGCCGCTGTTTCTCAAATCCAGGAATATCGATCCGGCCCTGGCCGGCAGTGTGATTCTGACCACGGTAACTGACGTTGTTGGTTTTATGTCATTCCTCGGCCTTGCCACTCTGGTATACGCCTAACTCGACAAACGGGCTGGATCTATGAATCATTACAACGACGACCCGCCGGCCTACGACGGCCCCAGCAAATCCCAGCTCAAACGGGAGATGCAGTCACTGCAGGACCTTGGCAAGCGGATGCTGGAGCTTGGCAACGATCAGCTCGACGCCCTGCCAATCAGCAGTACTCTGAGAGCCGCTATCGAGGAATCACGGCGCATCCGCCAGCATGAGGCTCGCCGCAGACACCTGCAATACATCGGTAAAATCATTCGCCAGGAGGACGACCCGGAAGGCCTTTCACGTCAGATTGACGCTTTCTATTCCGGAAGCGAAGAGCATACCCGCCGCCACCACCTTGCCGAACGCTGGCGCGACCGGATGATTGCTGAAGGCGACAGCGCCGTGGGTGCGTTTCTGGATTACTGCACCAGCGCCGACATCCAGCATCTGAGAAACCTGGCACGCAACGCCAGGCGCGATTCGCGGAAGGAACAGGCAACCGGCCAGTCGCGCAAACTGTTCCGCTACCTGCGGGAATGCATCGACGACGCCGAATCCGGACAGGACTGAAAAAAACGCCGAAGTACGGCAGAGCAGGCGGACAGGTCTTTCCAGAAACGTGCGGAGCCATGGGTGAAGAGCGAATAGCTCTTCACGGGTAGGCCATGGATGGCCTACCCTGGACTTCAGTGCGACGCAGGAGCAATAAGCACTGAAGGCGGAGCCCGAGCGTACAAGGACGTATTTACAGCGTGTTCTGGAAAGACCTGTCCGCCTGCTCAAGCAAGGACCTCAGAGTCTGCGATGCTCCCACACAGGCATACGGGTTCTGATTTCGGTCAGTCGGTCGTGGTCCAGCTCTGAAGTCACCACGCCGGGGCCTTCGCCCAGCTCGGTCAGTATCCGGCCCCATGGGTCCGCCACCAGGCTGTGGCCGTAAGTCCGGCGGCGTTCACTGTGGTAGCCGCCCTGCCCCGGCGCCACCACCCATAGCTGATTTTCAATCGCCCGGGCCCTGATCAGCGCGTGCCAGTGGGCATCGCCGGTAGTCCAGGTAAAGGCACTGGGCACTGTCACCCATTCCGCGCCCCGTTCCCGCAGTTTTCGGAACAGCTCGGGAAACCGCAGGTCGTAGCAGATGGACAGCCCGAGCCGACCAGCCGGCGTATCCACCACAACAATATCGTCGCCAGGCTCGAAGGTATCAGACTCACGATACTGCCCCTGTGCATCCTCGACAGTGGCATCAAACAGATGAATCTTGTCGTAGCGGGCAACCTGCTGGCCCTGATCATCGAAAACCACACAGGAGGCGCGGACACGGTCTTCGATCTCCGAGCCATCCGGCCGGGTGCTGATCGGCACGGAACCGCCCACAATCCACAGGCCAAGGGCCGCCGCCTGCTCGGCCAGAAAACTCTGTACCGGGGCACCGGCCTGACCTTCCCGGCGGCCACACTCGACCATCTTACTGGTTGACATGACTGCAAAATTTTCGGGCAGCACAGCAACCCTGGCGCCAAGGCCCGCCGCCTGAGCCAGCAACCGCCGGGCATCTTCCAGATTCCTGTCAATATCGTCGCCACTGCTGACCATCTGGATACCAGCAACCCGGTTAGCCTGAACTGAAACACCTTCCACTGTTACTGCTGACATAATCTGCCCCTGTTGCGTATTTCAACCACCATCAAAGATTCGCTTCAACCTGACATCCGGATTGCTCCAGGAGCCCTTTACATTATATGAGGCGCTGGCAAGCTTGCTCAACGGATCCCCCAGCACCTTGTCCAGGACAAAAAGTGCACCGCCAATGGGAGCCCCGGCTCCTAACAACAGCGCCGCCAGCGGCAGATTCTGGGTCAGTGGCAGAACCACCACCATGTTCATATCCAGGGTTTTCTCTGCCATATCGGTGCTGCCACTGAACTTGAACGCCCCGGAAGGACCCACAATCTGAAGTTCAGGATCCAGAGTCAGAACGCCATTGGCAAACCTGGCCTGGCCCGAAATTGCATCAAAAGCCACACCGGCTTCGTAAAGGTCAGAGAAATCCAGCTTGAGCCGTCGTGCAAGCGTATCCGAATTAAGCACGTTGAACACACGGAATAGTTGCGCGGTGCTGTTTTCCTCCAGAATCACGCCGTCTTCAAAGCGCACTTTAGCATTGCCATGCAATTTATCCAGCGCGAACTGGTCGGGACGACCTGACCAGTCCAGATCCAGTTCGATCACTGTGTCATCGCTCTGGAACGGGATATTGGCTGCAAACAGAGTGCTGATGTCCTCCAGGGACTCTCCGGTCAGGCTACCTTTGAAGCCGGTCGTTTCCCGATCATTGTCGATGCCCCAGCTGAGCGCTCCTGCAAGAGTGAGCGATTTAAGCTTGCCTTCGATATCTTCCACAGCCAGGCCGCTGGCAGCGGGTTTAATTGCGAATGACCAGATACCCGCACTCTCGGCGTTGACCTGCAGGTCGGCAATTCGCACATCGACATCCGGCCAGCTTCCGAAATCGAGCTCACTGACGGCCCGCAAGGGGTCCTCTGTTTCCAGTGGCGCCTCGCTTTCGTCAATCCTGTCGCTTGCTCGCACAAGCGCAAGCCTTTCCAGGTCGACAGTCACCGCACGTCCGGACACCGGCCAGGTCACCATGCCCCGCATCCACTCAGCGTCGACACTGATCAACCAGCTTTCATGGCCGAAAACTGCATCGACACTGACTTGCTCAAACTGACGCTCACCAAGGCGCAGACTATTTATGTTCAGGTCTACCCGATCGGGCTGCCAGCGCAGATCAAAGTCTGCCCGTTGCTGCCATCTCACCTCGAACCCGAGGTCACTTTCTTCATCTCCCGGCGCAATCGTGACCGTTGCCGGCGAACTGGTTTCAGCGGTTTTCCCCAGCGGGGCAGGCCAGTCAAGAACCACACCGGTCAGATCCGAGGACAATGTCACCGTCACTGCCTTTTCCGGCGGCACCTCCACCAGGGCCTCATACTCCATACTGCCCGATGCGCCCGGCAGGTTGCTCTCGCTCAGACCGAGCCGGTTCCGTAACGCCGGCAGATCCAGCTTACCGGTCTGACGGACGCTCAGCCCGCCGCCGGGTCGATCGGCCTGGAAATATACCGACACCGGATTGCCCAGAAAACGGGCGGCCAGGGGCGCAGGGGAAAACCCGCTGTCAGTGCTGTAACTGATTTCGCCAGCGATATCCGTCCATTGCAGATCTGCCGGTAAAAAGCTCAGGGCGCCGGATTCAGTGCGAACAGTGGCCTCAATGCTCGGCGCCTGATCGGAATCCAGGGTAAAACCGATGGCAAGATTCAGGTAGAAATTTCCCTCAAAAACAAAGTTATCCGATGCGGCACCGGCCAGTTCGCCAAGCGGACTCCCTTCCAGCCAGAAAGTCAGGGCATCGCCGGACACCGGGGCTGCGGTGTTGATATAAACCATGGTGTTGCCCCCGGCGACCGGCTGAACCCTGAGCTGTCCGGGACTGAGCTCAATGCCTCCGGTCTGGCCCGAATCAAGGTCAATCCGTGTCTGCCCCTGATGGATAAAGACCCGGCCTGCCGCAGCAGTCACTTCCGGCCAGCGCTTGTCATACTCCACCGTCGAGTTTTCAAAATCGTAAACCATGGATGACACGAACGAGCCCGGGGGCGAACCGCTGCCAATCTGGCCGTGTCCGAAATAGCGGCCACTTACAATGTCGGCCTCTTTGATCGCCGTGGTCAGCCAGTTGTAAAGGCCCGGTTTTACAAGTTTTACCGGCACCAGATCCGCGAGCATTCCGGCGTTGCCGTCGGCAAGACTGACGCGAAGGCCCAGCTGGTCTTCGGTTTCGGCGCCCAGGCTCAGGTCAAAGGCGCCGGTCAGGCGCGCGGATGGGCCGAAATCCATGGCCATATCGCTGGAAAAAACCCGTATCAGACCATCTTCAAGGCGCCAGGCGACGTCGGCGGTGAAGTTGCGGACATCCCATAATCCCTCGAACAGTCGTGGGAAACCCACCGTCAGTGCTGGCGAATCTGCCTGCACCAGGCCGCCTGCCCGAGTCACCAGTAATGTCCCGTTCAGGCCTTTTGCCGACGGGGCGCCGCCGTGTGCCTGGACTTCCATATTGCGCAGGTCGGCGGTCAACCGGAAATTGCCGCTGTCGTCTCCGGGAAGCCTCAGCAACAGGCGATTCAGGGTGCCGGAAGGCCGGTAGTTGTCCAGAGCCCGGCTAATTCGCTCGGAAAAAACCCCCAGACCTCTCAGCAGCCCGCGAACCGGGCCAACCGGAAATCTGTCGGCGATGACCGCAGTGGCCCCGGGGCCAGGCTGGAACCGCAGGTCGAAACCGGGCACGGTTTCACCGTTCCAGCGCCAGGTCAGATCGCTCAGGTGGAATTCGCCGGTCGCGTACCAGGGTAAAAGGTCGTCGGTGCCGTCACGACGCCAGCCGAATCTGGCACGGATTTGTTCCAGAGGTGCCAGGGACTGTCGGCCAGCGCCCAGTTGCAGATAGGGTGTTTCCAGGGTTCCGCTGGCCTGTTTCATCAGGCCGTCCTGGAAGGTCAGCCAGATCTGGCCCCCGATATCAAACCCTTCCGCGCGAACACCTTTCCAGCCATATTCCTCAATAAGGCCATCAAACAGGCGCCCGGAATTGATGTCACCATAAAACTGGCCGGTAAATGCGCCCCTGAAGAAATGCTGGCCCACCAGCCTGAAGCTTGCCAACTGCTCGGTAGTGCCCGGTCTCATGGCGCGGCCGGAGGCGTGGAACAGCCCGCGACGATACCTCAGGTTCAACTGGGGAATCTCAACCTGGCGCAAATGACCACTACCATCCCGCAGCCCCAGCGCTACCCGGGTAATCCGCACATAGGGATCGGAGAGCCACTGGCCGGCCAGCTCAAGCCACTGGCTCAGATCATTGGCAACCGGCTCTGCCAGCTCGACTCCCTCAACCTTGATTTCGCCCCGTGCACTCTGATTGATAACCAGATCAAGGCCATCGGCATCAAAATCGGAGAACACAATCCGCAAGCGCCTCAGGGAAGCCAGAAAGTCCAGACCCACACGGAGGGTCTGCAGAGCGGCGACGATTTCGTCATCTCCGGCCTCCTGCTTTACGACCAGATCCCGGGCAATAACGGTGGGATTCAGCCAGTTCCAGCGGGAAGAAAGAGATCCGATCCGGACATCATGCCCGAGGCGATCCGAGATTTGCTGCTCTATTTCGGTACGGTAATTATCAATGTTCTGGGTAAGCTGGCGCCCGAGCCCCGCGTACAGGGCCGCAATCACCAGCAAAACAAGAAGCAGCCACCAGAACAGGTTGGCCAGCTTTGACAGCAATCCTATGACAGCCCCGGGTTGCTTATGGTCAGATGAAGGAGCGTTCATGGTCAGCGTCGCAGCGACTAAAGCCCCGGGCCAGTCAGTTCACTAGTGCAGAACCACATCGTATTGCTCCTGACTGTAAAAGGGCTCGACCTGAAAGCGAATGGCTTTACCGATAAAGGTTTCAAGGTCGGCCACGTTATCCGATTCTTCATCCAGCAGCCGGTCAACCACGCTCTGGGCCGCCATGACCAGATAGCTCTCGGCATCGTAAGCACGATTGATCCGCAGAATTTCCCGGAAGATTTCGTAGCACACCGTCTCACTGGTTTTCAGAAAGCCCCGGCCGTCGCAGATCGGACAGGGCTCACACAACACCTGCCCCAGGCTTTCCGTGGTCCGCTTGCGGGTCATCTCAACCAGACCAAGCTCGGACACACCGGTGATCTTGGTCTTGGCGTGGTCCCGTTCAAGCATTTTTTCCAGCATACGGTGGACCTGGCGCTGGTGCTCCGGATCTTGCATATCAATGAAATCTATAATGATGATGCCGCCAAGATTACGCAAACGGAGTTGACGACTTATAGCGCGGGCGGCTTCAAGATTGGTCTTGAAAATCGTCTCTTCAAGGTTGCGGTGGCCGACAAAAGCACCGGTGTTAACATCAATTGTGGTCATGGCTTCGGTCTGGTCGATAATCACATAACCACCGGATTTGAGCTGCACCTTGCGACCCAGCGCCTTCTGGATTTCATCCTCGACCGAATAAAGATCGAACAGGGGGCGCTCGCCCGGGTAATATTCCACCTTGTCTGAGAATTCGCTGACAAATTCATTGACGAACTCCATCACCCGTTGATGGCTCTCCCTGCTGTCGATCCTGACTTTTTCCGTCTGCGGGCGGATCAGATCCCGGATCGTCCGGATAAAAAGCGGTAAATCCCGATAGATCACGGTCGGGGCCTGACCATGACCGATACGCTCCTCTATCGCCTGTCCCAGTCGGTGCAGATACACCATGTCGGCAATCAGATCGTCCGCCGATGCCGCCTCTGCGGCGGTCCGTATAATGTAACCGCCAGCCCCCTGCGGTTCCCCGGCGGCCGCTTCCTCTATCAGTGTTTTCAAGCGGGCCCGCTCGGCGTCGTCCTCGATGCGCTGGGAAACGCCAATATGGGAAACCCCGGGCATGAACACCAGATAGCGGGAGGGAATGGAGAGCTGGGTAGTCAGACGCGCACCCTTGGTGCCAATGGGGTCCTTGGTCACCTGCACCACCAGGGACTGCCCCTCCCGAAGCAGGGTGCGGATATCAGGGACGACTCTGGGACATTCCTCCGGCCCATCCGCGGTCTGGTTATTGGTTACAACATCAGATGCGTGAATAAAGGCCGCCCGTTCCAGACCAATATCGACAAACGCTGCCCCCATCCCCGGCAGTACCCTGATGACCTTGCCCTTGTAGATGTTACCGACATTGCCCTTGCGGCTGGCCCGCTCAATGTAGGCCTCCTGCAGCATGCCGTTCTCAACAAGAGCCACCCGGGTTTCAACCGGGGTAACGTTGATCAGAATCTCCTCACTCATTCAGGCTCTCCTGTCCTGGTTGCCAGGTTGTCCAGACCGGGTAACCCGCCTGCGCCAGAAGATCGGCAGTTTCGCGCAGCGGTAAACCCACAACAGAGCTGTAACTTCCCTGAAAACTCTCCAGGAAAATACCACCTAAACCCTGAACCCCATAACTTCCGGCCTTGTCCATCGGTTCGCCGGTGCGCACATAGGCGGAAATTTCATCCGGTCGCAGTTCACGGAAAGTCACTTCAGTGACCACCAGCCGCACCTCGGCCCAGCCATTGACGACAACCGCCACAGCTGTCATCACCTGGTGGGTGCGGGCGGAGAGCAATTGCAGTGTCTTGGCGGCATCTGCAGGACTGGCAGGCTTGCCGAGAATGCGTCCATCCGCGACCACCGAGGTATCCGATCCAATTACAATTCCGTCGGGGACCAGCCGGCTGACAACCATTGCCTTCTCACGGGCCAGCCGTTTCACATAATCACCGGGCTGTTCACCGTCCAGCGGCGTCTCATCAATGTCAGCGGGCCGCACTTCGAATAGCGCACCCATCTGCCGCAGTAACTCTGCCCGTCGTGGTGATGCTGAAGCAAGAATGATAGGCCGCATCATGATTCTACCCCAGCTTCCGGTTCAGATTGTCCAGCACAACGCATATTACTGGCCAGACAAGCGCACTGGTCAGCGCTGGCCAGAGATAACTGAAGCCTGCGTCACCCGCGCCGAGCGACTGTTTTATAAAGTGCACCAGCATCTGATTGATACCCAGAAGCAGAAAAACCATCATGCATTGCTGCGGCAGCGGATACATCCGCAGGCGCTGATGCACGGTAAGTACCAGAAATGCGATCAGCCCCATGGCGAGGGCATTCACACCCAGAGGCGTTGCTTCCAGCACATCCAGCAAAAGCCCGAGGCCCCACGCCAGCACAATGCCAAACTGCGCGGGCGCCCGGAAGGTCCAGTAAAACACCGCCAGTCCCAGCCATTCAGGCCGGTATGCAAGCCAGTCCACCGGAAACAGCGAACTGCTCAGAACCAGAGCAATAATCACGCTGAGGATAAAAACGGGGTAACTGATGACCGACAGCATCAGGAACTCCCTTCCGGTGAAAATACCACCAGAACCAGACGGCTTCGATTCAGCTCGGCTCGCGGGCTGGCCCTGATCTGCACGAAGGGCTCTCCCGGCTCCTTGGTTATCTGTTGGACTTCAGCAACAGGATAGCCTCTTGGAAAACGTCCGCCCAATCCGGAACTGACCAGAAGGTCGCCTTCGCGAATATCGGCGGTATCCGGCACATGGACCAGTTCAAGCGCATCAGCATCACCGTTGCCCAGAAGCACGGCTCTCAGCCCGTTGCGGACAACCTCCACAGGCACCGCATGACTGCTGTCGGAAATCAGTAAAACCCGGGAAGTGAAACTGCTGGTCTGCTGTACCTGACCCATCAGTCCGTTGGCATCTATGATTGCCTGCCCGACTTCAACACCATCCCGGCTACCCTTGTTGATGACAATCTCATGGGAAAACGGGTCCGGGGACACGGCCACGACTTCGCCGACGATCACCCGGTCATCCAGGACCTCGGACGAATTCATCAGTCGACGCAACTCGTTATTTTCGGAGGCAAGTGCGGCGTATTTCAGGGCACGGCGTTCAAGGATGAGCAGCCGGGCCTTCAGCGCCTCGTTCTGTTCCATCAGGTCATCGCGGGTGGTGAACAGGCTCGAGACCCAGTCTCCGAGGCGACCGGGGGCGTTGCCAAGCCAGTGCACCGGCGCCAGCCCCGTTCCTATGGCGCTGCGCACAGAGGTGAGCTGATTGAAGCGTACATCGGCGACGATCAGCGCCAGCGACAGCACACATACAATGACAAGACGGATGCCGGGAACCGAGCCCTGAACGAAGATGGTTTTAATAGTGCGTACTCCCCACGGGTTTAACCCTCCTGGGAGAACATCCCGATTCCGCCGCGATCAATAACTTCCAGGGCCTTGCCGCCGCCACGGGCAACGCAGGTCAGCGGATCCTCAGCAATAATGACCGGCAGTCCGGTTTCTTCACTGATCAGCTTGTCCAGACCGCGAAGCAATGCGCCGCCGCCGGTCAGTACTATGCCACGCTCGGCGATATCAGACGCCAGTTCAGGCGGAGACTGCTCCAGAGCACTTTTGACAGTCTGGACGATCTGCGCCAGAGATTCCTGCAGCGCGTCCAGAATTTCTTCACTGTTCAGCGTGAACGCGCGTGGTACGCCTTCGGCCAGATTTCGACCCCTGACATCAATTTCCCGGATTTCCAGGCCTTCGTAGGCGCAGCCGATTTCATGTTTGATGCGTTCGGCCGTGGAGTCACCGATCAGGCTGCCATAATTGCGACGAACGTAGGTCACAATGGCTTCGTCGAACTTGTCGCCACCGGTGCGGACGGATTCGGCGTAAACGATGCCGTTAAGGGAGATGATGGCTATCTCGGTGGTACCGCCACCGATGTCGACGATCATGGAGCCGCTGGCTTCCTCGACCGGCAGGCCTGCGCCGATTGCGGCCGCCATGGGCTCTTCGATTAACAGTACTTCCCGGGCGCCGGCTCCCATGGCAGACTCGCGAATGGCCTTGCGTTCGACCTGGGTGGATTTGCTGGGTACACAGACCAGTACCCGGGGGCTGGGGGTAATGAAGCTGTTTTCGTGCACTTTGTGGATAAAGTGCTGAAGCATTTTTTCGGTGACCACAAAGTCGGCGATCACGCCGTCTTTCATCGGGCGGATGGCGGTGATGTTGCCCGGGGTGCGGCCAAGCATGCGCTTGGCTTCGGCGCCAACAGCGGCGACCATTTTCTGGGAACCGTGGGTGCGGATGGCCACAACGGATGGTTCATTCAGCACGATGCCGCGCTCGCGGACATAAATAAGGGTGTTTGCGGTGCCCAGGTCGATGGACAGGTCGCTTGAAAATAAGCCTCGGAGTCTTTTGATCAACATTCGTGTAGTTTCAACCTGAGAGTTGCGGTCCGGAAAAGATGCGGCAACTTTAGCAGTGAGCACCCCCTCAGGCAAGGCACCATCGGG
Source organism: Marinobacter sp. (assembly GCF_035268745.1). Taxonomy (GTDB): domain Bacteria; phylum Pseudomonadota; class Gammaproteobacteria; order Pseudomonadales; family Oleiphilaceae; genus Marinobacter. Next base: position 45,164 of record NZ_DATFKH010000070.1, read on the forward strand.
GCTCTGGCGGGGCCTTTCTTGCTTTTCTTCAGTGTTCTGGCCCCTCCCG
>NZ_DATFKH010000071.1:0-2720 GCF_035268745.1 Marinobacter sp.
GCGGCCTGGGTAACGTCACCGATCACCGAATCTTCGCCCCAGCGCTCCTTGAACGCCTTCACGAACGCTTTGTTGTTGGGGTTATCCAGACTCTGGAAATACTTCATCGCAGCGTAGGCGCCTTCGATGTTGCGGCCGCCGATGCCCAGGATTTCATCCTCGGTTACCGAGATGGTCAGCAGCGTGGTATCGCTGTCAGTCAGATCAATACCCGCTGCTTCCAGCTGCTTGTAGAAAGCCACGTTGGAGCCACCCACGATGATGGCGTAGATCACGTCCGGCTTTTTCAGGCGGATACGGTTAATGGCGGAGTTGAACTGGGTGTGGCCCAGCGGGAAGTAGTCCTCGCCCACCACTTTCAGGCCCAGCACATCTTCGATGTGTTTGCGGGCGATCTTGTTGGACGTCCGGGGCCAGATATAGTCGGACCCCAGCAGGTAGAAGGTTTCCGCGCCCTTTTCCTCGGCCACCCAGTTCAGGCCAGCAAGAATCTGCTGGGTGGCTTCCTGGCCGGTGTAGATCACGTTCGGTGACTGTTCCAGCCCTTCATAAAAGGTGGGGTAATACAGCATGCCGTTGTACTGCTCGAAGATCGGCAGTACCGCTTTGCGCGAAGCGGAAGTCCAGCAGCCGAAAACCGCCGCAACATTGTCCTGGCGCAGCAGTTTGCGGGAGCGGTCGGCAAAGGTGGGCCAGTCACTGGCGCCATCTTCCTGAATGTATTCAATCTTGCGGCCAAGAACGCCACCCATCTCGTTGATCTGCTCTATGGCCAGGATTTCCGCCTGTACCGAACCTTCCTCACTGATCGCCATGGTGCCGGTGACCGAGTGGAGAATGCCCACATTGACGGTGTCATCGGTTACCGCCAGGCCAGTGGTGTTCACTTCCGCTGTGGGAGGCGCCGCAGCATTGGCGGAAGCCGCCAGTACCATGGAAGCCGCCAGCAGCTTGAGCTTTCCGAGCCCCCACCTAGCGGTGGTGCCGCCTTCCGTCGTTTGCTTGTGCATTGTCATGGTAAGTCCTCGCTCAGGATGTATCTGCCAGACGCCTCACCGGCCTGTGCCGGGGGAGCGCCGCCGATAAACATTCTCTGCGGCGGGCCGGAATTCGCCCATTCGGCAAACGCACCAGCGGTCTACGTCATTTAACGCATGGCCCGGAATTTACCGTCGCGATACAAAACAGGCGTGCCCGGATTTCTACCTGCAGATCCCGCGCGATGGCACAGCTTTTGATACATCGCAGCAAACCCTTCATGAAAAGGTCACAGCATGAGCGCCCGGCAAAGCATCTTTCGCGTCCGGCGAAACTACAACCAATGGGTCGCCAACCAAACTCTTGAAGACTACGCCCTGCGGTTTACTGCCAAGAGTGCGCGGCGCTGGTCCGCTGGCCGTGTAACCAATACCGCCCTGGGCGCAATATCCTTTCTGGCGCTGGAAGCCATTGGCGGGGCCATCACCATTCACTACGGATTCAATAATGCGGTTGCCGCCATCTGCGCAGTGGCGCTGATCATCTTTCTTACCGCCATTCCCATCAGCTACTACGCCGCCCGCTATGGCGTTGATATTGATCTGTTAACCCGGGGGGCGGGCTTCGGTTATATCGGCTCCACCATCACCTCGCTGATCTATGCGTCCTTCACCTTTATTTTCTTTGCCATCGAAGCGGCCATCATGGCGATGGCGCTGGAACTGCTGTTCGGTATACCGCTGGTGATCGGTTATCTGGTGTGTTCGGTGGTGATTATTCCACTGGTAACCCACGGTATTACCGCCATCAGCAAGTTCCAGCTGTGGACCCAGCCCGCCTGGATTGTGCTGCAGTTGCTGCCGTTCATATTCATTCTCTACCAGGACGCCAGCGCTATATCGGACTGGACAAAGTTCGAAGGCATTGCCCCCAATCAGGGCGGCGAATTCAATCTGCTGCTTTTTGGGGCGGCCGCCGCCGTGCTGTTTTCGCTGATGGCGCAGATTGGCGAGCAGGCTGATTTTCTGAGGTTCATACCTGAACCCCAGGACGGGAAGCGGTTGCGATGGTGGGCATCCGTCATGGCCGGCGGACCGGGCTGGATTGTTATCGGTGCCGTGAAAATCCTGGCCGGATCCTTTCTGGCGGTGCTGGCGCTGAATCAGGGCATTGCGGTCGCTGACGCATCAGACCCGACCCGGATGTATATCGTCGCCTTCGGATACATGACCTCTTCGCCAGAGGCTGCGCTGGCCATTGCGGGCATCTTTGTCATCCTGTGCCAAGTAAAGATCAACGTCACCAACGCCTACGCCGGCTCCATCGCCTGGTCGAATTTCTTCTCACGGCTGACCCACAGCCACCCGGGTCGGGTAGTCTGGCTGGTGTTCAATGTGGCGATTGCACTGCTGGTGATGGAGCTGGGCGTTTACCATGCGCTGGAGGAAACTCTGGGCTTCTATGGCATTGTCGCGGTGGCCTGGGTCGGCGCCCTGGTGGCCGACCTGGTGATTAACAAACCTCTGGGTTTAAGTCCCAGACACATCGAGTTCAAGCGTGCGCACCTCTACGACATTAACCCGGTAGGCGTCGGCGCGATGATTCTGGCGTCGGTGATCGGCATGGTCAGCCACGCCGGAGCGCTGGGCGAAGTAGCGGTAGCGCTTTCCCACTTCATCACCCTCGGCGCCGCACTGGTCATAGCGCCACTGATCGCCTGGCAGACCAAGGGTCGCTATTAC
>NZ_DATFKH010000072.1:0-4114 GCF_035268745.1 Marinobacter sp.
CTGCCGTGAGCACCGCCTTTCAGGGGGACATGTTCGCGGCCATGGAACCCAGCCGGGTTGAAGAAGCCCTGGCGGCCCTGAACCTGGATGACCTTACGCCAAGAGAGGCACTGAACCGGCTTTACGAACTGCGGGATATTATGGCCGGGGAATAAGACCCGGTAGCGGTAGCGCTTGCGCCTCCGCAGGGGCCTCCCTACAATATCGCGCAATTATTATTACATTGATGAGACTGACTACCGCACCAGAGGACTTTTCATGACCTTCGTCGTTACTGATAACTGCATCAAATGCAAATACACGGATTGCGTGGAAGTCTGCCCCGTGGACTGCTTCTACGAAGGCCCCAACTTTCTGGTGATCGACCCGGACGAGTGCATTGACTGCGCCCTGTGCGAGCCGGAGTGCCCTGCCGAAGCGATATTTTCAGAGGATGAATTGCCCGCGGATCAGGAGCATTTCACCGAACTGAACGCCGAACTTGCCGGCAAATGGGAAAACATCACCGAGAAGAAAGACCCGCTGCCGGATGCCGAGGAATGGGACGGCCAGCCCAACAAACTCAAGTATCTGGAGCGCTGATCGGGCTCAGTCGAGCCCCAGCCTGACCCCGATTGCGACGAAGAAGCCGCCCGTCAGTCCATTGAGGGCGCGCTTCACGCCCTGGCCCACCTGAAATTTCTGTGATTTGAGCACCATCACCGCAACCAGGCACTGCCAGCTCATCGACAGCACAAAATGCAGCCCCGCCAGAACAATGGATTGAGCAAACGCCGGCCCTGCCGGATCAATAAACTGGGGCAGCAGCGCCATGTAGAAAAGCGCTGTCTTGGGATTGAGAAGGTTCGACAGAACACCCTCGCGGAAGGAAGCCAGGCGTGGCACCGCGGCGCCCCGGCCCGACGCTCTGTCTGGCGGATTGCTGAAACGCCGGGAAGCAGTTTCAGGTTGTGACCCCGCCAGCGCCTGGCGCAGAGACATGATTCCCAGCCAGACCAGATAACAGGCCCCGGCCCACTTCAGCGCGGTAAACGCCCAGGCGGTTTCAACCAGCAGGATCGAAATTCCCAACGCCGAAAGCGTGGCGTGAATAAACAGCCCGCAGCAGATACCAAAGCTGGTCACCACGCCATCACCGAGGCCGCCGCGCCCGGTATTGCGCATCACCAGCAGCGTGTCGATACCCGGCGTCAGTGTTAACAGGGTAACCGCGGCCAGGTAGGCCCAGAGCAGTTCAACAGGTATCCACATTGTCACTCACTAACCTTGCGCGAGAAGTTTTCTGGCGGCCGCCGAGGTGTAGAAAGCGGTCAGGCGGCGGCGGATCAGAGCCTCAAGGTAGCCTTCCTTATGCAGCACATCCAGAAGCGGCAGCTCAAGGCCGTCAATTTCAGCCATGATCACCTCGCGCTCCACGCCCATCTCCTTGAGCAGTTCGAGAACAGGCCGGTCGCCGTAATACTCGAAAAAGCGGGTAACCACCGCTTCGGCACAGCCCTCGAAATAAGGGGTCTGGCGGAACTGAAGCCAGAATTCATACCCCAGCACCAGAAATCCCTGCATGCGGACATCGCCAAGGCCCTCATGCAGTTCTTCGATGGTCTGGTTTTCCACCGATTCCCAGACCTCCATGATGCTGTCCCGCAGCTCCTCATCGGTCAGTGATTTTTGGAGAAACTCCTCACTGCGGGCAATCAGCCCTGGCAGGCTCTGCGCCAACCAGGCCTTGAAACGGCGCTCAAACGATTCATCCAGCCCGGGCACTGCCCGGTTGGCCATGCGCTTGCCGAACTTCATCATCGAACCGACACCGGGCACATTCTTGGTCAGCAGGTTATCCTCGTACAGAAAGTTGACCACGCCCTGGTAGACCACGGTGGCAACCATTTGCTGGTAGACCGGATGCGACATGACCCCGCTGATCATTCGCTGCCGCTGCTCTTTCAGCGCCAGTGCCTGCTCAAGGAAACCGGTGACCTGTTCGCGGGTGATGATTTCATTCAGTTTCGTGGTCTTCTGGATCGGTGCACTCAGGGCCTCGGTATACATGTCACCGGCCACTCCCGGGATATCCGGGTTCATCTCCATATTGATCACAACCTTTCTGACCAGAACCATGACCTGTTCGGCCGAGGTAATGCGGCCCAGGGTCACGCGGCCGGCGAGATCGAACAGTTCATCCAGTTCCTGCGCCAGAAAACGGCGCATTTTCGCGCCTTTGAGCGCGGACAGTTCATGTTTTACATGCTGCTCGAGCAGCGCATTGGCAAGATCAGAACTGGGCTTGGTCATAATCGGCATCCAGAATAAATTTTGCTTTATTTGATACAGTGGACAGCTTCCGGCGATGTCCCCATAAGGCTATCACCCAACCGCAGCAAAATCTTGGCCCCGGAAGTGGAGATTCTGCCAGAACCGGCCGGGACCATGGAAAATCTGGCACCGCATAGCCTCTTTGTTCAGAATACGCGAACCATTGATCTGACGGGACCTTCCCATGCCCTACCCCATCTACCAGCTTGACGCCTTTACCGACCAGTTGTTCAGCGGCAACCCGGCTGCGGTAATGCCATTGCAGGAGGACCTGCCCGATGACATCCTGCTGGCACTGGCCGCTGAAAACAATCTGTCGGAAACGGCCTTTATTACCCCGCTGCCGGCAGACCAGGACGCGGATTTCAGCATTCGCTGGTTTACACCCGCTACCGAGGTGCCGCTTTGTGGCCATGCCACGCTCGCGTCGGCCTGGGTTATTTTCAACCTGCTGGAATGGCCGGAAGACAGCGTGAGCTTCCAGTCGAAAAGCGGACGGCTGGGGGTCAGCAAAGGCGCCGATGGCTGGCTGACCCTGGACTTTCCCAACCTGCCATACCAGGAACAGCCGACACCACAGGCTATCCGGGATGCCCTTGCAGACGCGCCGGAGCAGGCCTGGTTTGTGCCGAGCGATACCAACTATATGATAGTGCTGGCCGATGAGGCCGCCGTGAAAGCGGCAGAGCCGGACCTGCGAACCCTTAAAACCCTGGGCAATCAGGGTCTGATCATCACCGCACCCGGGCAGGACTGCGATTTCGTCAGCCGTTATTTCGCCCCCGGCGCCGGTGTCGATGAAGACCCGGTTACCGGTTCCATTCACAGCGTTCTGGTACCCTACTGGGCAGAAAAGCTCGGCAAAAACCGGCTTGACGCCCGCCAGGTGTCCCGACGCGGCGGTACCCTGCGCTGCGAGCTGAAAGGCAACCGGGTCGCCATTGCCGGCCAGGCCGTGCTGTTTATGGAAGGCACTGTTGAGCTGCCATGAGCCAATCCACGCCCCACTACGATGTGATCATTATCGGCGCAGGCGCTGCCGGCCTGATGTGCGCGGCGACGGCCGGCTACCGTGGCCGCAGCGTGCTGGTGCTGGACCATGCCAACAAACCGGGCAAGAAGATCCTGATGTCCGGCGGCGGCCGTTGCAATTTCACCAACCTGAACAGCACCCCGGCCAACTTCCTGTCTGACAACCCCCACTACTGTATTTCCGCACTCAAGCGCTACACCCCGCAGGATTTTCTGGAGCTGGTGGACAGGCACGGCATCGAGCACGAGGAAAAAGCCGCCGGGCAACTGTTCTGCAGGGACAGCGCAAAGGACATACTGAATCTGCTGCTGACCGAATGCGACTGGGCGGGGGCCGAGGTCCGGATGAAAACCAGCGTCGACTCGGTATCGGAACTGGATGACGGCTACCGGCTGAAAACCGCCACGGCAGAGCTTTCGTGCGAATCACTGGTGATTGCCTCCGGCGGCCTGTCCATCCCCACCATGGGCGCATCCGCTTTCGGCTATGAGATTGCCCGGCAGTTCGGACTGACAATCCTGCCCACGCGCGCCGGGCTGGTGCCCTTCACCCTGCAGCCACAGTTGAAGGAGCAACTGGCCCCGCTGGCCGGCGTCAGCTGCCCGGTGGATGTCCACTGCCGCAAAGCCCATTTTCTGGAACCCATGCTGGTCACCCATCGCGGCCTCAGCGGGCCTGCCATGCTGCAGATTTCCAGCTACTGGTCGCCCGGGGATTCCCTGCTGGTGAACACGCTGCCAGGGCGCGACGTGCAGGAGGATCTTCACA
>NZ_DATFKH010000073.1:0-2007 GCF_035268745.1 Marinobacter sp.
TATTGCGACCGCTGACCCAAAGCGAGCTGAACCGCCTGCTCGGCGTGTATTTCGGTAGTATCGTAGAGTCTGACTTCGGTATCCGCGACCTGGACCAGAAGGCCAATCTCCGTGCACCCCAGAATTACCCCCTGGGCGCCCCGTTCAGTCAATGAGGCTATTACATCGAGATAATCGGTTTTTGAGTCCGGATTGACCACGCCGCGGCACAACTCGTCGTAAATTACGGAATGGATGCGCTCCCGTTGCAACTCATCGGGCACAACGACTTGAATACCACGTTGTTCAAGGCGACCAATGTAAAATGTCTGCTCCATTGTAAATCTTGTCCCTAGCAGCCCCACACAGGTGATCCCATCCTGTTCGAGCACGTTGGCCGTCGCATCAGCAATATGGAGAAGCGGAATGCTCACAGCCTGCTCAATTTCGGAGGCAACCTTGTGCATCGTGTTCGTGCAGAGCACCAGGACGTCTGCGCCCGCCGATTCAACCGACCGGCCGACCGATCCAAGTATTTCAGCTGTGGCCTGCCAATCACCTTTGTGTTGCAGCGCCTCGATCTCGGCGAAATCCACGCTGTAGAGAACAATCTTGGCAGAATGGAGCCCGCCCAGTTCGTCTCTTACTTTCTGATTTATCAACCGGTAGTAGGTTTGGGTTGACTCCCAGCTCATTCCACCAATCAGGCCCAGTGTCTTCAACCAACGCCTCCTGTTTGTCGTATGGGTGTCGCAACGAATGACAGCCCGAGTCTGTCGCCAATTTCCCTGATTAGTGTCTGGATGCGAGTCACCCGTTTCAGGTCCTGGTGGGTAAGCATCCACAACTGCGTTTGCAGTTCGTGCAGTGGCCCGGTTAATCGACACAACTGGCTGTCAGCGTCGCCAAGATAGCATGGCAAGACAGCAACGCCACTGCCCTGCCTGGTGGCTATCTGTATCGCAAGCACTGAATCCAGCCGATAGCGGCAATTTGCCCCGGGCACCTTGCTGGTCACCCGTTGTTCCATCGCCAGGTCGCCCATATGCGAATCTGGACCAAGCCATGGCTCACTCATCAGGTCCTCGACCAACAGTGCCTTTTCCAGGTGCTCCCAGCAGTCTTTCTGGCCGCTGAAGATCCAGGTTATGTCTATGGCGACTGGAACGGTCCCGGACTTCATGTGATGCCGCTTTTACCGATCCGGATTTCCGTCGTCGGGCCAAGGGACTCGGGGCTGGATCTCTTACCCGCTCCGGGACGATTTTTGCGAAAGTTTGCAGAACCTCATCGCCCACAGGGTGGCCATAAAACCGCTATTACCCGGCTTTTGGACTGTCTACAAGCTTGCGCTTGATCAACAGCCAGTAACTTTGCCGGTCAATTGCCTTGAACATGATGATTTTTACCTTGGTGGGTTCCATTTCGTGGTCAAACAGATATTCGAACACCGCATTGAAATCTCCTGATTTTACACCTTCGAAAAAGCGCCCGGAGAATTCATCACTGCGTGTGCAGGGAGCCACATCATTGAAGAAGTTTTTGCCGATCACGTCCTCGGCCTTGCGTCCGGTAAGTTCAGTCTCGGCAAGGTTGTATCTCAGGATTGTTCCCTCGGCATCGAGTTCTACCGCGCCATACATCAGGTTATCGACTTCCTGATCACTGATCTCTGCCAGCGCGTTCTGCAAATCGTCTGGTTGGAACTGCACTCGTTTCATTATCACTACCCTCCGGATGATTCAGTCAGACAGATAAGCCGCAACACCAGGTTAATCAATCAAACCATGGGACCGTGTCGGTCAGCGTTCCCGGCTGCTGCAGGCTGTTTGCGATTCGTTCAATGTCCGCGGTCAGCGGGCGATCACGGACCAGTTTGGGCGACTGCTCGCGAACCCAGGCCTGCAGCCGGCCGCAAGCTCCGTCAAAGCTGGCACCACCGGCTTCATCGGAACGCAAGTCGAGCGCCTGGACCACCATCAGGGCATCAATAGCGAGCATGAGACAGAGCAGCTGTAACAGCTCCCC
>NZ_DATFKH010000074.1:0-1149 GCF_035268745.1 Marinobacter sp.
CTGTTTCGGCTAGGGGGCCATCCCGGCTTACCAAACCGATGCAAACTCCGAATACCAGGAAGTGCAATCACGGGAGACACACGGCGGGTGCTAACGTCCGTCGTGGAGAGGGAAACAACCCAGACCGCCAGCTAAGGTCCCAAAGTTACGGCTAAGTGGGAAACGATGTGGGAAGGCAGAGACAGCCAGGAGGTTGGCTTAGAAGCAGCCATCCTTTAAAGAAAGCGTAATAGCTCACTGGTCTAGTCGGCCCGCGCGGAAGATTCAACGGGGCTAAGCCGTGCACCGAAGCTGCGGATGCTCAGATTTATCTGGGCATGGTAGGGGAGCGTTCTGTAAACCTGCGAAGGTGTGTCGTGAGGCATGCTGGAGGTATCAGAAGTGCGAATGCTGACATGAGTAACGATAATGCGGGTGAAAAACCCGCACGCCGAAAACCCAAGGTTTCCTGCGCAACGTTAATCGGCGCAGGGTGAGTCGGCCCCTAAGGCGAGGGCGAAAGCCGTAGTCGATGGGAAGCAGGTTAATATTCCTGCACCAACTATTACTGCGATGGGGGGACGGAGTAGGCTAGGTCATCCGGGCGTTGGTTGTCCCGGTTCAAGCGTGTAGGGAGTGTGGCTAGGAAAATCCGGTTGCACAATCCTGAGGCGTGACGACGAGTTCCCATGTGGAGCGAAGTGATTGATGCCAAGCTTCCAGGAAAAGCCTCTAAGCTTCAGGTAATAGTTGACCGTACCGTAAACCGACACAGGTGGGTGAGGAGAGAATCCTAAGGCGCTTGAGAGAACTCGGGTGAAGGAACTAGGCAAATTGGTACCGTAACTTCGGGAGAAGGTACGCCCCTGTTAGGTGAAGCGACTTGCTCGTGGAGCTGAAGGGGGTTGCAGTGACCAGGTGGCTGCGACTGTTTATCAAAAACACAGCACTCTGCAAACACGAAAGTGGAAGTATAGGGTGTGACGCCTGCCCGGTGCCGGAAGGTTAATTGATGGGGTTAGCGCTTGCGCGAAGCTCTTGATCGAAGCCCCGGTAAACGGCGGCCGTAACTATAACGGTCCTAAGGTAGCGAAATTCCTTGTCGGGTAAGTTCCGACCTGCACGAATGGCGTAACGATGGGGGCGCTGTCTCTACCCGAGACTCAGTGA
>NZ_DATFKH010000075.1:0-1393 GCF_035268745.1 Marinobacter sp.
AGCCACGGCAATGGTGTCTTTGTGGACGTCCAGCCCCACGTAAAGTGTTTTCGTCATTGGTCTTTCTCCTTCGAACTCTTCCGTGTTCGTCAGAAAAACACACTTGCGGAACTGGTGCCGCAAAACGCTCATCTGGTCTAATGGGGTATCAGTTTGATATAGCTTTTGCGCAATAAAAACAATATTTGGCTCTTCCAAAGCAGGGCAATCGCGCTTCAGAAGCCTTCGATGAGGGTGCGCAGGCAGTCGTTGCTCCAGCCTGCCTTTTTGAACTTCACCCGGTTCGAGCCTTTTGCGGTATTCGCCTTGATGATGCCCAATGCGATCCGGCGTAGCGCGGCGAAGTTGGCGGGCGCGTTGTCTTTGCGCGCGCGGTGCTGATCGTCGTTCATCACCACATCCAGTGACCAATGCAAGCTGTTCTCGATTTCCCAATGGCCGCGGATCAGCGTGGCGGCTGCTTGAGCTGTGACGCATTTTGACAGGAGGTACAGCCGCTCGGAACTGCTGGCCGTTTGGCCCGCTGTGCGCCTGGTGACGACATGAACGAAGGCATCAAGATGTGGCCATTGATCGGTTTCAGCGAGATAGTCCGGCACGTCGTAGACGCGATATGACCGCTCCTCAACCCGGCCATGGCCACCGTCTACAGAGGTATATTCATCATTGTATTCAATATCCTGATCGGCCACGAAGGCCCGCACGTCGGCTTGCATATCGCCCTGATTGCCCTTGAGCTGCAGGCAATAGTCACCGCCTTCCTGCACGATCAGGTCACAGGTCTCTCGCTGGCAGTGCAAGGCATCGGCCGTGATGGTGATGCCACGAATATCAAGCATTTCAATCAGCTCGCGCAGAGCCAAAATCTCCCCGCCGCCCTTAGCACTTTGCGTCATCCCTAGGCTCAGCCGCGCACCATGAGCAAAGGCGGTGACAACGTTCAGGTTCGACTGGGCGGCTGCTTTGTCAAAGCTGCGCCGCATCTCCTTACCGTCGATGGCGATCGCCGGATGCTCGGCATGGGCCGCAGCAAAGTCGCTCCGGAACTTGTCGAAAAACGCCTGTAGGCTGGTCGGCTTCATCAAGCGAAAGAGCCGCGAGTAGGCATCATGGCAGGGAATACCGTGAGGCAATTCCAGAAATTCGCGAAGGAATTCCTCCTTCATCTGCCCAAAATGCTCCATATCGACGGCCGTCTCCCCGCCACACAGCGCGCACAAAAGGCTGATCGTCATCAGATCGCAGAACTTATGCCGTGGCGCGTTACTCTTGCGGGGATCGTCTTCGTCATTGAAATAACTGGATAATGCCGGCATCTCGAAGCTCCATCTGATGATGAAACCTCAAGAATCCAATTCAACCCAACTGTCAAAGCTCAAGTGCGATTCCCCTG
>NZ_DATFKH010000076.1:0-25086 GCF_035268745.1 Marinobacter sp.
CTGCCAAAAAAACCCCGCCAGTTGAGTATTGAGGAATACAGGTGACGGACATTGAAAAGATAGAATATCTGTCCCGCCACGAGGGTCATGATCGCGGCAGTCCGGGCTACCTCGAGGCTGACTCCCGCGCTGGTGAGCCAGTAGAAATGCCCGAAGGTACCGGCCCAGAGCAATAACCCGACAAAGGGAATACGCCATAGAAAACCTGTCGACAGCAACGGCTGTCTGGAACTGCGCGGGGCACGCTCCATGGTTCCGGGCTCGGTCGGTTCGAAGGCCAGGGCCATGGCCAGGGTCACCGCGGTGACCATGTTGACCCACAGCACCTGGACCGGTGTCAGCGGCAGTGGCATCGCCAGTAGCACGGCCATGAAAATGGTCAGAGCCTGGCCGGCATTGGTTGGCAGCAGGTAGAGAATGGATTTACGAATGTTGTCGTAGACCGTTCTGCCCTGCTCCACTGCCCTTGCGATCGTGGCGAAGTTGTCATCGGCGAGCACCATCTCGGAGGCTTCCTTGGCGGCTTCTGTTCCTTTCCTGCCCATGGCAATGCCGACGTCGGCCTGCTTCAGTGCCGGGGCATCGTTGACCCCGTCACCGGTCATCGCCACGACCTCGCCCCGGGCCTGCAGTGCCCGCACCAGCCGCAGCTTGTGCTCCGGACTGGTGCGGGCAAAAACGGTAATCCGGGCTACGGCTTCAATCAGCTGTGCTTGCGTCAGTGACTCCAGTTCCTGACCCGTCATCGCGGGTTGATCTCCGGCGATACCCAAATGGCGACCGATGGCCCGGGCTGTTCCGCCGTGATCGCCGGTAATCATTACCACCCGAATACCGGCGGCCTGACACTGGGCAACGGCTTCGATCGCTTCCTGGCGGGGTGGATCCATTATGCCGAACAGACCCAGCAGCACCAGATCAGATTCCACTTCGTGCCATTCCAGGTGCGAAAAATCCTGTGCCACCTGGCGACAGGCAATCGCAAGCACCCGCTGACCCTCCTCCGCGATTGCCTGCATTCGTTCATGCCAGTAATCGGTGTCGAGTGGCTCTGGTTCAGCCGCGCCCATCTGTCGGGCGCAGCGTTCCAGCAACCGTTCGGGCGCGCCCTTGAGGAAGATCCAGGCACCCGCTTGCTGTTCACCGTCGCGGTTCAGGGTCGCCATGAACTTGTGCTCAGAGGCAAAAGGAATCAGGCCCAGCCGGCGCCAGGGGTGGGTCAGGTCGTCCGGGTCCAGGCCCGCCTTGCGCGCTACCGCCACCAGGGCTCCTTCCGTAGGCTCGCCATTGAGCTTCCACTCGCCGGATTTTTCGGTAATCTCGGCGTCGTTACACAGCAGGCCGGCGCGCAGCATCCGGACCAGGGATGGGTCAGCTGAAGGATCGAAGGGTTTTCCGGACTCCTCGAATTCGCCAACGGGCTCATAGCCGGCGCCACTCACCTTCAGGCGGCGGTGCGCCATCTCTACGGTCTGGACCTTCATTTCATTGCGGGTCAGGGTTCCGGTCTTGTCGGAGCAGATATTGGTAACGGCTCCCAGGGTCTCAACCGCAGGCAGTCGCCGGATGATGGCCTTGCGGCGGGCCATCTCCTGAACCCCGATAGCAAGGGTGATGGTCAGAATGGCAGGCATGCCTTCGGGAATGGCGGCAACCGCAAGACTGACGGCAGCCAGAAACATCTCTGCCAGAGCGGTGCCACGAACCCAGTAGCCGATGGCAAATGTCAGGGCGGACACCAGCACGATCACCGCGCTCAGCCACTGGCCGAATAGGGCGATCTGGCGCAAAAGCGGAGTAGTGACGGTTTCCACCGACGCCATCAGCTCACTGATGCGGCCAATTTCTGTCTGCTGACCGGTTCCCACCACCACTCCGTAGCCTTTGCCGGAGGTGACGAGGGTGCCGGAATAGGCCATGCCGCTGCGATCCCCCAGTGGCACGTTTTCCTCGACCGCGTCCGGGTTTTTTTCAACCGCTTCGGACTCCCCGGTCAGTGCCGATTCCTGGATTCTCAGATTATTGCAGTCAATCAGCCGGATGTCCGCCGGCACCCGGTCCCCGGCCCCGAGACGCACTATATCGCCGGGTACGAGGTTTTCCGCGTCCACCTCATGGCGCCTGCTGTCACGAATCACCTGTGCGGTAGGTGACAACATGTTGCGGATGGCTCCCAGCGCCCGTTCGGCTTTACCCTCCTGGACAAAACCGACAATGGCATTGATCACCACCACACCGACAATAACGCCGGTATCCACCCAGTGGCCGAGCAGCGCCGTACCGACGGAGGCAAGGATCAGGATGTAGATCAGGACATTGTGGAACTGGCGCAAAAAACGTACCAGTGCCCCTGGCCCGCTGGTTTGAGCCAGGCGGTTAAGGCCATAGTCTTGCAGGCGCCGGGCCGCCTCGGAACTGCTGAGGCCGTGCTCTCCGGTCGCGAGAACATCGAGTACCTCGCCAGTTTTGATCCGGTGCCAGGGACGATTGAGATCATCGGCGGCGTGCCGGGCGGATTCCGACGTTGTATCAGGCACAGATTCGCTCATGGGCTCCCTCCGGAAACGTTGGGGTGATTATGTGACCCGCGCCATGGTCCCTTGCTCAGGGCCTTGCTCGTTCAGGGGCTGTGACAATTCCGGCATGGGTTTCCCCAAAGGCCTTGGAAAGCATCTTTATATCCTCGTTTTCACTGCTGTTTCAAGGCCACTCGCGCATGCCCGAGGTTGGGATTCGCCGCAGACTTGAGGTATCTTTCGGCCTTGTGATCCAGGGGGAGCTCTCAAGTGTTCGAGGTGATCGTTCTTGCGCTGGCGTTAAGTATGGATGCGTTTGCCGTTTCCATCGGGCTGGGCGCCAAAAATACCTGCCGGGTGCCCACCCTGGCCTTCAAATCAGCGCTCTATTTCGGCGTGTTCCAGGCCCTGATGCCGCTGATCGGTTATCTGGGCGGCAAGGGCGTTATCGGTTGGGTGGAGTCCTATGCGCCCTGGATTGCGTGTTTGCTGCTTATGCTGATCGGCGGCAAAATGATTTATGAATCCATGTCGGAGGGCATTGAAGAAGACATTGCCGCGATCACCCACCAGGTCATGCTGCTGCTTGCTATCGCCACCAGTATCGACGCCATGGCCGCGGGTTTTTCCCTGACCCTGCTTGACGTAAACCCCCTTGTTGCCTGCGCGATTATCGGGTTCGTCACCTTTGTTTTCAGTGGCGCGGGGGTTTACGTGGGTTCGCGCAGCGGCACCTGGCTGGAGGACAAGGCGGAACTGTTTGGTGGTATTGTGCTGGTGCTGATCGGTATCAAAATTCTGCTGGACTGAGGTCGCTATGGATACCCCTGCTTTCACCAAGATCCATGAGTTCGCCTGTTTTCACAAAGGCGGGGAAGAAGCTGTAAAGGCTGGTTTGCCGCGGGTTGCGGCGCCGGGCGACCTTGAATCTCTTGGCGACGACCGTTTTCTGTCAGAAATGACCCGCTGTATCTTCAAGGCAGGTTTTGTCTGGCGGGTCATTGAACGTAAATGGCCGGACTTCGAGGCGGCGTTTGCGGGCTTTGTGCCGTTATACTGGCAGCAGGTGCCACCGGAAGTGCTGGAAACCCTTGCCCGGGATGAGCGGATTGTCCGCAATCTGCAGAAGATCCGGACCGTGCCGGAGAATGCCCGGATGATTGTCGAGGCTTCACGGCAACATGGGGGCTTTGGACATTTTCTGGCCGGGTGGCCCAGTGATGACCAGGTCGGCCTGCTGGTCTGGCTGAAGCGCAATGGTGAGCGGTTGGGCGGAACCAGTGCCCAGTATTTTCTGCGCCGGGTGGGCTGGGACGGTTTTATTCTGTCAACGGATGTGGTTACGGCGCTGCGCCGGGAACAGTTACTGGATGCGTCTCCCGTCAGCAAAAAGGGGCTTGCGCAGGCTCAGGCGGCGTTTAATGCCTGGCACCGGGAAACCGGACTGCCTTACAGCCACCTGTCCCGAATTCTCGCTTTTACGGTAGGCGACTAGCCGGAACCGAAGCCTCAGGTGTGGCTGTCATCATCCGGGTTCCCCAGAGCACTGAACAGATCATCGGTTGATGGCTGAATGATCTGATTACGACCGGCCGCCTTGGCTTCATACATCCGGTTATCGGCGGCCCTCAGCAAAGACCTCAGACTGTCGCCGTCAGTGCCGAGTTCTGCAATTCCTCCGCTCAGGGTCACTCCCAGCCTTTTTTCCTCGAACACCACTTCCATGGACCCGATCCGTGAGCGGATTTTTTCCGATACCTCGGCCGCCTGGGCTGCGCTGGTATTGGGTAAAAGAACACCGAATTCTTCGCCACCAAGCCGGGCAGGCAGATCGCTGGCCCGCAGACACCGCCGGAGCAGATCGGCAACCTGCCGTAACAGCAGGTCGCCCGCTTCATGCCCGTGGTCATCATTGATTGCCTTGAAATAATCCAGGTCCAGCACAATCAGCGAAAACGGTGTCTGTTCACGTTCGGCCCGCTTGCGCTCGCGTTCAAACACTTCCTTCAGCCGGATCCGGTTGGGCAGGCCGGTAAGCGCGTCAGTCTGTGCCAATTGCAGCAGGCGAAGCTCGGAACGCTCACGGGTAACCTCATAAACATGGGAAAATACCAGAATGCAGAGGGCGACCAGAACGGTGTTGGCGACCGGCGATGCGGCAAGAACGTCAGGCTGGCCCTGATGCCGGTACCAGAATATAACAGCAGTGATTGTCATGAAGGCGCAGGAAACCATCAGCCCCGCGCGGCGACCCAAAAGCAGGTGGGCCAGGACAGGAATGATCAGAACCCAGAGAAACACCGTAACTGAAGAGGTGGGCAACATCATCGAAAACAACATGGTGATGCAGAAAGGTGTCAGGAAGACCATCGCCCAGCGTTCGATATGGCGAGAGTTCCGTACTGAATGCAGCACATATACCGAGAACAGAACCATGCCGGTCTCCGCCACCGCGAGCGGCAAATGTCCTTGTGCCAGATTCAGACCAACAATGATCGTCCCGGCGCTGATGGTAAGAAACAGGAGCGCTTTGAGCACCGCTTTACGGTAAGGTCTGCCGAGAGTCCGGGCTGATTCGTTCTGGAAATCCATATGCTTTACTCTGCTCTGACGGAAAGCGGATCGTGAAGTCCAGGCGTAACCAGACATGTATATTTTTTAAGCATATTATGATGACAAGGAAAAGGTCCCATTTCACGCTGGGAATGGGCATTCGAGACTAAAGTATGAGTCAAGAGCGCAAGATGGTTAGACGAATTCTTCCCCTGCTTATTCTGGCCATCGGTATTGGTGGTTTCATTCTGATGAAGGCCTCAAGGCCGGAGCCCGAGGCCGTCAGTGCGTCGGAGCGTGCCTGGCTGGTGCAGGTCATGGCGATACAACCGCGAGATCATGCCCCGGTGCTGCCGCTCTATGGCGAGTTGTTGGCGCCGGATCAGACGCGGATAAGCGCGCCGCTGGGCGGACGCATCGGTGAACGCCCGGTGCGGGAAGGGCAGCGGGTTGCCGAAGGTGAACTGCTGGTCGCCATGGACAGCGCGGATGTCCAGCCCCAACTTGATCGGGCCGAAGCCGATGTGGCGGATCTGCAGGCCCAGATCGACGCCGAGAACATCCGTGTCAGCAATGACCGCAAGGCTCTGGCCAGTGAACAGGCAATAGTGGCGAACGCCCAACGGCAATTTGCCAGGACCGAGTCACTGGTGGGCCGGAATCTGTCGTCTCAGGAGGATCTTGATGCTGCAGCAGATAACCTGGCCCGTGCCCGCCTGACCGTCACGGTCAGGAAGCGGGCGATTGCCGAGCACCCGTCAAGACTGAAGAGCCTGAGCGCGCGTCGGGACCGGGCACAGTCAGCGCTGGTCTCGGCCCGGCTGGATGCGGAACGGGCCATAGTGCAGGCGCCTTTCGACGGCGTCGTGACGGATATTCAGGTCGCACCGGGGGACCAGGTCAGTCCGAATGCACCGCTGCTGTCGGTCTATCCGGTTCAGGGCCTGGAACTGAGAGCCACCGTGCCCAGCCAGTTTCATGCCGAGCTGCAGTCTGCGCTTGCGGCTGGCACGGCGCTTGAGGCCGTTAGCGAGGATGGCCGGCAACGTTTTGTGCTCACCGGTTTTGTCGGCACCAGCAATCCTTCCGGCACTGAAGCCATTCTGTCATCGCGACAGGCTGAGGCCGGTTCCATTCAGAGTCTTCGCCCCGGGGGCTTGCTGCCGGTCATGCTTCAACGCCCGGCAGTGCAGAATTCGGTTGCCGTTCCCTACAGCGCACTCTACGGCAGCGACACCGTGTATCTGATGACGGACGAAAACCGGATGCGCCGGGTCAGGGTTGAACGGCTGGGAGAAATTCCTGCCGTTGACGGTGAACGCCATCTGCTGGTGGCCAGCCCGGCACTGCAGGCCGGCCAGTCACTGATCACCACGCATTTGCCCAATGCCATGAGTGGCCTGAAAGTCCAGCGTGCCGGCGAAGGCAGCAGTGATGGAGCCGCTGAATGAAGCGGCGCAAGGGGGTCATCGGATTTTTTGTTCACCACAAGGTAGCGGCCAACCTGGTGATGTTGATGATGTTGCTGGGTGGGACGCTGGCCCTGTCCCGCATGAACATCCAGTTTTTTCCGACGTTTGCGCTTGATGTGGTGAGCGTTCGGGTGGTCTGGAGCGGTGCCTCGGCCGAAGATGTCGAGCAGGGCATTACCAATCCCCTTGAGCAGCGGCTGCGCAGCATCCAGGACCTGAAAAAAATGACCTCGACGTCAGCCCAGGGGGTTTCCTCGATTACCCTGGAATTTAACGAGGGCAGTAACCCCATTCAGGCCCTGGACGATGTTCGCCAACAGGTAGACGAATTCAATAATTTCCCGGCAGAGGCCGAAGAGCCCCAGGTTACCCGGGTCGAGCGCTACGAACCGGTGGGGCGCCTGCTGGTGTACGGTGATCTTGACCGGGACGAGTTGCGAAAGCTTGCTTACCGGTTCGAGGACGAATTGCTCACCCGGGGAATCGACCGGGTATCGATGACCGGTCTCCCGGAGCAGCAGATCAGCATTGATGTGCCGGTGGAACGGCTGGAAACCCTGGGCCTGTCGCTGGATCAGATTGCCGACCGGGTGCAGGCGATCTCTCAGGATTTGCCTGCCGGTATGATGGGGCAGCAGGATTCCACCCGTGAGTTGCGCTCGGTGGAGCAACGCCGCAGCCCCCAGGCATTTGAAACCATTCCGGTGATCAGCGACGGGCGTACCAACCTGGTGCTGGGGGATATTGCCAGCATCCGCCAGGAGGCGCGGGACAGCCAGGTCACCATGAGCCACAAGGGTTTTCCAGCCATTGAGCTGCAGTTGCAGCGCGCGGAGGACGGCAACTCACTGGCAGCGGCAGAGGTGCTCGATCAGTGGCTGGAGGATACCCGGCCCACCCTGCCCCCGGTGGTAGACCTGGAGGTTTACGACGAAACCTGGCAGTTGATTGATGACCGTATATCGCTGTTGATCAAGAACGGTTTTGGTGGCCTGGTGCTGGTTGTACTGCTGCTTTATCTGTTCCTGCCCGGCCGGGTGGCATTCTGGGTTGCGGTGGGTATCCCGACAGCCTTTCTGGCCGCCATGGCGGTACTCTGGGGTATCGGCGGTTCCATCAACATGATCTCACTGTTTGCCCTGATCATGGCACTGGGGGTCATCGTGGACGATGCCATTGTGGTCGGGGAGGATGCAGACGCTCACGCGCGTATGGGGGAGGAATCCATCTATGCTTCGGAAGGCGCCGCCAAACGCATGGTCTGGCCGGTGCTGGCTTCGTCGATGACAACCGTTGCCGCGTTTATGCCCTTGCTGGTGGTGGGCGGCATTATTGGCAATATTCTCGGTGACATTCCACTGGTGATGATCTGTGTGCTGATCGCATCGTTGCTGGAGTGCTTTATTGTGCTGCCGGCTCACCTGCGCCATGCCTTCATTCCCCGGCGCAGGAAGGGTAACGGGCCAGAGTCCCGCCCGGGACCCATTGACCGGATCCGTGGCGGTTTCGAGCAGTGGTTTGACCGTTTCCGCAATGGCCACTTTCGGGCCCTGTCCCGGTATACCCTGGAACACCGTGGTATCACCCTGGCCACCGCCCTGGCCCTGGCGTTTCTTACCGCAGGCCTGCTGGCCGGTGGACGCCTGGGGTTCAATTTCTTCCCCACGCCAGAGCCTTCCATACTCTATGCCAACGCCAGTTTCGTTGCTGGCACCAGCCGCGAAACCGTGGACGAGTTTCTGGCGGAGCTGGAGCAGGCCCTGAATGAAACCGAAGAAGCCCTGGGTGGCGATCTGGTTCTTCATGCCATGACCGCCCATGGCATTACCCAGGGTGCGCCGGGCACCAGCCGCACCGGCAATGAACTCGGTTCCATGCTGGTCGAACTGACGCCATCTGACCGCCGGTCGGTCCGTAATCCCGATTTTATTGGCGAGTGGCGCAGCAGGCTGGAGCTGCCGGCCGGGCTTGATAACCTCAACATCACTGAGCGCCAGTCAGGGCCGCCCGGGCGGGATGTGAACGTCCGTCTCACCGGCGACGATGCCACTGCGCTCAAACGAGCTGCTGAATCCCTGCTGGAGTCGCTGGCAACCCTGCCGGGCGTACTGGATACCGAGGACGATATGCCCTGGGGCCGGGAACAGCTTATTTATCAGGTCAGTAGCTATGGCGAAGCCCTGGGGCTCAGCACCAGCGATCTCGGGCGTCAGTTACGGTCAGCTTTTGACGGCCGCATAGCCCAGATCTACCAGGACGGCCGGGACGAAGTGGAAGTACGGGTGCAACTACCGGAATACCAGCGTGAACGCATGGCCACGCTGTCGCGGCTGAGTATCCGGGTGCCGGATGGCAGGTTTGTGCCGCTGTCACAGGTCATGAACCTGGATCACCGCCAGGGCTTCCAGGCCCTGCGCCACGCCGATGGCGAACTGGCCGTGGAAGTAACGGCGTCACTGAACACCCGGATCAGTACCACGGACCAGATCCTCGCCAGCCTGGAGGCAGATGTGTTGCCGTCACTGGTCAAGGAATACAATCTCCACTACAGCTTTGAAGGCCGCTCGGCGGACCAGCGGGAAACCCTGGATGATATGCGCACCGGGCTGATCATTGGTCTGGGGCTGATGTATGTAGTGCTGGCCTGGGTGTTTGCCTCCTGGAGCCTGCCGTTGATTGTGCTGGCCATTATTCCGTTTGCGCTGGTCGGCGCCCTGCTCGGGCACTGGCTGATGGGCCTGCAGCTGACCATTCTGTCCCTGTTCGGGTTATTTGGCCTGTCTGGAATTGTGGTCAACAATGTCATCATTCTGGTGGCTTTCTACAATAATCAGCGCAGCAAAGGCCTGGGGATTACCGATGCGCTGAACGAAGCGGCAGTCCAGCGGGTCCGCGCGGTTCTGCTGACATCGCTGACCACCATTGGCGGACTGCTGCCGCTGCTGTTTGAAACCTCTTTGCAGGCCCAGTTCCTGATTCCCATGGCCACATCCATTGCCTTCGGTCTGGGTCTGTCGACGATGCTGGTGCTGGCGGTAATACCGGCGCTGTTGTCCTACCTCGAACAGTTTCATGAATGGCGGGGGCGTGGCGCCGACAATACTGCCAACAGCCGGGAAGTGACGGATGCCTGACACAGTGGTGACGGTTGAACAACTCGGCAAGTGCTTCCGCAGCGGCGCTGAAACCGTCCGGGTTATTGATCGGCTGTCGTTTGAAGTTGCCAGCGCCGGATCCATGGCCGTCATCGGCCGTTCGGGTTCCGGCAAGAGCACCCTTCTGAACCTGTTGTGTGGGCTGGAATTGCCCGATAGCGGGCGAATTGCAATCGCAGGCCGGCAGTTTGACACCACCCACAATACAGCAGGGCCGGACGCAACATCGGCATGGGCGGCGCTGAGAAAACAGAGCATCGGCGTGGTTTTCCAGGAGGCCAACCTGATGCCTGCCATGACCCTGCTGGAAAATGTGCAACTACGGGCCAGTCTGGCCGGGAAGACCGCAGGCGACGAACGGCACTGGCTGGAACAGCTAGGGGTGGCCAACGAGGCCAACCGTTTCCCGGATCAGGTTTCCGGCGGCCAGCGCCAGCGCGCAGCGCTGGCCATGGTATTTGCCATGCATCCGGCCATTATCCTGGCCGACGAACCCACCGGCAGCCTCGACCGGCAGACCGCAGAAGATGTGGCCGACCGGCTGTTTGAAGTCCAGCGCGACACCGGCTGCGCGCTCATTCTGGCCACCCACGATCAGGCGCTGGCGGCGCGCTGCCATGACTCTCTTGATCTCGGCGGAAGCCACTGATGACTCAGAGAGTAAGCGGGCAGGGCTTTCCAGAAACGTCCGGAGCCATGGATGGCGGAGGTCGAGCGTACAGGGATGTATTTACAGCGTGTTCTGGGAAGCCCTGCCCGCTTACGACCGCACGGACTAACCGTCCATGATTATCAAGGCAATAACCAGCCATTACCGGCGTCATCCGCTGCAACTGCTGGCGTTGGCGCTGATGATCATGGTGGCTACCATGCTCTGGACCGGGGTATCCGAGCTGACCGGGCAGGCCCGGGCAAGCCTGGCAGTCAGCGAAGAAGCCGTAGCCGCCCGCCAGGCTGTGGTTCGCGTTGATGGCAAGCCGGTAACCGTTGCCGATTTTGTCACCCTGCGCCGGGCAGGTATCTGCGTGGCACCCTGGCTGGAAACCACCGGTGGCGAGCAAGCCCGCCGGGTCATAGGTATCGATCCCCTGGCCATGGCCTGCTTTGACGCATCCCCGGGTGGTGGGGCGGCGGATGACCCTATGGGAGAACTGGACGGCAGACCCTTTGTCGATATCAGCGAAGTGGCTGGCCAGCCAGAACCGCAAAAGCAGCTTTCCCTGTTGCTCAGCCCGGGCTCCGGCAGTCTGCCAGAAGGCTATCAATCCAGGACTTTCCAGCCCGGCCCTGCCACCGCCGAACTGGCCGACAGTTTTCTGTTGAATCTCGACGCCCTCAGCCTGCTGGTGCTGTTCATCACCGGCCTTCTGGTACGCAGCGTTTACCATCTGGGTCTGGCGCAGCGGCGCAGCAGTTTTGCTCTGCTGCACCGTTTCGGGATAACCAGGGCGCGGATCCACCGCCTGCTGGCCATCGAGCTGATGGCTTTGACACTGATTTGCGTGATCCCCGGGGCCTGGCTCGGGCAGGCACTGGCGAACCGGCTGGGGCAGGGCTTCGGCCAGGCGCTGGACAGCCTGTTTGACCTGTCGCTTTACGCTGGCAGCGACAGCGCGGTGCCCTGGCAGGCCGCCCTGGTGATGATAGCGCTGGTGCTGGGAGTATGCCTGATCGACTGGCTGATACCGCAGCGGCAAGTGGCGGGGGACAATTCATCTGCTGTGGCGGTTTTCGCCGGCTGGTTCTGGGTGCTGATGCTGGCCGGGGGGCTGGCCATGGTTTTCTGGGCCATGTCGCTGCTCTGGGTATTTGTCGGGGTGGCGCTGGTCTTTGTCGGGTCGGGCGGGCTGGTGCCGGCTGTTCTTGCCCGGTGCGCGGACGCCATGGCCGCTCGGCAGGGCCAGAGCCCCGAGGCACCTATGGGCCGCTGGCGTTACCGGGAGCTGGCCGTGATGTTCCGCAGCCTCGCGCTGCCGGTGGTTGCCCTGCAATTTGCCATGGCGACGGTGCTGGCGGTTCAGGCCCTGGTTACCACCTTTGAGGATACCTTTGAACAGTGGCTGGCCCAGCGATTGTCCGCGGAGCTTTATCTGGAAGTGCCTGAAGATGCCAACGCCCAGGCCGGCGCCAGGGCGCTTGCGCAAATGGACGGAATCGGTGACTGGCACCGGGTTCAGCGTGGCAAGGCCAAGGTGCTGCAGACTGTCGCTGGCTCGGGTGCTGTCGCCGCCGACCTGATGGCACTGTCGCCCCTGACGCCGCTGGTTACTGACTGGGCGCTGATGGACTCCGTGGACAGCCCCTGGGCGGCCTTGTCGGACGGCGGCGTTATGGTTAATGAGCAGCTTTCCCGTCGCCAGGGAGTCGCGCCCGGGCAGCGGCTGCAATTTGAAGTTGCCGGTGAGACTCTGGAGGCAACTGTGATCGGGGTTTATGCCGATTACGGACGCCCCGCAGCGGAACTGTTATTGCACGGAGATTCGCTGCCGGAGAGTTTTACTCCCGGATTCGAGAGTTTTTCCATTAATCCTGGCGATTACACGGCTGATGAAATAGCCCGGCGACTTAGAGCCGAATGGCGGGTGCCGGATCTGACGATCCGGGACAACGCCAGCATCCAGGCCCTGGCCAGTCAGGTATTTCAACAGACCTTTGTGCTGACCCGCGCCATCAGTGTGCTGACGCTGGTGCTTGCGTCCCTGTCGTTACTGGTGATGGGCTGGGTTTTTTTCGCTTCCCGTTTCTGGTACTTCCAGCTGCTGGGTTTGTGGGGTGTGCCGTCGAAAGCCGTTTGCGGGCAGATCCGGCGGCTGGCCCAGTTGCTGACACTCGGGGTAACGGTGGTTGCCCTGCCGCTGGGTATCTGGCTGACCTGGGTCCTGGTCAGTCGCATCAATCCGCTGGCCTTTGGCTGGTCACTGCCTATGGCCGTTTATCCGGGCTTCTGGCTTGAGCTCGGCGCCTTGATGGTGACCATTGGCCTGGTGATTGCCTGGCTGATCGGGCGGCAGCTTGCGGGGCAGAAATCTTTGCGACCCGGCGCGAGTCTTGCGGGTGGAGGTGAACGATGAGCATTGCCCGGTTCCTGACCATACTGTTGGCGTGCGCAATGCTGGCGGCCTGTTCCGAGTCTCCGCGAAATCAGGGTTTTGCCGGCCTGGCGGCGTCCGTGGATAACGACAGCGCCCACCAGTTCCTGCAACCGGGGCCCGGGGATGCGCTGACCTTCCCTGAGGATTTCGGCGCGCATCCACAACACCGCATCGAGTGGTGGTACCTGACCGCTAACCTGCAAACGGCTGATGGCCAGCCGCTGGGACTTCAGTGGACCCAGTTCCGCCAGGCGCTCAAGCCCCGGCCAATGGATAATCCGCCACCTGCGCCGGCAAGCTGGCCCCTGGAAGCGGCCTGGATGGCGCACGCCGCGGTCTCGTTTGCTGGTCAGCACCAGTTTGCCGAACGGCTGGCGCGGGGCGATGTCGGGCATGCCGGGGTGCAGGCAGCGCCGTTGCAGGTCTGGCTGGATGACTGGCTGCTGGCGGAATCTGCGGCTGACGGGGTCTGGCACCTGAAGGTGGAGGCTGAGAACTGGGGCTATGATCTGCAACTGGGCAACACCGACAGACGGATTGCCCACGGTGATAACGGATTCAGCGCCAAATCGTTCGACGGCCAGGGATCAATGTACTTCAGCCTGGTTGATCTGGATATCAGCGGTACCGTGACCGTGAATGGTCAGAGCCACGAGGTGAAGGGCAGGGGCTGGTTTGACCGGGAATGGAGCAGCCAGTTGCTGAAAACCGGGCAGCAGGGCTGGGACTGGTTTGCGCTGCACCTGGACGATGGCCACAAACTCATGGCGTTCCGGCTGCGGGAACAGGAGCGGGACTTCCTGTCCGGAAGCTGGATTGCCGCTGACGGCTCGGTCACCGACCTCGGGCCTGATCAGATAGAGCTGTCCGGTAAAGACTGGCGGGATTCTGAAAACGGCCGGGTACCGGGAAGCTTCCGTCTGCGGATACCGCAACTGGATGTGGATATCGGAGTGTCCGCGCCAGCGGGTCAGTACTGGAACGCCGGGCTCTATCCCTACTGGGAAAGCCCGGTGACGGTGGAGGGCTCCCACAGTGGTGTGGGCTATATGGAACTGACCGGTTACAGCGAATAGGTCACCGGTTGATTAACAGATGGTTGGCGGGTCCAGTTCGTTGAACAGGGTCTGGATGCCCTGATGCCACTGGGCCCGCAGCTGATGGAAATAATCGTTGTGTTCATCCACCTGTTCGAAGGTGCAGGGTTTGAGCGCATCGTTGCGGTAGATAGCGACATCCAGTGGCATGCCGACCGAAAGATTGCTCTTCATGGTGGAGTCAAAGGAGATCAGGGCACACTGGTAAGCCCGTTCCAGCGGGGTCTCAAAGTTCATGATCCGGTCCAGTATGGGTTTGCCGTACTTGGATTCGCCAATCTGGAAGTAGGGGGTTTCCCGGGTGGCTTCAATGAAGTTGCCTTCCGTATAGATATTGAACAGCCGTGGACTTTCGCCCCTGATCTGGCCCCCGAGAATCATGGAACAACTGAAATCCACCCGGCTGTCTTTGCCTTCCGGTTTGTCCCTCTGGATCACTTCACGCATGGTCTGCCCGACCAGTTCTGCCGACTCGAACATGGAAGGCGTGTCCAGCAGATTGGCCTGGTCGGTGCCGCAGCGCTTTTCCAGCAGACTGATCACGCTCTGGCTGGTGGCGAGATTGCCGGCCGACAGAATAACCAGTTCCCGCTCCCCCCCTTGACTCTCGCTCCCGGTGCCCGGTTGCCTGAAAAAGTGCATCTTGCGGAACGTGGAAATCTTGTCAAAGCCTGCATTGGTGCGGGAATCGGACGCGAACACAAGGCCTTCTGCCAGTCGCATCGCCACACAATAAGTCATAAGCCGGTATCCTCGGGAACAGAACGGAACGACCTCAGTGTACCCGGTTTTTCACAGAAATCATGTCGCGTTGCAGGTTTACTGGTTCTCACCTGCCAGAGTAACCCAGGCTTTCGTCTGCAGCCGTTCTGTGCCCCCACCACTGCGCATTCCCCGCACCGGCGCGGCATCCAGATAATCGAGGCCAATGGCCAGCTTGATGTGGCTTTCAGCCACGTTCAGCAGATTGACCACGTCAAATGTGTGCCAGCTGCGGCCGAGCCAGACTTCGGCCCAGGCGTGGGTAGCCAGATGGTCTTCGCTGTTGGTGTGGATATAGCCGCTGACGTAGCGCACCGGCACACCGATGTACCGGCAGCAGGCGATGAATACGTGAGTGTGGTCCTGACACACGCCCTTTTTCTGGTTGAAGGCTTCGGCAGCAGTGTGAGTGACCTTGGTGGAGCCGGGCATGAATTCGATACGTTCCAGAATCCGGTTCATCATCCGCACCAGGCTGCGTTTGTTGGCTGAAAACTGTTCCGCAAACTGCCTGATCGGCATGCTTACCTCGGTCAGCGGGGTGGGCCGCAGGAACACTTCCGGCGGGAAAGGGGTATCGTCCCGGGTCAGTGGCTTGCCGGTGAGGTCCACCACCCCTTCGGCAGTGAGGGTAATTTCCGAGACCGGCGTGTCCATGGTCATCACCGTGACCTGGTTGCCGAAACCATCCGTCATCATGCTGGTGTCGCCGGGTGTTCGCAGATTCCAGTCCAGAATCCTCTGTTGCGGCGTACTGCGGGGCGTGAGCCGCAGATACTGGATGCTGGTCTGGGTGGGCTCGTCATAGCTGTAGGTTGTGTCGTGGCGTATCTTCAGTTTCATCGCTGCCACCCCATGTAGTCTTTCTGAATCTGCCCGGCGATGGCATGGATTCGTGCGAGGAAATCGGTCAGATATGGGTGCAGGCCCCGTTCGGCAATGTATTCCCGGTCACCGTAATGGATATTGGCATAAAGACTGTTGGCCATGCGCCTCGCTTTGCGGCTATCGCCGCTTTCAACCTGCTCCAGCAGTGCCACGATTTCATGCAGGCAGGCGTGCAGGGAGCGGGGTACATCCAGTTGCAGGATCAGTAATTCGGCGACATTGATGGGCAGAATATTGTGCCCGTAAATCTGCTGGTATGCCTCGAAGGCGGCCAGCGAATGCAGTAGTGCCGTCCACTCGAAAAACGAGCGGGTGGCGTGCTCGTTCTGGGAGGCGATTGCCATTTTATGCCGGATATCCAGCACCCTTGCGGTGTTATCCGCCCTTTCGATAAAAGTACCCAGCCGCATGAAGTGGAAGGCATCGGAGCGAAGCAGCGTGCCGTAGGTGGCGCCCCGGAAAATATGGGAACGGGCGCGGGTCCAGTCGAATATCTGGCTGGCATTGGACTCGGTCACACCGGTCTCGCGCAGCTCTTTCATTTCCAGCCAGGACAGGTTGATGCTGTCCCAGACGTCCGCCGACAGGTTACCGCGAACATGAAGGGCATTATCCCGGGCACTCTGGATAATATTGAATACACTGGCAGGATGGCGGTTATCAAGCAGCATGAAATCAATCAGGTGCTGCGGCGTGATGTCGCCATAGAGTTCCTTGAACTGTTCCACGGTACCGGTGACCAGCAAGGGCACGGACAGCTGTTCTTCACGGTCCTCGGGCACATCGATAAGCGCCATGGTCAGGCTGACATCCAGCAGACGGGCATGGGATTCGGCACGCTCCAGGTATCGGGCCATCCAGAACAGGCTTGATGCAGCGCGGCTCAGCATAGGTCGTCCTCCAGCACCCAGGTGTCTTTGGTACCGCCACCCTGGGAGGAGTTCACCACCAGCGAGCCCTCTTCCAGCGCCACCCGGGTCAGCCCGCCGGGCACCATCTGGACTTTTTTACCGCTCAGGACAAATGGCCGCAGGTCCAAATGCCTTGGCGCGATACCCTCGTTCACAAAAGTGGGGCAGGTGGAGAGGCTGAGTGTGGGCTGGGCGATGTAATTGCAGGGTCTGGCCTTGAGCAGGTCAGCAAAGTGTCTCAATTCCTTGCTGGTCGCCCGGGGACCAATAAGCATGCCGTAACCGCCGGCACCCTGGGCCTCTTTCACCACCAGTTCCGGCAGGTGCTCCAGTACGTACTTCAGGTCCTTGGGTTTGCGGCACTGCCAGGTAGGCACGTTCTTGAGAATCGGCTCCTCGCTGAGGTAGAAGCGGATCATGTCCGGGACGTAAGGGTAGATAGATTTATCGTCGGCTACACCCGTACCCATGGCATTGGTCAGCACCACGTTGCCGCTGCGATAGGCACCGTAAAGGCCGGGCACACCCAGCATTGACTGCGGGTTACCGGACAGCGGATCGAGGAAGTCGTCGTCAATGCGGCGGTAGATCACATCCACCTGTTGCGGACCAACGGTGGTTTTCATGTACACCCGGTTCTTGCGGACAAACAGGTCGGCGCCTTCGACTATCTCCACACCCATCTGACGGGCCAGAAACGCGTGCTCGAAATAGGCGCTGTTGAACCGGCCCGGTGTCAGCACCACCACAGTGGGATCGGGCTTGAGTGATGCCGCCCGCAATGTTTCTCCAAGCAGAGCGGGGTAGTGATCCACTGGCGCCACCGGTGCTTCGGCAAACAGTTCCGGGAACAGGCGCATCATCATCCGGCGGTTTTCCAGCATGTAGGACACGCCACTGGGGCAGCGCAGGTTGTCCTCCAGAACGTAGAAATCACCGTCGTTATGGCGAATCAGGTCGATCCCGGCGATATGGGAATACAGATTCCTGGGCAGCTTGAGATTCTGCATGCCGGGCTGGTACTGGGGGTTGGCAAATACCTGCTCGGCGTTGATAACGCCCGCTTTGACAATGTCGAAGTTGTGATAGATGTCATGCAGAAACCGGTTGAGGGCATTAACCCGCTGACGCAGGCCGCTCTGCAGTTTCTGCCAGTCCGATGCGGAGATGACCCTGGGTATCAGGTCGAACGGGATCAGGCGGTCTGAACCCTGATCCTGGCCATAGACGTTGAAGGTAATACCAAGGCGCTGAAACAGCACGTTGGCTTCCCGGCGTTTTTCCGCAATCAGGCTTTCGTCAGAATTGACCAGCCAGTTTTCAAGTGTCCGGTAGTGAGGGCGGACGCGGTGGCCCTCGTCAAACAGTTCGTCGTAAAGGCCTTCGCCCGGAGTCTGGATCAGCATGGTCTGGCACGTCTCGCTGGGTGGCGTTTTGAACGTATTATCTGACTTGGGTTAGCAAACAGCGCGCCAGAACTGACATTTGTCGTAACCGGCTGTATAGCAGGATTGAAACAGGGGGGTATTTTTCAACAACGCCAGCAACTGGTGCAGCGAGCGCACGATTACAGTGCTGAAAGGGTTAAAATGGTGCGTCGGTGTATCCGGCTACCAGGTCAGGCTATTATTGCCCGCAGGCACCGGTTCGATGGTGGGTTCCATCAGTTGGCCATCCTCGCCGCCAGGCGCCGCTTTGATCAGTTCACGCAGGCGGATAACCTCTTCTTGAACGTGCTCGGCGAGGTCAAGAATAATTTCCACCCGTCGGTTCTTTGCCCGGCTGTCGGCGGAGGTGTTGGGCGCCCGGGGGCGGGTGTCAGCCATGCCGGTGACTTTTACCCGCTCAGCCTCCAGCTGTTGCCGGGCCAGAAGCACATTGGCAACTGCAGCAGCCCTGGCCGCAGACAGATTCCAGTTGCTGGCAAACTGGCTGGTGCGGATAGGCAGGTCGTCGGTATGCCCTTCAATGGCGATGTCGCCGGGCATGTCTGCCAGTACTGGCGCCATATCCAGCAGAAGTCCCTCGAAGTCATAGGTGACGTCGGCGGAACCGGATGGGAATGAGCCCTTTTCTTCGATCCGGATAACAATGCGGGTCTGATCCTGGGAGACGGAGATGCGGCCTTCTGTTACGGGCTGTTCGAGAACCGCAAGAAGGCTGTCGACATGTTCGTCCATCTGTTCCTGCACGGCTTCTGCCACGGCGGTTTCCTCCGGGCTTTTCAGCGTCTCCAGCTCCGGTGCTTCGGTGGTTGTGGTCTGTCGCACCTCGTCAAGCACGGTGGGTTCGGGCGGTGCGGGTGAGAATTTGTCAAAGATCGGACTGGTGCCCTGCGGGATTTCCAGCGCCGGCACATCCCGCTGAACGCCGAAGGCCTGGGAAAGCTCGCCGGCGATCTGCTTGAATTTCTGGGCATCGATTTCCGAAAAGGACAGCAGCAGCACAAAGAAGCACATCAATAGCGACATCAGATCTGCGAAGGTCACCACCCATGCCGGAATGCCTGGTTTTTCCTCCTCTGGCAGGTCTTCCATGGTGGCTATCCCGCTGCCTCTGCAGACTGCTCCTGTTGCTCTCTCTGTTTCGGAGTCAGGTAACTCGACAGCATCTGTTCAATGATACGGGGGTTGGTTCCCTCCTGAATCGCGACCAGTGCATCGACATAAAGCGACTGCAGCTGTGCTTCCTGAGTCATCCTCAGTGACAGTTTGTCGGCAATGGGGCTTGCAATCATGGTGGCGATCATCGCACCGTACAGTGTGGTCAGCAGGGCAACGGCCATAGCCGGACCGATGGATTTCGGGTCCTCCATGTTTGAAAGCATCTGCACAAGGCCAATCAGCGTTCCAATCATGCCCATGGCGGGGGCCACGTCTGCCAGCGCGGTGAATACTCTTGCCCCTGAGCGATTGTGCTCCAGGGTCATGAGGCGCTCTTTATTCAATAAGTGTTTTATGGTTTCGCCGTCATGGCCATCCACCAGCATCTGGATGCCCTTGCTCAGAAACGGGGATGAGACCTCCCTTCCCTCAATGCCCAGCACGCCCTCCTTACGGGCAATCTGCGCGACCTCCACCATTTCTTCAATACTGTTGGTCATGTCCGGCAGTTTGAACTTGAATGCCCGTATGGCGACCTTGAACGCCCCAAAAAACTGGCCGAAACTGAATTTTGCAAGTACCACCAGGAAACTGCCGCCCACCACAATAAGCAGTGAAGCCGGGTTGAGGAAAACACCGGGGGAGACCCCCAGCACAACTGCAGTCGAGATTAGAAGGATTGCTCCAAGCAGTCCTATGAGGGTTGCGAAGTCCAAGGCTCTTCCTTATTTTGTTTCCACGCAGCATAGCGCAACAGGTCTGATTCCACCATTTTCAGACAGAGAGCGACAACCCCGGCATCGTCGATGAAACCGAAGCCCATAATCAGGTCCGGAATCACGTCCATCGGGTTCATGACATAAACCAGGGCCCCGGCAATGGCGGCGACACTTTTCCAGGGAACTTCCCGGTAGTTGCCCTGCCAGTAATCCCGAAGCATGGAGAACATCAGCTTGATGTCGGAGCTGAAGCGTTGCAGCTTGCCGCTGTTCTGGACCTTGTCTTCGATGGCCTGCTGGCGGGAAAGCAAATCGCCGACATCTTCGCTGCGGATCTTACCAGCCTCCCGGTCAAGTTGCTGTTTTGCTTTGCGTCTACTGAATGAAGGCATGAGGCCATCCTGTCCGGGATTGAATGTCGCCGTTATTTTCCATCACCGGCTGGTCAAAACCAAGGATTGGAGTCGACGTGCTTCCGGCATCTATAATGGCGCAATGTCTGAATTTATCAAACCCAATGCCACCCCGTTCCCCGATGCGCTGATCCGGGAGGCGGAAGGCCTGCAGCTGCTTGCTGACACGCTCCGCTCTGCCAGGGTCACTGGATCGGGCAGTTTGCGGGTCCCCGATGTCCGGCGAGTGACTGAATCCGAGCTGGTGATTCCGCGGATTGATACTGCCCCCGCCACAGACGCAAAAATGACGGCGCTCGGCGAAGGCCTGGCGCTGATGCATCGGCAACTGATGCCGGATTACGGATTTGAGGTGGATAACCTGATTGGTCTGTCCCGCCAGAACAATGCGGTTATGGGAGAGTGGGGAGCGTTTTATCTGGACTGCCGGCTCAAGCCCCAGGTGGCGATGATTCCGGATCACGGTATACGCAAAGAGTTTGAATCGCGGATCGCAGCTCATCAGCTTGTCCTGCGGGATTTCCTTAACCTGCATTGCAATCATCCCAGTCTGCTCCATGGCGATCTTTGGTCAGGAAATGTGCTGTTTGATCAGGAAGGCCCCTGGCTGATCGACCCGGCGGTCTATCGCGGCGACAGGGAAGCCGACCTCGCCATGACGGAACTGTTCGGTGGCTTTTCGCCAGCCTTCTACCAGGCCTACGATTCGGTTTACCCCCGCACAGACGTCTACGATTTAAAACGTCCGATCTATAACCTTTACCACACCCTTAACCACTACAACCTGTTTGGCAGCTCCTACCTTGGAGCCTGCCGCCGCAACCTTCAGGCCCTGGAACGCCTCGGCGCCAGGCAGTAGGTTAACCAATGGGCCTGAGCGGACACTAACGTTTGTACTGTGTCGGGCAGTAGGCCCGGATAACCCCTTCCGGGCGCAGAGCGCGGTGCTTGGTCCTGCGACCGGTTACGCGCTTGCGCCACAGCCGAAAGCTGGAAGGCTTGAGTTCGCGCCTCATCAACCGGATCACATGCTTTTCCGGCAGGCCGTAAAGCGCTTCTATGGCCTCAAACGGCGTGCGGTCTTCCCAGGCCATTTCAATGACCCGTGAGATCTCTGACTGTTTCAGGTCGGGACTGCCCATGGCACCTGCTCCGCTTAACCGACAAAAATCCGCTTTGCCAGTCCTGCTCCCCGCAGCCCCTGTATCGACAGGGTGGTCATCAGGCCGCCAATCATGGCTCCGACAACGCCGCAGGTGAGAATGTCCTGGCCGGTGAGGTACAACCCGGGTATGTCGGTTTTGGGGCGCAGCCATTGTTGCTCGAACCGCTCCGGGGTGTGGTCCAGGCCGTAGAGTTCGCCCCGTTCGTAGCGGCAGAACCAGGCGGTGGAAAGCGGGGTGGAGGTTTCCAGATAGTCCACTTTGCCCCGCAAATGGGGCAGTTTGTCGTACACCACGGCCATGATGCGATCGGTGATTTCAGCTTTCAGGGTTTCGTAATCGTCGCCACGCTTGCCCCAGGTGGTGTCTTTCCAGGCTTCGAACATTTCCCAGGTTGTGGGCGCGACCACTTCGATGGTGGAGGTGCCGGGCCAGCGGTTCTGGTAATCCGGATCCTTGGCGGCCGGAAAGGAGACGTAGACGACGGGGAATTCGGCTTTGGTGTCCTGCAGAAACGCTTCCACATTGTCGTCATGGTAGGCGTTGGGATAGATCCAGAAATTGGTGCGCGGCAGAGCAAGTTCATCCGGTGTGCCTTTGAGGCCCAGATAAAGACCGATGTGGGGCATCGACTGGCGGATATGGCCGCGTTTGCTCTGGTAGCCGAATTGCTCGGCTGTCTCCGGCGGCAACAGTTTTTCAAAGGTATTGATGACACCGGCATTGCTGATGACTATGGCAGACTCTATTTCCTCGCCATCGGCCATGCGCACGCCGACCGCTTTGCCCTTGCGGATCAGGATGTCGGTAACGTCTGCATAGGTGAAGACTTCGCCGCCGGACTGCTGGATGACCGGAATAATGGTTTTGGCAATTTCCGAGGCCCCACCGACCGGGTAGTAGCCACCGTGGATATAATGTTTGGCAATCAGTGCGTGGACCATAAAGCTGGACTGCTTCGGCGTTACCCCGCAATCGCCCCACTGGCCGGTGATAGCGCCGATCAGCTCTTCGTTATCGGTCAGTTCCCGCAGCACTTCATAGGTTGTTTTGTTGAAACAGTCCGGCAGCGCCATGTCCAGGCCTTTACCGATCAGTGGTGATAACAGGCCCGGGGAGATTTTCGACAGGGTGTACCATTGCATGCCGCCAGCGACCTTGCCGAGCAGTGCAATGTAGCGGTCGATGGCTTCTTCATCTTCGGGAAACGCGTTCATGAGGGATGCGCGGAAACCCGCTTTGCCGGCATGGAGATTAACCACTTTGTCGCCCAGGAAGAAACGATCGTAATTTTCGTCCATGGCTGCCCAATGGAGTTGACCGTCGGTGATGTAGTCAAACAGTTTCCGGCCCAGGGTGTTGGGACTGCCCATATCCCCGATGTAGTGAACGCCCACATCCCATTCATAACCATTGCGGGCATAGCTGTGGGTGTAGCCCCCGGCGGTGTAATGCTGCTCCAGCACCAGAACCTTTTTGCCGGCTTTGGAGAGGCAGGCGGCGGTGGTCAGCCCGCCAATGCCGGAGCCAATCACAATAGCATCGTAAGGGCCTTCGAGCCGGTTGGCTCGATAACGGCGGCCGATGCGGATGGTGCTGGGTTTCATTGGTGCATTTCCTTTACCACCGCGCCTTGCCCCACATCTCCGGGTTGGCCCAGTTCTTCGGGTTGTTCCAGGTGCGTTTATGGTTGTAGTTGTCGATGTTGTAGGTATAGAGCGTCAGCGGATGGCCACCGTCGTCCAGCTCGGCCTGCCGGCGAAACCCCAGCCCGATGAAATCCCTGAACTCCCAGCCCTGCTCCGGGGCTACAACAACGGCAATCTGATGGGTGCCGTAATTGCGAAGCTGGCCCAAAAGCATTTCGCCTTCGGACCGGGGGATTGCTTCCAGCGTGTGGGTAATCAGCGCCAGGTCCTGGGTTTCCGAAAGTGGGAACGCCGTGTTGGGTGCCTGTGCATCCAATGTAATAACCGAAGAAGAATCATGATGCCGGTGCCAGTGCTGGCCCACTTCGCCGGCGATGTCACCGCACACAACCAGGCTCCGGGGTTGGCAGGTGTCGACAATCCGTGCGAGGGCCTGGTGGCTGGTTGTCATGGTCTGAGTATCCTAAGAGTGACCGCAAGTTCAGTGGAGAGGCAAGCGGATAGATCTTTCCAGAACACGCTGTAAATACGTCCCTGTACGCTCGGCCTCCGCCATCCATGGCTTCGGACGGTTCTGGAAAGATCTATCCGCTTGCCTCCCGCCCGCTAACTTCTGTGGCATCCCAGAGTATTACACTGGCCAGTCTGCAGCATCAACCAGATGCAGGCCAACGGGCTGAGTGGATTCGCCGCCCCAGCGCTTTACGAACTCGCCGTCCGGATCGTACTGTCTTGCCTGTTTCTCAAGATTGAACTGCCGCAGCCCACGGGGATCGGCGCCGACACCTGCCAGGTATTGCCAGTTACCCCAGTTGCTGGCCACATCATAGTCAATCAGCTGTTGCTGAAACCAGGCGGCACCGTAGCGCCAGTCCAGTTCCAGTTCGTTGACGAAACAGCTGGCCACCAGCTGGCGGGCGCGGTTACTCATGTAGCCCGTTTCCCGGAGCTGGTTCATGGCCGCATTCACCAGGGGGTACTCGGTGTTGCCCTGGCACCAGGCCATGAATCTGTGCCCGTAAAAGGTGACCCGTCGTTGCCTGCGCTGAACGCCGTCGCGCCGGAACAGATCAGCGCCGTGTCTGAGTGCGTACCAGTAATAGTACTCCCGCCAAAGCAACTCGAACCAGAGCCAGTAGGTGGACTCATTGCTGGTTTCAGTGCGCTCGTATTTATCGATGGTTTCCGCCACTTCCTTTGCCGACAGACAGCCGTTGGCCAGCCAGGGCGAGAATTTGGATGACGCATCCCACGTATCGAGCGCGTTCCGGGTCTGTTTATAGTCAGCGATGCTGTGGTTCTGGAACACGAATTCGTTCAGCCGTGCCAGCCCGGCGTCCTCTCCACCCCGGAACTGTATGGGGTGCAGGGGTTCGGCAATGGCCGGACATTGGCCACGGCTGTCTTCAGGGAATCCGGGGGGTGGCGGTAACGCTGTCAGGGTGCGGATGCGTAATGCTCCGGAATGGCGCTGACCGGTTTTTTCAACCTGCTTGCGAAACTGCGAGAAGGTATCGGGCAGGTCACCCAGTGCCATGGGCAGGGATCCTTCGGTAAACAGGCTGAGGGTCTCGAACTGCTGGCAAACGGTCTTCGGCAACCGGGCCTGCAGCGACTGCCATTGGCTTTCCTCTTCCATGCCGGGTTGGCGGGAGCGAATTACCCGCGCGATGGCGAACTCCCGGACCAGCTCCGGAATCACTGTTTCCGGTTCTCCGTAAGCAATGTGCAGGCGCTGACCCAGGCCCCTAAGCGCTTTCTCCAGTGCGATCAGGCTCTGCCACAGAAAACGCCAGCGATGACTCCCCATGGCGCGGCATTGAAAGGGGCCGGGTCTGAACCAGCGGGGATCCACTACATAGACAAACAGCAGGAGATCCGACTGTGACGCAGCCAGCAGCGCAGCGTTGTCATGCAGCCGGAGATCCCTGGTCAACCAGTAAAGTGTTTTCACCGTAGGCGTCCTCCGTTTCGTTCAGGTCTGTCGGCATATACGAGTGGTATGGAGAGACAGAACATGTCCGGATAAAAAAAAGGCCGTTGACCGATGGCAGCAGGCGGGTTCGTCACGGCTGTCATCAGCACTGTATCAG
>NZ_DATFKH010000077.1:0-3455 GCF_035268745.1 Marinobacter sp.
TGTCCCGTAACCATCCTCCAGCGCCATTAACTGGAAGATTGATTGTGTGGCTCTGGCGGAGGCTGCACCTGGCTGGCCGGCTTCCCGGGCGCTGCTGCGCTGGTCCTGACCGCTTTCGGCTATTGGTTTTTTCAGCTCTGATACTTTGTCACCGAGCGACCAGTTCGCTGGCAGTTCTGTCATTTCCAGGGCTTCAAGCCCGTCTTTGCGAAAGTCGTTGATCATTGACCGGACCGCTGCGGACCAGACTTTTGCAAGTGCATTCTCCCAGGCCCGGTAAAGTGTGGGCCGGTTTTCCCCGGCAATTCCCAGGTTGTCGACGGCGTGTTGCAGACAGACACCTAACGCCCGCGGCGCCAGCGGATTGTTGTCATTATTGACATCCAGGTGGAAGACCTGGTTCATGAACTGGTTCAGCAGGAAAATGAAACCTTTGTTGGCTTTGCTGATGCGCGTGGAAATAGCCTGGAGGTCGAGCCAGTCCTCGAATTCATGACGTTCCAGCAGGTGCAGTTCGCTGCCATTGACATGGAGCCTGGAGGGGGTTTCCAGATCCGCCTGGTTAGCCTGGAACTGAGCCCGATAATCTCTGAGCATCCGCTGCCGACGGCTCTGGAAAATGAAGCGCATATCCTTGAGTCGCGTGATTTCACGCAACTCCGCTGCCTGCTCAAGGTCGGCTTCAATGCCGGCAAACGTGCCATCCATAAACTCGGGAAGTAACTGGTCGAGAAGTTTCCGGCAATGCTGGTGGTAGAGCTCTTTCAGTATATTGCCATGCGGTGGCTCACTACCGGTCGGGCTGTGAAACAGACGCTCTGTGTCACCAGGCGCCATCGCATCCCGGTCATCAACCTCGAATGAAAAGCCTTCGGTGCGGGCGGAAACTGACCCCTTGAAGTGGATACGCTGTCTGTCCGCCCGGTTACCGAGGAAAACATGGAGAGCCGCCTGAGCGCCTGGCCGTGACGAAAAGTGTTCAGAGACCCCGGGTGAAGAAAGTTCGACCAGATCGAGCCGAACCGTGCTGCCGTCCCTGACCACCCTGGCAATCCTGCAGGCACATGGAACAAGACCCGGTGCGACCACCAGTGCATAAAGATTGAGCCTGGAACCCGAGGCTCCGGACCGGGTCATTGAGTGCCTTCCTGTGCGCAACGACATCAATCGATTTTCATCCTGTTCCTGGAGTCAGTGTCATTTGCAGCCGACACCTGAGTGAGCACCATCCCGTGTACACCGTCTTGAGCGCCCGATTCACAGGTCCCCGGCACCCAACTGATGCGAATTATCACCCAGCGGTGTTATATTCACCACCTTCAGCCAGTATGGCGACGTCAGTTTGAGGATGCAGGACCTTGGCTATTATGCCAGACCGGGATGATGAATATACAGATGATTACTGGATGAAGAGGGCGCTGGAGCATGCAGATATGGCGCTTGCTGCTGGCGAAGTACCGGTCGGCGCCGTTGTGGTTCGCAATGGTCGCGAAATCGGCGCCGGTTTCAATGCCCCGATATCAAGCTGTGATCCCACGGCCCATGCCGAGGTAAGGGCGTTACGGGATGCGGCGGCCCGGGTGGGCAATTACCGGCTTTCCGGTGCTACACTTTACGTCACACTCGAGCCCTGCACCATGTGTGTTGGAGCCATTGTTCATGGCAGAATCAGTCGCCTGGTTTATGGGACAACGGAACCCAAGGCCGGGGCGGTCGAGTCAGCCCGTAAAAGTCTGCAGGACGGGCATCTGAACTGGCAGGTCGAAACAACCGGGGGCGTTCTGGCCAGTCAGTGCGGGGCCCTCATTCAGAATTTTTTTTCCGCCAGACGTGAAGCTCATCGTCTGCGCAATAAACAGTCATCAGGGAAGGAGTAGTAACAGTCATGAAAGTTCTGGTGACCGGCGGTGCCGGGTATATTGGCAGTCATGTGGTGCGGCAGCTGGGCGCGGCTGGTCATGATGTGGTGGTTTTCGATAATTTGTCCACCGGCTATCGCTGGGCCGTGACCTGCGGCGAGCTGGTTGTCGGGGATCTTGCCGATGAATCGTCTCTTGAACAGGTCTTTGCAGATCATAACATCGAGGCTGTTCTGCATTTCGCTGCAAATATTGTGGTCCCCGAGTCTGTCGAGAACCCGCTGAAGTATTACAGCAATAACACCCGTAATACCCTGAATCTGTTGAAAGCAGTGGAGCGACACCGGATTCCCTATCTGGTGTTTTCATCGACGGCTGCGGTTTATGGCATGCCCGAGCAGACCGTGCTGACCGAAGATCTGGCGCTGGCACCAATCAATCCCTATGGCGCATCAAAAATGATGAGCGAACGGATGATCATGGATCTGGCGGCAGCGCGCTCTTCAAACTACGTTATTCTGCGCTACTTCAATGTGGCAGGAGCCAGCCGCGACGGGCTGCTGGGCCAGGCGACGCCTGAAGCGACCCATCTGATCAAGGTGGCCTGTGAATGTGTAACTGGCAAGCGGGATGGCATGAGTGTGTTCGGCACCGATTACGACACCCGCGATGGCACCTGTATCCGGGATTACATCCACGTGGAGGACCTCGCCAAGGCGCATGTCATGGCACTGGACTACATGGCCGATGGCGGCGAGTCACGGGTTCTCAATTGTGGCTACGGGCGCGGCTTCACCGTACGTGAAGTGATTGACGTGGTTAAACAAAAGTCCGGAAACGATTTTCCCGTTGAGGAAACCGGCCGCAGGGCGGGCGATCCCGCTGCGCTGATGGCGGACAACTCGCAGATCAGACAGGTGCTTGGCTGGCAGCCGGATTATGATGATCTGGATACCATCGTCGGGACGGCACTGGCCTGGGAAAAAATCTGGCAGGACAGGCAGGGCTGATACCGCGCTGTCGGGTTATCAAACGAATCGCATATTTTAAGGTTTTAAAGGATGAAAATTACTATTTTTGGTACCGGTTATGTTGGGCTTGTTACCGGAGCCTGTCTTGCCGATGTGGGTCATGATGTGCTGTGCATGGATGTGGATCAGGGCAAGATTGACAAGCTCAGAAACGGGCAGATTCCGATCTTCGAACCGGGCCTGGAGTCCATTGTCAGGCATACGGTAGAAGCTGGTCGCCTGTCGTTTACCACCGATACAGAGCAAGCGGTGGGCCACGGGACCCTGCAGTTTATTGCCGTCGGCACGCCGCCGGACGAAGACGGTTCAGCGGATCTGCAGTATGTCACCGCAGTGGCTCAATCGATTGGCCATTACATGACCGAATACAAGGTTGTCGTGGACAAGTCCACGGTGCCGGTGGGTACTGCTGACAAGGTCAAGACGGCTGTCCGTGGCGAGCTGGACAGGCGCAGCCTGGAACTGGATTTTGATGTGGTCTCCAACCCCGAGTTCCTGAAAGAGGGTGCCGCCGTCTCCGACTTCATGAAGCCGGACCGTATTATAGTGGGCACGGAAAGTGACC
>NZ_DATFKH010000078.1:0-32852 GCF_035268745.1 Marinobacter sp.
AATCCTCCCTCCCTCTCTCAGTCACCACATCAAATCATCCGGAATCTCATAGCCCGCATACGGATCATCATCGCCCTGGTCGTCCGCCTGGCGCTCATGCAAGGCAATAACAGCAGTTTCATCCCGTTCCATGATTTTCCGGGCAACACCCTCGGCCACGACCTCATAGCCGTCATTCAAAAGCACCACCGCAAGCCGCCCCCGAGCAAGCTGGTCAGCCACGGTATTGGTCACATAAAGCTTCTTGACCTTCCTGTCATGGACAAACTGGTAGGCGGTCTCGCCACCGGAGCGGTCAATACGATTGGTATTGATCAGTTGGCGTATCTGCGCCTGTATGGCCTTTCTGTCAGCCTCCTTCTGCCGCTCAAGGTTCAGTTGCCGGTCTTTCTCGGCTTTTTCCTCTCTGGCCTGACGCGCACGCAGTTCGGTTTCACTGACCTCCGTGGTTCCCTTGGGCTGTTGTTTGCGTTTTTTTCTTTTCTCGTTTTTTACTGCTTTGGCCTTTTTCTGATCAGCGAGGCCCGCTTTCAAAAGTTGATCCTGAAGGGATGGCATAACAGCTCCGTGGCGAGTTTCAAATTCTGGTAAACTAGGGCAATTATACGCTCCAATAACCCCACGTCGAAGCCATTCGTGCAGTAGCAATTATCAGCCTGCCTTTCCGGGAATTCTGTTTATGTCGTCTTTCAGTCAGCTAAATCTCTCTGCGCCCATGCGCGCCAACCTTGAAAAGCTGGGCTTTGCTACGCCGACACCGGTTCAGGCCGCGGCGCTGCCTCCGGCCCTGGCCGGTAAGGATGTAATCGCCCAGGCACAAACGGGCAGTGGCAAGACTGCGGCTTTTGGTATTCCGGTTATCGAGCAATTGACGGTGGCAAGTTTCTCGGTCCAGACACTGGTGCTCTGTCCCACCAGAGAACTGGCTGATCAGGTGGCCAAGGCACTCCGTGAGCTGGCCAGAGCCAAAGAGAATGTAAAGATCATATCCCTCTGTGGCGGTGTATCCATCGGCCCGCAGATAGGCTCACTCAGCCATGGCGCCCACATTGTTGTGGGTACGCCCGGGCGAATTCAGGATCACCTGCGTAAAGGGACCCTGAAGCTGAACCTGCTGAAAACGCTGGTTCTGGATGAGGCAGACCGGATGCTCGATATGGGATTCGAGGAGGCTGTTGAGGATATTATTGGCCAGAGCCCGTCCAGCCGCCAGACACTGATGTTTTCAGCAACCTGGCCAAAACCGATTCGTACCCTTAGCGAGCGATATCAGCGGGCGCCCGTCGATGTGCGCGTCGAGCAGGCGTCCGTGCCTCCGGATATCACTGAAACCTTTTATGAAATAGCGCCAGGCCAGCAACTGGATGCCCTCGCTGCTTTACTGTCGCGTCATCAGCCAGATTCCTGTATCGCTTTCTGCAACACCAAAGAGCAGTGCGACAATGTGGCGGCGGCCCTGAACAATCTGGAATTCTCAGCGCTGGCGCTGCACGGTGATCTGGAACAGAAAGATCGCGACAGTGTACTGGTGCGGTTTGGCAATAAAAGTTGCTCTGTGCTGGTGGCCACGGATGTGGCGGCTCGTGGGCTCGACATCAAGTCTCTGCCGCTGGTGGTCAATGTAGAGCCGGCGCGGGACGCTGAGGTCTATACCCACAGAATCGGACGAACCGGCCGGGCAGGGGAGCAGGGTCTTGCTGTTACCTTCTGTACACCTGCCCAATCTCATAAAATCAATCGCCTGGAATCGGCACGAAAAACTCCAGTCAAATGGGGAAACAGCTCTGAACTGCTGACAGCACCCCTTGAGCCAAGGCTTCCGGTCATGACCACGCTGTGTATTGCCGGTGGCCGGAAGGATAAAATGCGCCCTGGTGATGTGCTCGGAGCCTTGACCGGAGAGGCCGGCCTGCCCGGCAGTGCGGTTGGGAAAATCGATCTTTTTGACTTTCAGTGCTTTGTTGCCATCGACAAAGGCCTGGCTGCCACTGCACTGAAGCGCCTGGAAAGCGGGCGGATCAAAGGCCGCAAAATACGCGTGCGGTATGCATGAATCAGGGTATTCTAGCTCGGAAACCCCTTATTGAAAGAAACCATTAGCTTGCCGCGCGCTACCGAAAACGGTAATTTACGGGGGATTTTGCCTCTCGAACTGATCGGTGTAGTGTCGGCCTGAAATATGATAGATGGCTCACTGGCGTTCGGAGAAATCAACATTCAAGATAGGTCGCTTTTCGTTATGAAT
Source organism: Marinobacter sp. (assembly GCF_035268745.1). GTDB lineage: Bacteria > Pseudomonadota > Gammaproteobacteria > Pseudomonadales > Oleiphilaceae > Marinobacter. Next base: position 2,246 of record NZ_DATFKH010000078.1, read on the forward strand.
GAGCCGCTGATGTCACAAGCCGTCGATCTGATGATCGCGGGCATGGGATTTGTATTCGTATTCCTGATTATTCTGGTGTTTGCAACGCTCGCCATGTCAAAACTGGTGCTTCGGTTCGGTCCCGTGGAATCCGACGCGCCGGTTAAACCCCCACGTGCAAAGCCCTCGGCATCCAAGTCGGTTGATCCCGATACCGCCGAGGCTATAAAAAAAGCCATTGCACAATACCGGTCGCGCCACAAGAAGTGACCCGGTGACAGATTACAACCTTTAAACAGAAGGCTGAAACCATGACTGACACGAAAAAACCGTTAGGGATTACGGACGTTATCCTGCGCGATGCTCATCAGTCCCTGCTTGCGACCCGCATGCGTCTGGATGACATGCTGCCCATTGCCGATAAGCTTGACAAGGTGGGTTTCTGGTCACTGGAGTCCTGGGGGGGAGCTACCTTTGACTCCTGCATCCGCTATCTGGGCGAAGACCCCTGGGAGCGTATCCGCGAGCTGAAGAAGGCCATGCCCAATACCCAGCAGCAGATGCTCCTGCGCGGCCAGAACCTGTTGGGTTATCGACATTACGCAGATGACGTGGTCGAACGTTTTTGTGATCGTGCAGCCGAAAATGGCGTTGATGTATTCCGTATCTTCGATGCGATGAACGATCCCCGTAACCTTGATACTGCGATCAAGGCGGTCAGGAAAACCGGTAAGCATGCCCAGGGTACGATTGCCTATACCACCAGCCCGGTACACACCATCGAGATGTGGGTCGACATGGCCAAAGAAGTGGCCAGCATGGGTGCTGACTCAATCGCCATCAAGGATATGGCCGGTATTCTCAAACCGTACGTGGCGTTTGATCTTGTCAGCCGTTTGAAGAAAGAGCTGGATATCCCGATTCACATGCAGTGTCATGCGACCACCGGCATGTCGACTGCCACCGCAATCAAGGCCGCTGAAGCCGGTATTGACAACGTTGATACCGCCATATCCTCAATGAGCATGACTTACGGCCATTCACCTACGGAAGCCATTGTTGCGATTCTGGAAGGCACTGAACGTGATACCGGTCTGGATCTCAATCTGCTTGAAGAGATCGCCAGTTATTTCCGTGAAGTTCGTAAGAAGTATGCCAGGTTCGAGGGCAGTCTCCGGGGTATCGATTCACGAATCCTGATTGCGCAGGTGCCGGGGGGCATGCTGACCAACATGGAAGGCCAGTTGAAAGAACAGAATGCCACCGACAGGTTTGATGAAGTGCTTGAGGAAATTCCGAAGGTCCGTGAGGATCTGGGCTTTATCCCGCTGGTAACGCCGACCTCGCAGATCGTGGGTACGCAGGCAGTGCTTAACGTGCTGACCGGCGAGCGTTATAAGTCCATCTCCAAGGAAACCGCCGCGATTCTCAAAGGCGAATACGGTGCTGCACCGGCGCCATTCAACAAGGAACTGCAGGAACGCGTTCTCGATGGTAAGGAGGTTATCACCTGCCGTCCTGCAGATCTGATTGAACCGGAAATGGACAAACTGACCGACGAGCTCAAGAAAATTGCCGAAGAAAAGGGTTTCAAGCTTGCCGGAAACGAGGTTGATGACGTCCTGACCTACGCCCTGTTCCCGCAGATTGGCCTGAAATTCCTGGAAAATCGCGGGAATCCGGATGCCTTTGAGCCTGTTCCAACCGCTGAAAGTGCCGCAGCGGCTTCCGCTCCTGCGAAGGCTGGGGGGCCTGAGACCTATACCGTTGAAGTGAATGGCAAGGAATATGTGGTTGCCGTAAACGAAGGTGGCGAAATCAGCCAGATTCAGGGCGGCGAGGGAGCCAGTTCCAATACCCAGTCTTCCGGTTCCGCACCAGCTCCTGCCGCCGGAGGCGGCGAGCCAGTTCCAGCGCCACTGGGCGGTAATATCTTCAAGGTACTGGTCAGCCCGGGCGATGTGGTTGAAGAGGGCGATGTGATGATCATCCTCGAAGCCATGAAAATGGAAACCGAGGTCCGCGCACCCAGGGCCGGTACCATCGGCGAAGTCTTCATCGAGGTCGGTGATGCCGTGTCCGTTGATGACGAAATGCTGACAATAGGATAAGGGCCAGCATTCCATGGAAAAATTACTGACGTTGTGGACAGGTAGTGGCCTGTTCAATATTGGTCCCGGCCAGGTGGTGATGATCTTCATTGGTCTCGGGCTGCTTTATCTTGCCATTAGCAAGAAATTCGAGCCATTGCTGCTGGTGCCGATTGGTTTCGGTGGCATTCTGGCGAACATTCCGGAGGCAGGGCTCGCCCTGACTGCGGCTGAGAATGCAATTCACTTCGCCCTGAAGAGCGAGGCCACCCAGATTCTGGCGGCGCTGGCTGCGCCGCTGGATGTGGCCTATCAGGCCGGGCAGGCGGTTACGCCTGAGCTGAAGGAAGCCTTCAAGGCTGCATTCAAGGAAGCCAGCTATTCCGAAATGGCAATGGCAAACTCCCTTGCCCAGGATTTCGGTTACGGCAACGGCATGTTGTATAACTTCTACTCCGTGATTATTGGCAGCACCGTCGGGCCTTTGCTGATCTTCATGGGTGTGGGTGCGATGACCGATTTCGGTCCTTTGCTGGCTAATCCCAAGACGCTGCTGCTGGGCGCGGCGGCCCAATTCGGTATCTTCGGTACGGTGATTGGTGCTGCGCTGCTTGACTGGCTTGGCATTCTCGATTTCACCATTCTGGAAGCGGCTGCCATTGGTATCATCGGTGGTGCCGATGGTCCGACGTCCATCTACGTGTCCAGTGTCCTGGCACCGCATCTTCTGGGGGCGATCGCAGTATCGGCCTATGCCTATATGGCACTGGTGCCGATGATTCAGCCACCCATCATGAAGGCGCTGACCAACCAGAAAGAGCGGGCAATCAAGATGTCCCAGCTCCGTCCGGTGAGCAAGAAAGAGAGGATCATCTTTCCGCTGGTGGTGCTGATTGCAGTGGTTCTGTTCCTGCCGGATGCGGCGCCGCTGCTGGGTATGTTCACCTTCGGTAACCTGATGCGTGAATGTGGCGTGGTGGAGCGTCTGAGCGACACCGCCCAGAATTCGCTGATCAACATTGTGACCATCTTCCTGGGCCTGTCTGTGGGTTCCAAACTGATGGCGGACAAGTTCCTGGATGCCCAGACCCTGGGCATCCTGGGCCTGGGTATTGTGGCCTTTGGTGTTGGCACGGCAACCGGTGTCCTGATGGCAAAACTGATGAACAAGGTGAGCAAGGAGCAGATCAATCCGTTGATTGGTTCGGCCGGCGTATCAGCGGTGCCGATGGCAGCGCGTGTATCCAACAAGGTAGGGCTGGAAGCCAACCCGCAGAACTTCCTGCTGATGCACGCCATGGGTCCCAACGTGGCCGGTGTTATTGGCTCTGCAGTTGCGGCCGGGGTGATGATCAAGCTACTCAACTGATTGTCTCGCCGTAGCACCGAAAACCCTGCCTTCGGGCAGGGTTTTCTCGTTTTCAGGATTGATAATTCGGAGTTTGAGTCGATGTAGGGCCTCCTTTCAGGAAACGCTAGAAGCACATCCCTGTGCGCTTGATCTCCGGCCATCCATGGCCTCCGACATTCCTGAAAGGTGGCCCTACATCAACTCTGCAAGCTATGAGATATCGCAAAATCGTTTAGTGAAAATTTCTGGCATGAACTGGAAGGCTGTTGATCAGATGGCTGAGGTCGGACAGCTTCCCCGCCATCACATGCACAATATCCCCCTGTCTTTCCAGCACGCCTTTAACGTGCAACAACCGGGCGGTCAGCAGTGGCTTGCGTTGCTTGCGGGCCGTTGCCAGCCAGACCACCACATTCACATTGCCGGTTTCATCCTCCAGGGTCACAAAGGTAACTCCGGAAGCCGTGCCCGGACGCTGGCGGCCGGTGACCAGTCCGGCAACCTGCACCGGAATGCCGGGCTTGATGTTTCTGAGCTGATCTGCCGTGTGACAGCAACGCAGGAGACCCTGCTCGCGGAGCAGGGCAAGAGGGTGCCGCTGCAGCGTCAGCCCCTGGCTGGCATAGTCGGCAAGCACATTCTGGCCTTCAGTGGGTTCCGGAAGCTGTTGACAGCTCCCGGGGGCATAAGCGGGTGTGGCGTCAGCTGCAAACAGGGGGCTGGGCTGTTCATGGCCGAGTAACTGCCAATAGGCCTGATGGCGATTGGCGGTGAAGTCTGGCATGGCGTTGGCACCTGCAAGAAGTTCCAGATCACGCTGGTTCAGGCTGGCGAGCCGCCGGATCTGGTCTGTGCTGTGATAGCCATCAACGGGTCGATGCTGGCATAACCGCTTTGCGCCATCAGCAGACAGCCCCTGAATCAGTCGAAGGCCCAGCCTCAGGTTCAGTTCTGGCCCTTCGAGCAGGTGATCAGGCTGGCTGTAATTGACATCAGGTGGTAACACCACCACCTGATGGCGCCGGGCATCCTGCACCAGTTGCGATGGCGAATAGAACCCCATGGGCTGGCTGTTCAGCAGGGCGCAGTAGAAAGCGGCCGGGTAGTGGCATTTGATCCAGGCGGATACGTACACCAGCAGGGCGAAGCTGGCGGCGTGGGATTCCGGAAAACCGTAGCCACCAAAACCGCAGATCTGTTGGTAAAGGCGCTCGGCAAAATCCGTATCATGGCCCCGCTCGAGCATGCCGTTCATCAGTTTTTCCCGGAAAGGCGTGAGGTCGCCGTGGGACTTCCAGGCCGCCATGGCCCGGCGTAGCTTGTCCGCCTCACCGGCAGAAAACCCGGCGGCCACCATCGCCAGCTTGATGACCTGCTCCTGAAAAATCGGTACACCAAGGGTGCGTTCCAGAACGCTGCGGATGGCATCGTTGGGATAATTCACTGCTTCCAGCCCGTGCTTCCGGCGCAGATAGGGGTGTACCATATCGCCCTGGATGGGGCCTGGCCGCACAATGGCCACTTCCACCACCAGATCGTAATAGGTGGCGGGTTTCAGGCGCGGCAGCATATTGATCTGGGCCCGTGACTCCACCTGGAATACGCCAATGCTGTCGCCCTGCTGGAGCATCCGGTAGGTGGCTTTGTCCTCCTGTGGGACGTTCTGGATGCTGAATGTTTCACCCTTCTGTTCGCTGATCAGCTCCAGCGCCCTGCGGATTGCCGAGAGCATGCCAAGGGCGAGTACGTCGACTTTCATCAGACCGAGACTTTCAAGGTCCTCTTTGTCCCACTGGATCACCGTGCGATCCGCCATGGCCGCGTTTTCCACCGGCACCAGGTCGGCCAGCGGGCCAGCGCTGATTACAAATCCGCCAACATGCTGGGACAGATGCCGGGGGAAGCCGAGCAGGGTATTGACCAGAATGAAAAACTGGTCGGCGGTTTTCGGGTTCCGGGTCAGGTGTTTATCAACAATCTGCTGGCGCCAGTCGGTGGCCCTGTCACGCCAGTCGATACCATCCAGCAACTGCTCCACCAGTGCCGGATCAAACCCGAGTGCCTTGCCGACATCCCGGATGGCGCTTTTGGGGCGATAGCGAATAACCGTTGCTGCCAGTGCCGCCCGCTCCCGGCCATAGCGCCGGTAAATGTACTGGATAACTTCTTCGCGCCGTTGATGCTCGAAATCCACATCGATATCCGGGGGCTCGTTGCGGTCTTTGGAAATAAAGCGTTCGAACAGCAGCTCGACTCTGGCCGGATTCACTTCGGTAATGCCCAGGCAATAGCATACCGCCGAATTGGCGGCAGAACCCCGGCCCTGGCATAGAATGCCCTGTTGGCGGGCAAACGCGACAATGTCGTGGATAGTCAGGAAATAATGCTCGTAAGCCAGCTCTGAAATCAGGGCCAGCTCCTTGCGAATCAGGCCCTGAACTTTCAGCGGTGTGCCCTGGGGGTAGCGTCTTTTTTCACCTTCGTGAGTCAGTCGCTGCAAAAAGCCGGCCGGGGTTTCGCCATCCGGTACCAGATCCGGTGGATATTCATAGCGAAGACTGCCGGGTTCGAAAGTGCATTGCTTGGCGATGGCGAGGGTTTCCTTCAGCCAGGCTTTGGGAAACAGTTTATTCAGTACCGGCAGGGGGCGCAGGTATCGCTCTCCGTTCTGGAACAGGTAATGGCCGGCATTCTCAAGACTGGTGTGGTGGCGCAGTGCGGTCAGCACGTCCTGTAGCGGCTGTCGTTCCCGGGTGTGCATGTGTACTTCGCCCACAGCAGTAATGGGGCACCGCAGGTGGTCGGCCAGCCAGCGCACTCTTGCCAGCTGTTGTTTCTCGCCGGATTCCAGACAGCGGGAGGCAGCAATCCAGAAGCCCGGTTCAAAAATCCGCTGCAGCCACTCGCCACAGGCCAGGGCCTGATCGGCATCAGCCCCGGTGGTTGACGGGGGTAGCCAGAGGCAAAGGCAGTCATTCAGGTCATGGGTTTCCACGTCGGCGGCAAAAAGCCGGTACTGACCCTTCTCCGCCCGGCGGCGGGCAGTGGTAATCAGTTGGCAGAGCTGACCGTATCCCTTTCGTGTTCTGGCCAGCAGAATAAAGCAGGGGATGGCGGCGCCGGGCGGTGTGTCCGCCAGCTCGAACCAGCTTCCGGTGATCAGTCTGAGCGACTGGTTCTTGACCGCCGCCCAGGCTCTGGGTATACCCGCCACCGAGCAGGCATCAGTGATCGCCAGCGCCCGGTAGCCCAGTGCCAGTGCCTGCTCCGACAGTTCGTGGGGGTGAGAGGCGCCGGTCAGGAAACTAAAATTGCTGAAGCAGAAAAGTTCAGCGTAAGCGGTATCCTGCATCAGCCAAACCAGCCATGAACAAACCATCCGGTGCGGGCATCATGAAACACCCAGGCCAGCTGGCCGGTTTGCAGTTGTGCAATGTAGTAATCCCGGTGCACCCGCTGGCCATCCCACCAGCCGCCACTGATCCGTTCCGGACCCGAGAACCAGATAGCTGGTGCTGCTGTCAGTGGCAGGGGACCTTTCAGAAGCCAGAGCGGGCGACGTGGAAGCCGGGCAACTGCACCGGACGGAGTCCGGTGGCCGCTCTGAGACACATCTGATGCCGACCAGGCGCGCTCGGGGCGATGATCTGCCTGGGGCGACAACCGGGTCAGTGAATCGCTGCCGAGCCTGGCCTGCAAGCGGCTGATCAGGGTATGCCAGGCTTCATCAAGGCCCCGGCAATCGCCCAGCAGGTCCTGTTCATCCGGTGCTTCCCGATCAATAAAGCGCGTGACCGCCAGGATGATCGCAGTGACCGGCGCTCGCAGTGGATGCTGTTCAAAGCGTATCTGGGCCAGCTTCAGGAAAGCCTCTGCCCGATGTTCGGGGCCGGAGGTGCGGACACGCAGACGGGTAGGCTCCTGTTGCCGGTGCTGAAGAATCAACAGCAGGCTGTCGGTGTCCTGTTGTCGCCAGCACAGATCATCTTCCAGCTCCTGGAGCATACGCTGAAGCGGGAACAGCAGCCCCCGGGAGTGTTCGAGTTCCTGCACAAAATCCGCCTGCTGACGAAACCGGTGGGGTGGCTGCCAGGGTGCCAGCGGGTCTGGCCGGGTGCCCTGGATCTTCTGGATTCGGGCCAGAACTTCCGGTGATAACCGTCTTGCCAGTTCTGCAGGCGGCAGGTTGAAAACCTCACCCAGTGTATTCAGGCCCAGGCGCTGAAGCCGGAGGCAGGCTTTTTCCTCAAAACCTGCATCGAACAGGGAGAGCTGGCTCAATGTACGATTTATATGCCCGCTATCAGAGGTGCATTCACCCTGGCCGGACCGTGCGATCAGCCGCGCTGCCAGAGGTGTATGGCCGATGGCAATCCAGGCATTGAGCTGCCGTTCATTCAGGCCCTGCTCAATGGTCTGCCAGACTGCCGTAAGGCCGCCGTATAATTTCTGCAAGCTGCCAATTTCGGCCAGCAGGCCATCTGGTGGAACCAGTACGATATAAGCGGCATACCGATACAGCCAGCGAGCCTGGTCCTCAAGAATCCGGGCTTCCTGTTGTTGGTCTGAGCGCACTATGTGCAATTCCGGACACAGACTCAGGGCGGTTTTCAGGCGCATACCCGCCTGCACGCCCTGTTCCCTTGCAGTTGAGCATGCCTGAATGACTTTATGGCCAGCGCCTTCCACAATAACCAGAGCACTCCGGCTCTGATGAGAGCGGCTCAGGTGATCCAGCAACAGGTGAGGGAAGTGCAGGTACAGCCAGAGCATGGGACCTCAGCGACCGCAAGCAGGCCAGGGGCCCTGAACCACGCGCGGCGCTTCAGAAAAAGCCAGATCCGCCCGGTAAGCCATCGCCAGTGAGCAATACTGGCCGGGCCAGCTACCACGGCGTTTGACGATCTTCACGTTCAGGTTCTGGTGATGATCCGGCTCAAGCTCAAGACGCAGTGCAGCGGGTGAGTTCTGTTCTGCATAACGGCGTTGCCGGAACAGGACGCAGACATTGCTTCCCGCTTCTGCTGCGAGCTGCAGGCGTCTTATGTCCCGTGACCTCAGTTTGCCTGGCCAGGCCATAACCAGACCGGTGGCGGGTGATCGCAGGCAGTTTTCCAGGGTCCAGAGAAAATCGCCTTCGTTGTCGGTATGTACCATAACGACCTGGTCCAGATTCACACCCTCCCGGGCGAGTGCGGGAGCATAAGGCGTATGGGGTGGATTCAGCCAGAACACGGTTTTGCCGTTGCTGGATAATTTTTCCATCAGAGGGAGCAGCAGATGCAGTTCTCCAATGCCGGGATCATCCAGCAGACATTCGCTCAGGGCGCCCCGGGGCCAGCCGATACCGCCGAGTTGATTGTCCAGCACCTGATAACCGGTGGGTTCTGCCGGTTGCGTGCTCTGCTTGTGTCTGCGCCCCTGCCAGACACGTTCATTCTGTATCAGCGTGTCAAGAATATTGCTCATGGTAAATTCCATAATACTGTTTAAATATACAGTATTATTAACTGTGCCGGATTTCAAGCGCCGGTTGATAAATGCGTTGGTAGCACCCACGCTTTCAGTAGGTCCACAGCAAACAGGTAAAGAAAAGGAGGTTGATATGAGCGAGCTTTCAAAACAACAGTGCGAGGCTTGCCGCCCGGATGCACCAACAGCAACGGCAGAAGAAAAGCGGACACTGGGCGCTGATGTGCCGGATTGGGACATAGTGGAAATTGATGGAGAGGAACAGCTGAAACGAACCTTCAAGCTGAAGAACTTCGTTCAGGCCCTGGAATTCACCAACAAAGTGGGTGATCTGGCCGAAGAGGTAGACCACCATCCGGTAATTATTCTGGAGTATGGCAAGGTCACTGTACACTGGTGGAGCCACGAGATTCACGGCCTGCACAAGAACGATTTTATCCTGGCTGCACGTACTGACCAGGCTTATAACGAGGGTTCTTGAGCATCAGTCTGCAAAAAGTGGCTGGCGGAATCAAACACAGGAATCAGAGTCAGAAAAGCCGCCCCGGATGGCGGCTTTTCTGACACAGAAACCCCCTTTTCTGTGCTGACTCCTGTGTTCAGGAACACCCAGTTGAAAAAATCGTCGTAAACTGTGACTGAACCGATAACTCAGTTATCCAATTCTGGAATCGGAGACAACCCGCTATGAGCGACAGCACCTACACCCCACCCAGAGTCTGGAAATGGGATTCAGAAAGCGGCGGCCGGTTTGCCAGTATCAACCGGCCAGTCGCAGGGCCGACCCACGACAAGGAATTGCCGGTGGGCGAGCACCCGTTCCAGCTTTATTCCCTGGCCACTCCCAATGGCGTGAAAGTCACCATCCTGTTGGAAGAGTTGCTTGAGAAGGGCATTACCGGGGCCGAGTATGATGCCTGGCTGATCCGCATCCAGGAGGGTGACCAGTTTGGCAGCGGTTTTGTGGAAGTGAACCCGAATTCCAAAATTCCGGCCATGGTGGACCAGAGCGTGAAGCCGTCTCTCAGGCTCTTTGAGTCCGGCTCGATGATGCTTTATCTGGCCGAGAAGTTCGGTGAGTTCCTGCCCCGGGATATTGTCGGCAGAACCGAGACCCTGAACTGGCTGTTCTGGCAGATGGGTAGTGCGCCTTTCCTCGGTGGCGGTTTTGGGCATTTCTATGCCTATGCTCCCGAAAAGTATGAATACCCGATTAACCGGTACACCATGGAAGTCAAACGCCAACTCGATGTGCTGAATCGTCAGCTTGCCGATAACCGCTATATCGCTGGCAATGACTACACCATTGCCGATATGGCGATCTGGCCCTGGTATGGCGCTCTGGTAAAAAACCGGGTGTACGATGCTGCTGAATTCCTGGAGGCCCACACCTATACCAATGTGCTGCGCTGGGCGGACGATATCGGCGCACGGGCTGCAGTGAAGCGTGGGGTGATGGTGAATCGCACCTGGGGTGAGCCAGAAAGACAGTTGCATGAGCGCCACAGCGCAAGTGATTTTGAAGACAGGACCCAGGACAAGCTGGCCGCTGCGCTCGGGCATTCGTGAGGAAAAGGATGGAAGACTCCGTTAGCTGGTGGAGAGTGGTACTGGCTTTTGCCGTAGCGCTTGTTATTGGCTCGGTGCTCGGCAGCCTTGTGCAGACCCAGTTCAACCTCCTGGCGCTTCAGGCGCTGGGGGTCGAGATCGGCCTGGGAGTCCGGCTGGAAACCAGTTTTCAGGATCTGGTCAATTTTGCACCTCTCTACGGGATTCTTTTCGGGGTCAGCTTCCTGTTTTCCCAGGGTACTGCCGCACTGGTGCTCAGGCTGGCAGGACGCGCCGCCCGCTTGTGGTTGTACCCGGTTGCAGCGGCGGTGGGGCTTTGGGTGGCTCTGATGGTGGTGAATACCCTGGCCGCCATGCCCACGCTGATCGCCGCCACACGGGGAACCGGAGGTTTGATTGCGATGCTGCTGACTGCTGCAATGGCCGGCTGGGTGTTCGCCATGCTGATCAGGCGCCTGGAGCGCCGAGGTCATGGCTATACGGCAATGCCGGTCATGATGCTGGCACTGGCTGGTGGTATGGCACTGCCGGAGTCAGAAGCTTTGGCGGACGAGTCGGGTGGCTATGAAATAGAGACCCTGGCCCAGGGTCTGGAGCACCCCTGGTCACTGGCCTTCCTGCCTGACGGGCGGATGCTGGTTACCGAGCGGCCGGGCAGGCTTCGAATGCTGACAGCCGAAGGCGAGCTGCTGCCGGATGCGCTGGATGGTGTGCCGGAGGTATTTGCCTCTGCTCAGGCCGGACTGTTCGAGGCGCTTCCCGCCACAGACTTTGAACAGAGCAGGGCAATCTATCTGAGTTATGCCTGTGGCACGCTTGAAGCCAACCATACCTGCCTGGCCAGGGCGGAACTTGGCGCGGGGGCGCTGGCTAATGTCACCGAAATATTCCGGATGCAGCCAGCCAAGGAAGGGGATGCCCATTACGGAGGTCGCCTGACCTGGCTGCCGGACAACACCCTGATACTGACCCTGGGGGATGGTTATGATTACCGGGAACAGGCCCAACGGCGTGAAAATCATATCGGCAGTATTGTCCGCCTCAATCCGGATGGCAGCGTACCTGCAGACAACCCCTATGCCGACAGTGATCAGTATCAGGGTGAAATATACAGCTATGGCCATCGCAACGTGCAGGGCCTGGTTTACGATCCTGACCAGGACCGGCTCATTGCCCATGAACACGGACCCCGTGGTGGTGACGAAATCAATATCATCCGTCCGGGGGCTAATTATGGCTGGCCCATTGCGACTCATGGGCTGGATTATACCGGTGCCCGTATATCGCCGTTCAGGGAGCGGGAGGGTATGGAGCCACCGTTGTTGCACTGGACGCCATCCATAGCCCCATCCGGGATGACCCTTTATAACGGCGACATTTTTCCTCAATGGCAGGGTGATTTACTGGTCGGGGGGCTGGTTACCCGGCAGGTACACCGTATCCGTCTGAAGAACGGCAAGGCAGAAGAGGTTGGCGCTCTGTTTGCTGAGATCGGTGAACGCATCCGGGATGTGCTTACCGGTCCGGACGGTGCTATTTACCTGTTGACAGACAGCATCGATGGACGTGTTCTGAGAGTGATTCCCGAATAAAGCCATCTGAGCAATTGCTGAAAGCAAGCTGTTTTGCACGACCCTGAGGGCAGAGTCTACAGTTTATGGTGTGACTAATTGAAACCTGACTCGCATGGAGCTCATCCAGTGACGAAACAGACGAAAAATCAACCGCGTAACGTCGCCACCAAGCTGATTGAATCGCATCTGGTGGCGGGAAAGCTGAAGGCCGGCGAGGAAATCGGCTTGAAAATCGACCAGACGCTTACCCAGGATGCCACGGGAACGCTGGTCATGCTCGAGCTCGAGGCCATGGGCCTTGACCAGGCCAGGACCGAGCTTTCTGCCCAGTACGTCGACCACAATTTATTGCAGACCGACCATCGCAACCCGGACGATCACCTGTTCCTGCGCAGTGCCTGCGAGAAGTTTGGCATCTGGTTCAGCCCCGCCGGTTCCGGTGTGAGCCACCCGGTACATATGGAGCGCTTTGGCAAGCCCGGCAAGACTCTTCTCGGTTCAGACAGCCATACCTGCGCAGCCGGGTCTCTCGGAATGCTGGCCATGGGAGCGGGCGGCCTGTCGGTTGCCACGGCCATTTGTGGAGAGCCGTTCTACCTGAATATGCCCAGGGTGATGGGGGTAAAGCTCACCGGCAGGCTGCCGGAGTGGGTGAGTGCCAAGGATGTGATTCTCGAGATGCTCCGTCGCCACGGGGTAAAAGGTGGTGCCGGGAAAATCATCGAATACTACGGACCGGGGCTGAAGGGGCTCTCTGCCATGGATCGCCATGTCATTGCCAATATGGGCCAGGAGATGGGCCATACCGCCACCGTATTTCCGGCAGATGATGCGGTGCGGGAATTTCTCGGGCAGCAACAGCGCGAAGACGACTTTCAGCGGCTGGAGGCAGACCCTGGTGCAACCTATGACCTGCACGACGAGATCGACCTCAGCAAGCTTGAGCCGCTGATCGCCCTGCCCAGCAGTCCCGGCAAGGTGTTTCCGGTGCGGGAGGTGGCAGGAGAGCCCATCTACCAGGCCTACATAGGCTCTTCCGCGAATCCCGGACTGCGGGATTTTGCGGTTCCGGCGATGATGGTAAAAGGGCGCCAGGTCCATGAGGGGGTGTCTTTCGACATTAACCCGACTTCACGTCAGGTGCTGGAAAACCTGGTTGAGCTTGGCCATCTTACGGATCTGCTGAATGCCGGCGCGCGCCTGCATCAGACCGGTTGCAACGGTTGTATTGGCATGGGCCAGGCACCGGCCACGAACCAGATCAGTTTGCGCACGGTGCCGCGGAATTTTGCGGGTCGCTCGGGCACCAGTGAGGACAAGGTCTGTCTCTGCAGCCCCGAAACGGCCACCGCTTCAGCGTTGACGGGCGTCATAACCGATCCCCGCGACCTGGAGATGGACTATCCGGTGTTCGACGAGCACAGCACTTTCTATGTGCAGGATCGCAATATCCGCCCTCCGGCGCAGCATCCGGAACTGAGTGTCGTTGAAAAAGGGCCGAATATCAGTACGCTACCGACCTTTGACGGGCTTCCGGACTCGCTTGAGGCACCGGTTCTGCTCAAGGTGGGCGACGATATTTCCACAGACGATATCCTGCCCGCCGGTTCGGAAATACTGCCTTTTCGCAGTAATATTCCGGTCATCAGCGAGTTCACCTATACCCGGCTGGACTCCACCTATCCGGAACGGGCAAAGCAGCATCAGGACAGTGGCTCCCTGATTGTCGGCGGAGAGAACTATGGCCAGGGCTCGAGCCGCGAGCACGCGGCACTGGCACCCCGTTACCTGGGCGTACGTGTGGTCATTGCCAAAAGCTATTCGCGGATACACTGGCAGAATCTGTGCAGCTTTGGCGTGCTGCCGCTGCGTTTTGTTGCCCCGGAATCCTACGACAGTATCGAGCAGAATGACGACCTGGCGTTGCCGGGGTTGGTGGAAGCACTGAAATCGGGTGACAAGATCGTTGCCGAGAACGCCCGCACTGGCGAGCGCCATGAGTTGACCCACGATCTCAGTGAGCGGCAGATCCGCATGATCATCGCGGGCGGTTTGCTGAACATGATGCGTCAGGAAATGGCCGCCTGACCTTTTATTCTCGTGGCCTGCGATCACCTTCCATGATCTTGGCCACGAACACGGCTTTGCCGTACTCCTCGAACGACCATTTCATGGTGTCCGACAGGACCCGCATCACTTCATCATACTCGCCAAACATCTCTGTGCTCATCCGGCCGGCATAGACTTCAAGTCCACTTTGCTCCAGGCGCCCGATCAGTGCGCGAATGGGTGGCTTGTAGTCGTCGGCCAGTGGATAGCAACTGAGTTGAACTGACAGATACATAGCTAATTCCTCCTGATATTTAGTGCTCTGTAACCCTATAAATTGCTGTTTCAGGGGCTCAGTAGATCAGCGAATCAACCAGACGGGACACTAGTAGCCCATCGCCGACGACGTGCTGCGTCTCGGGTCTGCGCCGCCGTGAAGTTCGCCGTCGTTACTGATCAGTATACTCTGAATGGCACCCATGGCCCGATCCGTAACCACCCTGTGCCCCATTCTTTCAAGCAGCTCCACCGTGTCGGGGCTGATGCCCTGTTCCATACGAATTTTGTCCGGCAGCCACTGATGATGGATTCTGGGTGCGTTGACGGCGGACTGTATGTTCATGCCATGATCAATGACGTTCAGCAGGACCTGCAGGGTTGTGGTGATGATCCGTGAGCCACCGGGGCTGCCCGACACCAGGTAATTGCTGCCGTCGCGACGAACAATAGTGGGGGACATGGAGCTGAGCATGCGTTTTCCCGGGGCGATTTTATTCGCCTCGCCGCCGATCAGTCCATAGGCATTGGGCACACCGGGCTTGGCGGAGAAGTCATCCATCTCGTTATTCAGCAGAAAGCCCGCACCGGCCACGGTAATGCCGGAACCGTAGCTGAAGTTTATGGTGTAGGTGTTGGATACGGCGTTACCCCAGCGGTCCACAATGGAAAAATGCGTGGTTTCGGGGCTCTCGTAAGCACCCGGTGTGCCTGCCTGAATCTCCGAAGAAGGGCGGGCGCGGTCAGTTGCAATGCCTTGCCGAAGCTCCTTTGCGTAGTCCTTGCTGGTCAGGCCTGCCAGCGGCACGTCAACGAAATCGGTATCGCCCAGATAGGTCGCCCGGTCGGCGTAGGCCAGTTTCATGGCCTCGGCCATACGATGAATGCCGGCTGCAGAGTTGTGTCCCAGCCCGGCCATGTCATAGCCTTCCAGAATGTTCAGAATCTGAACAATATGGGTTCCCCCGGAAGACGGTGGCGACATCGAGTAAATATCGTGACCGCGATAGGTGCCGTGGACAGGCTCCCGGATAGCCGGCTGATAACTGCGCAGGTCTTCCAGGGTGATCAGCCCGTCGTGGCGCTGCATTTCGGCAACGATCAGTTCCGCGGTTTCGCCCTGATAAAAATCGCGGATACCGTGAGTAGCAATGCGTTCCAGAGTATTCGCCAGCTCTGGTTGAATAAACCGCTCGCCGGGCTGCCAGGCGGTGCCATCTTCTTTATAGAAGGTTTCAAACGTGGCGGGCCAGCGCACAAGGCGCTCCCGGGCCTGGTTCAGGCCTTCGGTAAACCGGGCAGGGACGATGAAGCCCTCGCGGGCCAGCCTGATGGCGGGTGCAAGCGCCTGTTTCAGTGGCAGGGTGCCGTGTCGCTCCAGGGCCAGGGCCAGCCCGGCAACTGTGCCCGGTACACCTGCCGCCTGGTGGGTAAACCGGCTGCGATTCTGAACCACGTTGCCGCTGTCATCCTGGAACATGGTTGCGGTTGCACTTGCCGGAGCTTTCTCCCGGTAGTCTATCGCTTCGACCGTGTCGCCGTTGCCGGGAGCGTAGAGCATGAAGCCACCGCCCCCGATGTTGCCGGAGCGAGGCTGGGTAACTGCGAGGGCGAAACCGGCGGTGACGGCCGCATCAACCGCATTGCCACCCGCTTTCAAGACCTCAAGAGCGACTTCGGTTGCCAGCGTGTGGCTGGTTACCACCATGCCCTGGCTGGCGGTAACCGGATGGAAGCGTTCGCCTTCGAGAATGGCCTCTGCTGCGGCCAGGGCAGAGCCCAAAAGCAGGAGGGTGCCGGCGATGAATCTCACCGTCTTTGAGGAGCTTGCCAGGGCTTGTGCCGGAACAACCCTTGGGGGATGTCTGTCCATGTTCATGTGCCTCTTTCTGCCTCGTTTCTGGTGCCCGGATAGGCTATGATAGCCGGTCGATTTCAAGGGTGCCCGCTCAGGTGCCCGCTCCCCAGTTACAGAGTAAGGACTGCTTTCATGGAGCACACCTATCGTCTTGTCATTTCCTGCCCGGACCGGGTCGGGATCGTGGCCAAGGTCAGTAATTTTCTGTCGACCTATAATGGCTGGATTACCGAGGCGAGTCACCATGCTGATACTCACAGCGGCCGGTTCTTTATGCGCCACGAAATCAAGGCCAGCTCGATTCCCTTCGGTCTCGATCAGTTCCGTGCAGCCTTTGAACCCATTGCCCGTGAATTCAGCATGGATTGGCATGTTGCGGATTCCGCAAAGCCGAAAAAAGTCGTGCTCATGTGCAGCAAGGAGTCCCATTGCGTGGCTGACCTGCTCCATCGCTGGCACAGCGGCGAAATCAATGCGGAAATCGTGGCGGTCATCTCCAATCACGAAGACCTTCGCCGTATGGTCGAGTGGCACGATATACCCTATCACTACCTGCCGGTGAATCAGGATAACCGGAATGAAGCTTTCGGTGAGATCGACCGGCTGGTTGAACAGTATGAGACGGACGTGGTGGTTCTGGCCCGGTACATGCAGATCCTGCCGGGGACTGTGTGCGACAAGTACACGGGAAGGATCATCAATATTCACCACAGCTTCCTGCCGTCCTTTGCCGGCGCCCGGCCCTATCACCAGGCCTACAGCCGGGGGGTAAAGCTGATCGGCGCCACCTGCCACTATGTGACCCGGGATCTGGATGAGGGGCCCATTATCGAGCAGGACGTGATCCGCATCAGCCATAGCGATTCCATCGAGGATATGGTGCGGCTCGGCAAGGATGTGGAAAAGAGCGTGCTGTCCCGGGGACTCAGGGCCCACATCGAGGACCGTGTGATTATTTATGAAAACAAGACCGTGGTTTTTGACTGACCAGAAGCCCCACATGGCCCGCTAAGGGATTGAATGTGGTAATATTGGCGGCTTGTTAGAGAATAACTATGGGGCCTGTTAAGCGGCCCTGAAACGACTTCCAGCAAATGCAAAGGAACCTTTCTCGATGGGAGAGTTAGCCAAAGAGATCCTGCCGGTAAATATCGAAGATGAGTTGAAACAGTCCTACCTCGATTACGCCATGAGCGTTATCGTCGGTCGCGCACTTCCGGACGTGCGGGATGGTCTCAAACCCGTGCATCGCCGGGTACTGTTCGCCATGTCCGAGCTCAATAACGACTGGAACAAGGCTTACAAGAAGTCCGCCCGGGTGGTTGGTGACGTTATCGGTAAATACCATCCCCACGGTGATTCGGCGGTTTACGACACCATCGTACGCATGGCCCAGCCATTTTCGCTGAGGTACCCGCTGGTCGACGGCCAGGGCAATTTCGGTTCCATTGACGGCGATAACGCGGCCGCCATGCGTTACACCGAAATCCGCATGGAAAAGATGGCCCATTCGCTGTTGGCGGATCTTGACAAGGAAACCGTCGATTTTGTCCCCAACTACGACGGTACCGAGCAGATTCCGGACGTTCTGCCGACGCGTATTCCCAATCTGCTGGTTAACGGTTCCTCAGGCATCGCGGTGGGTATGGCCACCAATATCCCGCCCCATAACCTGACTGAAATTGTGAACGGCTGCCTGGCGCTGATCGACAACCCGGACATGACCGTTGACGATCTGATGGAGCATATTCCCGGCCCCGATTTTCCCACAGAAGGCATCATCAATGGCCGTGCCGGGATTGTTGAAGCCTACCGCACCGGTCGCGGACGTATTTACATCCGTGCCCGCCATGAAATCGAGCACGATGACAAGACCAACCGCGACGCCATCATCATTACCGAGCTGCCTTATCAGCTCAACAAGGCGCGTCTGATCGAAAAGATTGCGGAGCTGGTCAAGGAAAAGCGTCTTGAGGGCATTTCCGAGTTGCGGGATGAGTCCAATAAAGAAGGTATCCGGGTGGTGATCGAGCTGCGCCGCGGCGAAAACCCGGATGTGGTCATCAACAACCTGTTTTCCCAGACCCAGCTTCAGAATGTATTCGGCATCAACATGGTTGCCCTGATTAACGGCGAGCCGAAGATTCTGAATCTGAAGGAAATGCTGGATGCGTTTGTCCGGCACCGCCGGGAAGTAGTCACCCGTCGCACGATTTATGAACTGCGCAAAGCCCGTGAGCGTGGCCATATTCTGGAAGGTCTGACGGTTGCGCTGGCAAATATTGATGAAATTATTGCGCTGATCAAGGCCTCTCCGGCGGCGGCCGAGGCCAAAGAAAAGCTGATGGCACAAGGCTGGGCGCCGGGGGACGTACTGGCGATGCTGGAGCGTGCCGGCCAGGACGCCTGTCGCCCGGATGACCTGCCGGAGATCTATGGCCTTCGCAACGGTCTTTACCATCTTTCGCCGGAACAGGCCCAGGCTATTCTGGACCTGCGCCTGCATCGTCTGACCGGGCTTGAAACCGAAAAGCTGCAGAATGAATACAAGGAAATTCTGGAGAAAATCGCGGCTCTTCTGGAGATCCTCGGTAACCCGGATCGTCTGATGGAGGTTATCCGTGAGGAGCTGGAAGCCGTTGTCACCGAATTCGGTGACCAGCGCCGGACTGAAATTACCAGCTCCAGACGCGACCTGACCGTCGCCGATCTGATTGATGAAGAAGACCTGGTGGTGACCATCTCCCACGGCGGTTACGCCAAAACCCAGGCGGTCGAGGACTACCAGGCCCAACGTCGTGGTGGCCGTGGTAAAGCGGCAACGTCCATGAAAGACGAGGATTTTGTCGAGAAACTGCTGGTCGCCAACTCCCATGACACCATTCTGTGCTTCTCCAACCGTGGCAAGGTCTACTGGCTGAGGGTTTTCGAGATTCCCCGTGCCAGCCGCGCCTCCCGCGGTCGCCCGATGGTGAATATTCTGCCGCTGGAAGACGGTGAGCGAATTACGACCTTCCTGCCGGTCCGGGACTATCCGGAAGACCAGTTCGTGCTGATGGCCACCTCTGCCGGTGTCGTCAAGAAAACGCCTCTGCCCAACTTCTCACGTCCGCGCAGCAGCGGTCTGATTGCATTGAATCTCGATGAGGGGGACACCCTTATCGGGGCCGCCATCACCCGCGGCGATGCCGAAGTCATGCTGTTCTCCAGTGCGGGCAAGGCTGTGCGCTTCAACGAAGAAGCGGTTCGCCCGATGAGCCGTACCGCACGCGGTGTGCGTGGTATCAGGATGCACGGCGGCCACCATGTGGTGTCACTGATCATCCCGGAAGAAGGTGCGGTGCTGCTTACCGCCAGTGAAAACGGCTATGGCAAGCGCACCACCTTTGATGAGTTCCCTGCCTACAGTCGGGGCAGCCAGGGCGTTATCGCCATGCAGTGTTCCGAGCGTAACGGCAACCTTGTCACAGCACTCCAGCTGTTCGAAGGCGATGAAATGATGCTCATTTCCGACAAGGGCACGCTGGTAAGAACACGGACCGACGAAGTCTCTATCCTCAGCCGCAACACTCAGGGTGTCCGGCTGATCAAGCTGGGTCAGGAAGATGAACGCCTGGTTGGCGTTGAGCGTATCGCCGAAACCGATGCAGAAGACGTGGATCTGGAAGCCGCGACCGACGACGCCGACATTGAGCAAGGCAGCGCTGACAATGACGCCGGCGGCGCTGACGGGGTAAATGGTGAGGATAATGACCAGGGCGTATAACTTTTGTGCCGGCCCCGCCACCCTGCCTGCCGAGGTTCTTCAGCAGGCGCGGGAAGAGATGCTGGACTGGCAGGGCAGCGGCATGTCGGTGATGGAAATGAGCCATCGCAGCGATGAGTTTGTCAGCATCGCGGAAACCGCAGAGCAGGATCTGCGGGAACTCGCTGGCGTGTCCGATGACTACGCTGTTTTGTTCATGCAGGGTGGGGCCTCCAGTCAGTTCGCGACCGTCCCGCTGAACCTGATGGGTACTGATGGCGCCGCCGACTACGTCAATACCGGGATCTGGTCGAAAAAGGCCATTGCCGAGGCCAGTCGCTATGGCAGGGTGAACGTGGTCGCCAGCAGTGAAGACAGTGGCTTTACCTTTGTTCCGGATCAGTCGGAATGGAAAACCTCCGCGGAGGCGGCCTATCTGCACTACACCCCCAATGAAACCATTGGCGGGCTCGAATTCGATTTCGTGCCCGATAGCGGAGCAGTGCCTCTGGTCGCCGATATGTCGTCCACCATGCTCTCGCGGCCTCTGGATGTCTCCAGGTTCGGGCTGATCTATGCCGGGGCCCAGAAGAATATCGGGCCCTCCGGGCTGGTGGTTGTCATTATCCGCAAGGATCTGCTGGGCAAAGCCCGCCGGGAAACCCCCACGATGATGAATTACCAGGTCATGGCGGATAACAATTCCATGTACAACACGCCGGCTACCTATTCCTGGTATCTGGCCGGGCTGGTGTTCAAGTGGCTGAAAGCCCAGGGTGGCGTTGAGGCCATGGGCAGGCTCAACCGCCGCAAGGCCGGCAAACTTTATGATTTCGTGGATGCCAGTGATTTTTACGCCAATCCGATTGCACCGCGCTTCCGCTCCTGGATGAATGTGCCTTTCGTTCTGGCAGACGATGCGCTGAATGATGAATTCCTGACCGGAGCGAATGCCCGACAGCTACTGAACCTGAAGGGCCACCGTTCCGTTGGTGGCATGCGCGCCAGCATATACAACGCCATGCCGGAAGCCGGGGTTGATGCCCTGATCGACTATATGGCGGAATTTGCCCGGGAGCGCGGCTGATCATGAGCGACGAGCAGGCCCGTCTGGGCCGGTTGAGAGAACAGATCGACCGTCTGGACCAGGAAATCATGGACCGCATCAGTCAGCGGGCCGAATGCGCCCAGGAAGTGGCCAGGGTAAAAATGGAGGCCAATCCCGGGGCGGACGTGTTTTTTTACCGCCCGGAGCGGGAAGCCCAGGTGCTGCGCCGGATCAAGGACAACAATCCCGGCCCGCTGTCCGGGGAGGAAATGGCGCGCCTGTTCCGCGAGATCATGTCAGCCTGCCTTGCGCTTGAAAAGCCTATGCACATCGCCTTCCTTGGCCCGGTCGGCACCTTCACCCAGGCCGCGGCGCTCAAGCATTTCGGCCACTCGGTCGTCAGTGTGCCGTTGCCGGCCATCGACGCCGTGTTCCGCGAGGTTGAATCCGGCGCCGCTCATTATGGGGTCGTGCCGGTCGAGAACTCCACAGAGGGCATGATCAACCACACCCTGGATATGTTCATGTCATCGCCCCTGAAGATCTGTGGCGAGGTGCAGCTGCGCATCCATCACCATCTGCTGGTCGCGCCGAAGCATCATGATCAGGAAATACAACGCATCTACTCGCATCAGCAGTCGTTTGCCCAGTGTCGGCAGTGGCTGGATACCCATCGTCACGGCATTGAGCGGATTACCGTAAGCAGCAATGCCGAAGCCGCCCGAAGGGCAGCCCAGGAGCCAGGCAGTGCTGCCATTGCCGGCGACATGGCGGCCGAGCTGTATGGCCTGGATACGCTCGCCTCCAGCATTGAAGACCGGCCCGACAACACCACCCGGTTTCTGATCATCGGGCGGGAAGAGGTGCCCGTCAGTGGCCACGACAAATCGTCCATTCTGGTCTCCATGCGCAATAAACCCGGTGCCCTGTATCAGTTGCTCGAGCCTTTCCACAATCACGGGCTCAGTCTGACCCGGATCGAGACCCGTCCCTCTCCAAGTGGCACCTGGGCCTACGTGTTCTATATCGATTTTGAAGGCCACTATGAAGACGAACAGGTAAAGCAGGTGCTTGAGGAAATCGATGAGGAAGCGGTCGAACTGAAACGCCTGGGGTCCTATCCCATCGGGGTTTTATAAACAGGGCGAAAGCTGAACGAATACTGATAGAGGTCAGGTAAATGCGGACAGACATTGAAAGCCTTGCGGTAAAGGGTGTGCAGGCACTGTCGCCCTATCAGCCGGGGAAGCCTGTTAGTGAGCTTGCCCGGGAATTCGGCCTGGACCCGGATTCCATCGTCAAGCTCGCCAGTAACGAAAATCCGCTCGGACCCAGCGCCAAAGCCCTCTCAGCCATTAAGGAAACGTTGGCGGACATTTGCCGGTATCCCGATGGCAATGGCTTCGATCTGAAGCAGGCGCTGTCTGGCCGCTATGGTATTGGCCCGCAGCAGATAACCCTGGGCAACGGTTCCAATGATGTACTGGAAGTGATCACCCGTTGTTTTGCAGCCCCGGGTGACGAGGTTGTCTACTCCCAGTATGCCTTTGCAGTCTATCCGCTGGTGACCCAGGCCATTGGCGCAACCGGGGTGTCGGTTCCCGCCCGGGACTATGGCCATGATCTGGATGCCATGGCGGACGCAGTCACCGACCGGACCAAGCTGGTGTTCGTCGCCAATCCGAACAACCCCACTGGCACGGTTCACGGCGGCCGCGCTATCAAAGCATTTCTTGATCGTATTCCGGGCCGTGTGCTGGTGGTTCTTGACGAAGCCTATTGCGAATACCTGCAGGGCGATGACTATGTGGATGGCCTGTCCCTGCTTGGGCGTTACCCCAACCTGATTGTTACCCGGACCTTTTCCAAGGCCTGGGGGCTTGCCGCACTGAGGGTGGGCTACAGTGTCAGCTCTTCGGAGATTGCCAGTTTTCTCAATCGGGTACGCCAACCCTTTAATGTCGATTCCATCGCGATGGCAGCGGCAACGGCGGTTCTGAGTGATGACCAGTACCTGCAGCGTTCCTGTGAAATAAACACCAGAGGTATGGCACAGCTGGAATCAGCGTTCAAAGAGATGAAGCTGGCCTACATACCGTCAGCGGGCAATTTCATCAGTGTAGAAGTCGGCGAACACGCCGAGCAGATCAATCAGTCTCTGCTGGAACAGGGTGTGATTGTCCGCCCCATTGGCGGTTACGGACTACCCCGGCACCTGCGGGTTTCCATCGGATTGCCGGAAGAGAATGAGCGTTTGATTGCCGCCCTGGCGAGAGCCATTCTGGCAGTAACGGCGGCTGCCACAAACGGAGCAGAGGTCTGAATGCCTGCTGCCCGGCCATTGTTCCAGCGTGTCGCGATTATCGGCCTCGGGCTGATTGGCGGTTCGCTTGCGGCGGCCATTCGCAACAACGGCCTGGCTGATGTCGTGGCAGGGACCGACAAACGATCGCAAGAGCCCCTGCTGGGAAAGGCGCTGGGGTTGATTGATGAGGCTGCCGGTTCCATCCGGGAAGCCGCAGAAGGCGCCGACCTGGTGGTGGTTGCGGTGCCCGTCAAGGCCACCCGGGATGTGCTGGAGGAGCTCCGGCCCTGGCTCGGGAAAAATGCAATTCTGACCGACGTTGGCAGCACCAAGACCAGCTTCGTGGAAGATGTGAAGGCCGTGTTTGGTGGTTTGTCAGCCAATGTTATTCCGGGACATCCGATAGCCGGGTCTGAAAAAAGCGGCATTCGCGCTGCCAGCCCGACACTTTTTACCAACCACAAGGTCATTCTCACGCCGGCGGACGCTGTTGCCGAAAGCAACGTCGCGCGGTTGAAGGCGCTGTGGGAAGGCTGTGGTGCCACCGTGCTCACCATGTCGGTGGCTTACCATGATGAAGTGCTGGCAGCCACCAGTCATCTCCCGCATCTTATCGCCTTTTCACTGGTGGATACCCTGGCGGGGGAGGATGAAAATCTTGATATTTTTCGCTACGCAGCCGGTGGCTTCCGGGACTTCACCCGCATTGCTGCAAGTGACCCGGTGATGTGGCATGACATCTTTCTTTCCAACCGGGATGCCGTGCTGCGCGTCATCGACCATTTCAGCCACGATCTGGACCGTTTGCGCACAGCCATTGACCATCAGGACAGTGCCACGCTGCTCCAGGTATTCAGTCGTGCCAAGGCGGCGCGGGAACACTTTTCAAAAATGCTTTCAGGGCAGGCTTACGTGACAAAAACTCCTCAGAAACAGGTTCGATTCCGGCTTCAGCCCGGTGGCAAGGTTGTCGGTGATATCCGGGTGCCGGGCGATAAATCCATTTCCCATCGTTCAATCATGCTCGGTGCGCTTGCCAGTGGCGTGACCGAGGTGAAAGGGTTCCTGGAAGGCGAGGACAGTCTCGCCACCCTGCAGGCATTCCGGGATATGGGCGTGACCATTGAAGGTCCGGATGAGGGTTACGTGAAGATTCACGGTGTTGGCCTGCACGGCCTGCAGGCGCCTCGCGGGCCGCTTTACCTGGGTAATTCCGGTACCGCGATGCGCCTGTTTTCAGGCCTGCTGGCGGCACAGCAATTTGATTCCGAACTCACCGGTGACGACAGCCTGACCAAGCGCCCGATGGGGCGTGTCGCCGACCCGCTGCGGATTATGGGGGCGCAGATTGAAACCGCTGAGGGTGGTCGCCCACCGCTGAAAATACGCGGTGGTCAGCACTTGACCGGCATTCACTATGACATGCCGGTGGCCAGCGCCCAGGTCAAATCCTGCCTGCTGCTGGCAGGACTCTATGCGGATGGAGCCACGTCGGTCACGGAACCGGCGACGACCCGGGATCACACCGAACGAATGCTGGAAGGCTTCGGTTATCCCGTTCACCGTGATACGGCCACCGCCAGCCTCGCGGGTGGTGGTCAGCTCACGGCAACCGATATTGACATCCCGGCGGATATCTCATCGGCCGCGTTTTTCCTGGTTGCTGCCAGTATTGCTGTGGATTCCGATCTTGTCCTCAGACACGTGGGGATGAACCCGACCCGTATCGGTGTCATCAATATTCTGCGCAGGATGGGCGCAAACATTGAGGTGCTGGACCAGCGCGTGATTGGCGGCGAGCCGGTTGCGGACCTGCGCGTCCGCGCTGCGGAACTGACCGGCATTGATATTCCCGGAGACCAGGTGCCATTGGCCATCGACGAGTTTCCGGTACTGTTTGTTGCCGCAGTCTGTGCCAGGGGCCGGACGGTGCTTCGTGGCGCCGAGGAGCTGCGGGTGAAAGAAAGTGACCGGATACAGGTCATGGCTGACGGCCTCGCCGCTATTGGCGTCGAGACCACTGTCACGCCGGACGGTATCGTGATTGAAGGCGGACAGGAGATGAAAGGGGGCAGGGTAGACAGTCACGGTGACCACCGCATTGCCATGGCGTTTGCGGTGGCTTCGCTGAGAGCGAGCGGGCCTGTTGAAGTGACCGATTGTGCCAATGTGGCGACATCGTTTCCCGGTTTTGTTGAACTGGCCGCTGGCGTCGGTATCAGGATTGCCAGTGATGCTGAGGGGGCTGAATGATGGTTGCGTCCGATATTCCGGTCATCACCGTGGATGGCCCCGGTGGCTCCGGTAAAGGCACCATCACCCAGATGTTGGCCAGAAAGCTGGGATGGCACCTGCTGGACAGCGGGGCGCTTTATCGACTTACGGCGCTGGCGGCCAGCCGCCAGGGGGTGGCGCTTGACGATCAGCTACGGTTGATTGAAGTTGCCGCCGGTCTGGACGTTGCCTTTGAGCCCACGCCTCCCGGTGAGCCTGTCAGGGTTCTGCTGGCCGGTGACGACGTCACGGCCGCCATCCGGACCGAGGCCTGTGGCGAAAACGCCTCAAAAGTTGCCGTTATCCAGCCGGTGCGGGACGCGCTGCTGCAGCGTCAGCGGGATTTCCGGGTGGCACCCGGCCTGGTTGCCGATGGTCGGGATATGGGGACGGTAGTGTTTCCGGACGCGCCGGTGAAACTGTTTCTGACCGCCAGCGCCGAGGAACGTGCACAACGGCGCTATAGTCAGTTGAAGGACGCAGGGGTCAATGTTAACATTGTCGCCCTTTTAGAGGAGATACGGGTGCGAGATGAGCGGGACATGAACCGCGAAGCCGCCCCGCTTAAGCCTGCAGACGATGCGCAAGTCATTGATTCGACGGGGTTAAGCATAGAAGAGGTGTTGGACAGGTGCATGGCCGCTGCAGGCCAGGCCTGACCACACCTTTTTGTTGTTGAAATTTCGGATTTGGCGTTATCGGCCAGCCCCTGGCTGAATCCGGATCAAAATTCATAGACCGTGTCGCTGGTAACACGGAGAAACTTGCGTTGATCACATAGGACATATAATGAGCGAGAGCTTTGCGGATCTTTTTGAAGAAAGCCTGAAAGAAATTGACATGCAGCCGGGTTCCATCGTCCAGGGAACCGTTGTGGATGTTGATAGCGACTGGGTCACCGTTAACGCCGGACTGAAGTCCGAAGGCGTTATCCCCGCCTCCCAGTTTCTCAATGAAAAAGGCGAGTTGGAAATCAAAATCGGCGATACCGTCGATGTGGCTCTTGACGCGGTAGAAGATGGCTTCGGTGAGACCCGCCTGTCTCGTGAAAAAGCCAAGCGCGCTGAGGCCTGGAAGGTACTGGAGAAGTCCTTCGAAGCCGAGGAAGTGGTTAAGGGTATTATCAATGGCAAGGTCAAGGGCGGTTTTACTGTCGATCTGGCCGGGATCCGTGCCTTCCTGCCCGGCTCTCTGGTAGATGTTCGTCCGGTTCGCGATACTGCGCACCTGGAGAACAAGGAACTCGAATTCAAGGTGATCAAGCTCGATCAGAAGCGCAACAACGTAGTTGTTTCCCGTCGCGCTGTTCTGGAAGCTGAAAACAGCGCCGAGCGCGAAGCTTTGCTGGAAACCCTGACCGAGGGTATGGAAATCAAGGGTATCGTCAAGAATCTGACCGACTACGGCGCGTTCGTGGATCTGGGCGGAGTTGACGGCCTGCTGCACATTACGGACATGGCCTGGAAGCGCATCAAGCATCCGAGCGAAATCGTCAATGTGGGCGACGAGATCAGTGTCAAGGTTCTGAAATTTGATCGTGAGCGTAACCGCGTATCGCTGGGTCTGAAGCAACTGGGTGAAGATCCATGGGTCAACATCAAGGGCCGTTACCCGGAAGGCACCAAGGTTACTGCACGGGTGACCAACCTGACCGACTACGGCTGCTTCGCCGAGCTGGAAGAAGGTGTTGAGGGTCTGGTGCACGTTTCCGAAATGGACTGGACCAACAAGAATATCCATCCGTCCAAGGTTGTCCAGGTAGGCGATGAAGTGGGCGTGATGATTCTGGATATCGACGAGGAACGCCGTCGTATTTCCCTGGGTATCAAGCAGTGTGTCTCAAACCCCTGGGAAGACTTCTCCAGCAGGTTCAACAAGGGCGACCGCATCTCCGGCAAGATCAAGTCGATCACTGACTTTGGTATCTTTATCGGTCTGGACGGCGGTATTGACGGCCTGGTTCACCTGTCGGACATCAGCTGGAACGAGACTGGTGAAGAAGCGGTCCGCGAATACAAGAAGGGCGACGAGGTTGAAACCGTCATCCTGTCTGTTGATCCCGAGCGTGAGCGTATCTCGCTGGGTATCAAGCAGCTTGAGAGCGATCCGTTCGCCGAGTTTGTGCAGTTGAACGACAAGGGCTCTATCGTCAAGGGTACGGTCTCCTCGATTGATGCCAAGGCCGCGACTATCACTCTGAACGAGGAAGTCGAAGCTGTTCTCAAAGCGTCTGAAATCAGCCGTGACCGCGTCGAAGACGCGCGCAATGCGCTGAATGAGGGCGACGAGGTTGAAGCGAAGATTATCAGCATTGACCGCAAGAACCGCGTGATCAACCTGTCTGTCAAGTCCAAGGACGTCGAAGACGACAAGCAGGCGATCGAAGGTGTTCGTGCCAAGGCTGCAGAATCCGGCTCGGGAGCCACGACTATCGGCGACCTGATCAAGGAACAGATGCAGCAGAAAAATGTCAACAAGGACTAGGATTTCCGGTTGACGAGAAAAAACGGGCTCTAAGAGCCCGTTTTTTTTGTGTTTTTTTTTGGTTTGGCTAAACTAGGTTCATGGCATTGAAAACAGGCTTTTCAACAATAATGTGAAGAGAGAGTAGCCCATGACAAAGTCTGAACTGGTTGAGCTGATCGCGTCGAAGCAGACGCAGCTTTCAGTGAAGGATGTGGAACTGGCTGTGAAAACTGTCATCGAGCATATGTCGCAATCCCTCGCCGAAGGTCAGAGAATTGAAATCCGCGGTTTTGGCAGTTTCTCATTGCATCATCGAGCAGCAAGAACCGGGCGCAACCCCAAAACGGGGGAGGCCGTTCAGCTTCCTGCGAAGTTTGTACCGCATTTCAAACCCGGCAAGGAATTACGAGAGAAGGTTAATGACAGTCTGAAAAGGGGTTTTTGATTTCAACCATTTATCCGGGAATAAATTTCACCCGGATTTGAACTTTCCTCAGGTTCATCTGGAGCTTTACGATTATGGCCGGATTGCAGAAAGTGCTTCTTATCCTTCTGGTACTTTGTTTGGTCCTGGTCGCGCTTGTTTTTTCCCTGAATAACCAGACAGCCGTTCCCCTTGACTTCCTGGTTTATGAGACTCAGCCCCATGGGGTGGCCGTGTGGATCGTCATGGCATTTGTGGCTGGAGCTCTGGTTGGTGTCCTGATGACCTTACTTGCAACCGTGCGTAAATCGGTTTCCCGCCGGAATCTTGAGAAAAGGCTTGCGCGCTCCGAGCAGGCGCTGGAGAAATCGAGAGCCCAGCACGACCGGACGCTTTAATGGATATGGTTCTTCAGTGGCTGCTATTGACCATAGCAGTAGCAGCGGGGTGGTTCGTTGGCCGCATGGGAGCCGGCAAGGACAGTTCCCGGGTTGCCATCTCGGACGAGGACTCGGTCAGGGACCGCCTTCAGTTTCTCTTTACCAATTATTCAGACCAGGCCGTTGAGAACTTCGTCCAGTCTCTGGCAGTAAACCGGGATACGGTCGGTCTTCACCTCTCGATTGGCGCGCATTTCCGCCACAAGGGCGAAACCGACCGTGCCATTCTGATCCACCAGAACCTGCTGGCCCGCCCGGAGCTGCCCGCCAGGTATTCCCAGCAGGTGACCTATGAACTGGCGGTGGACTACCTCAACGCCGGCCTGCTGGATCGTGCTGAAACACTGTTACATCAGCTGATGGGTGATCGGGAGTATGGCCGAAAAGCCTCCGTTCAACTCATTGAGCTTTACCAGCAGGAAAAGGAATGGAGCAAGGCTGCGCAGGTTGCCCACACCCTGACCACGGGCGACCAGGATGGCGCCATATTCAAGATGCTGGCCTATATCACCTGCGAGATCTCTGAGGAGGCACTGAAACAGGATGATCGCTGGGAGGCGCAGAACCGGGCGAAAGAGGCGCTGGACTTTGACCGTTCCTGTGTCCGGGCAACGTTCATCCTGATGCGTCTTCTGATCCGGCAGGGCAGTTACCGGGAAGCGGCCAGCCAGAGCCTGAAAGTGTTTGATCAGAACCCTGACTTCGGGCCGGAGGCGGTTGACCGCCTTATGAAGCTCGAGCGTGAGCACGGTGATGTCGGGCGTCTGGGCAAGAAACTGGGCAAGATCTATGCTTCCTGGCCCAGCACCAGCCTGCTGCTGGCACTGGTGGAGTCAGTTGAACGCAGCAGTGGTCGTATGGCGGCAATAGAGCTGCTGCGCCGGAAACTGGAGCTTCGCCCCAGTGTCCGCGGTTTGCTGCGGCTGGTGACGCTTGCCGGCTATGAGAAAGGCATGACAACCGACGAAGAACGCCTGGTCACCCGGATAGGTAACATGATGCTGGCGAATCGCCCGGTGTATCGCTGCGTAAACTGCGGCTTTGCAGGTCAGCAACTGCACTGGTTGTGCCCCAGCTGTAAGCAATGGGAAACCGTCCGCCCGATTCAGGGTGTTGAAGCCGAATAGCCGGATAACCGAATTCTTTTTATTGCAGGATCTCGCCGTGTCCATGTCTGATAACCCGCGCATAATCGTGGCCCTGGATTTCCCCTCCGACAGACCCGCCCTGGCGCTGGTCGACCAGCTTGATCCGGCCAGGTGCCGCCTGAAAGTCGGCAAGGAGCTTTTCACCCGCTCGGGGCCAGGGCTGGTTCGCGCCCTGACAGACCGGGGCTTTGAGATTTTCCTCGACCTCAAATTCCACGACATCCCCAACACCACCGCAGCGGCGGTGGCTGCGGCGGCGGATCTGGGCGCATGGATGGTGAATGTCCACGCTTCCGGCGGCGAAAAGATGATGGCCGCCTGCAGGGAACGTCTTGAACACCTGGGAAATGATCGCCCGCTGCTGATCGCAGTCACCGTGCTGACCAGCATGGGTCCGGATGACCTGGCCGCTATCGGTATTGCCGATTCCCCACAGGCACAGGTCTCCCGCCTTGCAACCCTTACCCGTAACTGCGGCCTGGACGGCGTGGTGTGCTCTGCGCAGGAGGCCCCGGCTCTGAAGGCAGAGCAGGGCGCCG
>NZ_DATFKH010000079.1:0-1564 GCF_035268745.1 Marinobacter sp.
GTTGAGGCCACGGGCAATACGGCTTGGTTTTGCGACGAAATCCGCGCCTGTGTTGGGCGTATTGTCGTTGTGAACCCGCGCCAGTTCCAGGTAATCCGCAAGTCCGTCAACAAGACAGACAAGAACGACGCGCGGGCTTTGGCTTTCTTCCTGTCCAAGGACATGTTGCCAGAAACGCGGCTGAAATCGACAGCGGAGTCGGAGCTAAGCTCATTGGTTTATACCCGAGACGTCTTCGTCAAGCAGCGCACCATGCTGCTGAACAAGATCCACGCCATGTTTGTGCGGCGCGGCACAAAGCTGAAGAAAGAGGGATTGGCCAGTAAGAAGCGCCTACGCGAATTGGATGTGAGCCAGTTCACGGCGCTTGAACAGGTCGAGTTGAATGCGTTGCGCAATCAAGCGCTCGGCCTGACGGAAACCTTGGCCGAGCTGGATAAGGCGATTGAGAGCGCTGGCGCAGACCTTCCAGGCCATGAAGGGATCAGCTCGATCAAGGGGATCGGGTCACGCTCAGCGGCCATCCTGTTGGCTGGGATTGGCAATATCGATGACTTTGAAAGCGCTGACAAGCTGGCGGCCTATGTCGGCATCGTGCCAAAGGTCAGCCAATCCAACGATACGGACAATCGCGGTCGGATCACCAAGCGTGGCAATAAGCTGATGCGGACCACCTTGGTGCAATGCACGCTCATCGCCATTCGCTACTCGGGATATCTGAACGCTTTCTATCAGCGCATCAAGGAACGTCGCGGCGCGGGAAAAGCAATCATCGCCACCGCACGCAAGCTGCTGGCAATCATCTATGACACGCTCAAAAACGGCTGGGTCTTCGAAGATTTTTCCGAATTTAAAATCAAACAAAATCAACGTCCTACTGGACAACCATCATAGGAGGAGGACGCGAATGACCGAGACCATGGAAACCACGCAGCCGATTGTCGAGATGGCGAAAGCCAATGACGAGTTTCGCAAGGTGCTTATGACCGGCGACAAGATGCAAGTGGTGCTGATGGCCATTCCCGAAGGCGGGGATATTGGGGCCGAAACCCATGACGGGCACGATCAGGTTCTGATTTTTGTAGAAGGTCAGGGCACAGCCA
The DNA here is from genome assembly GCF_035268745.1 of Marinobacter sp. Lineage (GTDB taxonomy): Bacteria > Pseudomonadota > Gammaproteobacteria > Pseudomonadales > Oleiphilaceae > Marinobacter. Next base: position 1,104 of record NZ_DATFKH010000079.1, read on the forward strand.
AGATCGGCGACACCGAGACCGGTATCCAAGCTGGTGATCTGAGTTTCGTACCGTCAGGCGAATTTCATAATTTCGTGAACACCGGGTCGGGGATGCTGAAGCTGTACACGATGTATGCGCCGCCTGAGCATGAGGCAGGCACGGAACACGAGACCAAAGCCGAAGCCGAGACAGACCCGGCCGAGCAATAAACCAGGATTAAAAGCCGCCGCGTAGTGCAAATACTATAATCGCGGCGGTCAGACCGGCACAGACCAGCAGCACAGCGTGTAGGATGCGCTGGCTGCTGGTTTTTTGTTGGAACGGATCAGTCATAGGTGAATTGCTCGGACAGGATATTGGCTATGGGCATGCCCATAGCCAGCAGCGCGCTCGACATTTTGCAGCATCGCGGGCGGCCCGCACAAGACATACAGCCAGTCGCGATGCGCGTGCGTGCCAAAACGGTGGCGCAATAGGTC
>NZ_DATFKH010000080.1:0-48434 GCF_035268745.1 Marinobacter sp.
ATGCTAAAAAAACTCCTCATAGCCAACCGCGGAGAAATCGCCGTCCGGATCATCCGCACCGCTAAATCCCTGGGATATCGAACCGTCGCGGTTTTCTCCGAAGCCGACGCCAAGGCGCTGCACGTGGAACTGGCCGACGAAGCCGTCTGCATCGGCCCGGCACCGGTCAACGCCTCCTATCTGAACGCCGATGCCATTCTCGATGCCGCCCGCAGAACCGGGGCCGACTGCGTTCACCCCGGTTACGGCTTGCTGTCGGAAAATTCCGGTTTCGCCCGCGCCTGCAAAGACGCAGGACTGATATTCGTTGGCCCGCCCGCGCAGGCGATTGAGCTGATGGGCAGCAAGCGCCGTTCGAAAATCGCCATGAAGAAGGCTGGCGTACCTGTCGTGCCGGGCTTCGAGGGCGATAACGCAGACGATGAAGAACTTATCAAAGCCGCCGCAGACATCGGCTACCCGCTGATGATCAAAGCCTCCGCCGGTGGCGGCGGCCGGGGCATGCGGCTGGTCGAGCAGGAAGCAGAGCTGGCAGATAGCCTCAAACGCGCGCGATCAGAGTCGAAACAGGCCTTCGGTGATGACGAATTGATCCTCGAAAAAGCGGTGATCGAACCCCGCCACATCGAAATCCAGGTCTTCGCCGACCGCTACGGTAACGCCGTCTATCTGGGCGAGCGTGACTGCTCCATTCAGCGCCGTCACCAGAAAGTCGTGGAAGAAGCGCCCTCGCCTTTCATGACACCGGAACTCCGCTTCGCGATGGGCGAAGCCGCGGTAAAGGCCGCGCTGGCCTGCCATTACGAAGGTGCGGGCACCGTGGAATTTCTGGTCGACAAAGAGCGGAATTTTTACTTTCTGGAAATGAATACCCGGCTGCAGGTGGAACATCCGGTCACCGAACTGGTCACCGGACAGGATCTGGTTGCCTGGCAGATGGCCGTTGCCGAAGGCGAACCGCTGCCGCTCAGTCAGGATGAAATCATCCTCAACGGACACGCTATCGAAGTGCGGCTTTACGCCGAAGATCCGGCCCACAATTTCACGCCGCAGACCGGCCCGCTGCATGTGTTTGCGCCGGCAAGCGGCGACGGCATCCGCTTCGACAGCGGCGTTCGCTGCGGCGACACCATAACCCCCCATTACGACCCCATGCTGGCCAAGGTCATCGCCTGGGGAAAAAACCGCAACGAAGCCCGCCGGCGGCTGCTGGCGGCGCTGGCCAATACCACCGTGTTCGGCACCATTACCAATCAGCATTTCCTGGCCCGGATCATTGCCAACGAAACCTTCGGACGGGGCGAAGCCACCACTGCGTTTCTGCACACCGGGTTTCAGGACGACTCGTCCATGGCCCCCGCCGACATCGGTCTTCGCCAGCTCGCTGTGGCCGCCTGCCTGTTCAGCCAGGGGCCGGAAAACCAGCAGGCCTGGAGCAACGCGCCGGCCACCGTTACCCCCATGAAGCTGGCGACCGGCGAGCAAACCCGTGAACTACTTGTCCGCACCAGCGGGAGCCGGATTAATGTCACCGCCGGCGAGGATCAGTACGAACTGAACCTGGTGTCCGCCGCAAACGGCCGCGCATGCATCATCGCCCAGGGCGTGCGGCAGGTTTGCCGCTATCACCGCCTGGGTGATCATCTTTATTTGCAGGCGTTCGGCCAGACTCTGGCACTGCGGGATCTCACCCACCAGCCTGCCAGCGGCGCAGTCAGCAGCGGTAGCGGCCATATTAAAGCCACCATGGACGGTGCCCTGATCGAAGTTCTGGTTGAGCGGGGCCAATCGGTGAAACAGGGTGATATGCTGGTGATTCTGGAAGCCATGAAAATGGAACACCCGGTCAGGGCTGACCGGGATGGCACGATTGCCAACCTTGCGGTGGGCAAGGGCGATCAGGTGAAACGCAACCAGCTACTGGCGGAAATCAGCGCTGACCATACCGGGGAGGACACAGAGCAATGAGCGACCTGACCAAGCGAACCGTTTTTATTACCGGTGGCAGCCGCGGCATCGGCCGGGCCATCGCATTGGCCTGCGCAACACAGGGTGCCAACGTGGTGATTGCCGCCAAATCTGACAAGCCCCATCCCAAACTGCCGGGCACCATTCACACCGTGGCAGACGAGATTCGCGAGGCGGGCGGACAGGCGCTGCCGCTGGTGCTGGACGTGCGTGACGAGGGCCGGGTAAAAGCCTGCATTGACGAAGCCGGCCATCATTTTGGTGGCATCGATGCCCTGGTCAACAATGCCGGTGCCATTCGCCTGACCGGAGTGGAAAACCTGAAAGCCAGCCGCTATGACCTGATGCATCAGGTGAACGCCCGCGCCGTATTCGTTTGCAGCCAGGCCGCATTGCCCTGGCTGAAAGAGTCAGACCAGGCTCACATCCTGAGCCTGTCGCCGCCACTGAACCTCGACACCAGGTGGTTTGCGCAGTACGGCCCTTACACCACGACCAAGTACGCCATGACCATGCTGAGTATGGGCATGGCCGAAGAGTTCAGGTCCTACAGGGTTGCCGTAAATACCCTGTGGCCGAAAACCCTGATTGCCACTGCGGCCATCGAATTCGAAGTGGGCGGGCCGAAGATGATGGCTCAGGGCCGCAAGCCGGAGATCATGGCCGATGCGGCAGTGAGCATTCTCGGGCGCCACGCGGACCGGATGACCGGCCAGACACTCATCGATGAAGACGTGCTGAGAGCCGACGGCGTGACCGATTTCGAGCCCTACCGCTACCAGCCCGGCGACAAGCCGCTGATGCCAGACCTGTTTCTGGAATAGTGTATTCACGGGACAAATAAAAAGGACCTTTAGCTTTCGGCTCTAGCCTGATTGTTCTGGTATATAGCCGGGGTTGAGGGGGCCAAGCGCCCATGGATGGGCTTGTAGCGTTTTTTGGGAGAGGGTGCCCACCGGTGCATTCCACCAAGACATGCGGGCTTGGAGCCCAACCTTAAGTTCCCCCGAGAGCCTCGTCTCAGGAACCAATCTTAAGCACAATCTTGCCGGTAGCCGTCCGGCCAGTCAGTGCGCCAAAAGCTTTCTCGTAGTCCTCGAATTCGAATACCTGGCTGATTCGCGGATCGATTTTGCCTTCGGCAAACATCTGCAGCAATTCCATCACGTTCTTTGCGCTGGTTTCCGGCTCGCGCTGGGTAAAGCTGCCCCAGAACACACCCACCACAGAACAGCTCTTCAGCAGCATCAGGTTCGCGGGAATCTTCGGGATGTCACCCGACGCAAAGCCGATAATCAGATGGCGGCCATTCCAGGCCATGGCCCGGAGCGCCTGCTCGGTGAATTCACCGCCCACCGGATCGTGGATTACATCGACACCCTTGCTGTTGGTCAGCTTCTTTACCGCCTCTTTCAGAGACTCTTCGGAATAGTTGATCAGTTCGTCGGCACCCGCTTCCCTGGCAACGGCCAGCTTTTCTGCGGTGCTGGCTGCAGCAATAACCTTCGCGCCCATCGCCTTGCCCAGTTCAATCGTTGCCAGACCAACGCCACCACTGGCACCCAGAACCAGAAGAGTTTCCCCCGGCAGAATATTCGCCCGCTGTTTTAACGCGTAGTAGGAGGTGCCATAAACCATTGAAAAAGCGGCGGCTTTTTCATCCGACATGGATTCCGGAATGGGCAGGATATTATGCTCCGGCACAACCATCTCTTCGGCAAACGCGCCGTAACCAGTCAGGCCGGCAACCCGGTCACCCGGGTTGAAGTTCCGGACATCGTCACCAACGGCAATCACCTCACCCGACATTTCACCACCGGGGGAAAATGGCATGGCTGGCTTGATCTGGTACTTGCCCTCAATGATAAGGGTATCCGGAAAGTTCAGACCCGCCGCCCTGACCCGGACCTTGACATCGCGCCCTCTGACTTCAGGGCTGGGCATATCCTCAATCACCAGCTTGTTGGCCGGACCGTATTCCTTGCAGAGAATTGCTCTCATGGTGGTACTCCATATTCGTCAGCGTCGGGTCAAAAGGGACACCCAAGGATAGTTGCTGATGATGCTGAAGCCAAACAGAGTAATGCCGGCAGATAAATGCTCCCTTCTATTTCTTCGGCGAATCAGTAAGGTTACGGGGCGCTGACTGCGGTATCAGAGCACCTGCATCAAAATATGGTGCTGGCATACACCAGGACGCCCACAAGGCCGAGAACTGCGAGCGCGAGTCCGATACTGACGGCGCTCATTCCGGAAGACCTGGCTTTGCGGGAAGAAGCGAGCTGGCTGTGGTCAATCACCCGGCCCTTTTCACTGGAGTCACGGATGACACTGATCATTCCCTCGCTGAGTGGGCGATTGAAATCCAGGGGTCTGAAGGATTTCATGTCGTTTTTGTCTAGAAAACTCTGGACGTCTGAAGACAGTGGGACGTATTTCATCGACCAGTTGGAGAACGTCCTCGCGGGCAGGGGTTCCTGTATCAGCGTTGTAACATTACGATGCCGCTCATCCCGGGAAATCCGGTCGTAGAGTTCGTTAACAGCCTGTTCTTCTCCCTCAAGATACTGAAAGAAATAGCCGTTGCCGTAAAAAAGTCCACCAACAATCTCTTCCTTGGCGTTGTTTCTCCGGGACATCATCAGGATGCGTGCAACATTGGGCTCTACCCCCTGCACTTCCGGCTTCTCATCAAAAGTAGCTTCACTGGCATAAGCAAGGCGCATTAAAGACATACAGAATCCTCCTATGATGTGCGGTCATACCAACGCTCCCGGGCTGCAACCTCTATCCCAGCAGTATTTTACGGGCGCAATGGCTTTTACGGATCACAGTCCCCCTGCCGGCGTCTGAAGGTATTCTCCCCAAAGGCGTCATCGCAGTTGCTGACCGAAGATCTTGGCCTGACTGACATCAGCCGGTAGAATGCGGCGTTTTCTCCAGTGTGCCCGGTCAACAGGCAGGGTACGGTCCACCCGGCATTAACGAGACAGGCATCCGTCATGCTCGAACGACTGTTTAAACTCCAGGCCCATGGCACCACTGTCCGCAAGGAAATTATCGCCGGCGTAACCACCTTTCTGACCATGGCCTACATCATCGTGGTTAACCCCGCGATTCTGTCAACTACCGGCATGGACTTCGGCGCGGTCTTTGTGGCGACCTGTCTGGCGGCAACCATCGGCACCCTGATCATGGGCCTGTGGGCCAACTATCCCATTGCCATGGCGCCCGGCATGGGCCTGAACGCCTTTTTCTCTTTCACCGTGGTCGGCAGCATGGGCTATAGCTGGCAGGTGGCGTTGGGCGCGGTGTTTATTTCCGGCGTCATTTTCTTCCTGCTGAGCCTGTTCAGAATCCGGGAATGGATCATCAACAGCATCCCGTTGTCGCTGAGATTCGGCATTTCAGCCGGTATCGGCTTCTTTCTTGCCCTGATCGCGCTGAAGAATGCAGGCGTTGTTATCGATAATCCCGCCACTCTGGTGGGCCTGGGCGACATAAAGGTCGCAGAAAGCCTGCTGTTTTTCGGCGGTTTTGTGGTGATATGCGGGCTTTCCTTCCGCCAGATCACCGGCGCGGTGATGATCGGCATTCTTGCGGTCACCGCTATCGCGATGATGCTGGGCATGGTTGATTACGACGGCTTTGTATCGGCGCCGCCGAGCCTGGCGCCGACCTTTATGCAGCTGGACCTGGCGGGCGCCTTTAACGTGGGCATGATCAGCGTTATTTTTGCGTTCCTGTTCGTCGATCTTTTCGACACTTCCGGCACGCTGATCGGCGCAGCCCAGCGTGGAGGCCTGCTTGACAAAGATGGCAGGCTGCCCCGCCTTGGCCGTGCACTTATGTCTGACTCCGTGGCGACCATGTCTGGCGCTGCGCTGGGCACATCGACCACCACCAGCTACATCGAATCCACGGCGGGCATTTCCGCCGGTGGCCGCACCGGGCTTACCGCAGTGGTCGTCGCTGTCCTGTTTCTGGCCTGTCTGCTGCTGTCGCCAATCGCCAAAATCATCCCTGCCTACGCCACCGCTCCGGCGCTGCTGTATGTGGCCGTGCTCATGGCCAGTGGCCTGAAACTGGTAAACTGGGACGACATCACTGACGCCGCACCCGCAGTTCTCACAGCGCTGATGATGCCGCTGACTTTCTCCATCGCCAATGGCATAGCCATCGGCTTTATAACCTACGCCGTGCTGAAAGCCGTGAGCGGCCGTTGGTCCGACCTGAACTCCAGCGTGATCACCATTGCGGTTGTCTTCATACTGAAATTTACCTTTCTGGACGCGGCCTGAGCTGCGTTACCCCGGAGCCTTCATGGATTATTTTTCCGACACTATCAAAAAAGCGATACGCACAGTGCCGGACTGGCCCAGGCCCGGAGTCGCTTTTCGCGACATCACCACTGTGCTTCAGGACCGGACCGCATTCCGGAAACTGATCGACGCCTTTGTTCACCGCTATCATGGCCAGAACATTGATGCCGTGGCCGCCGTGGATGCCCGGGGCTTCATCATAGGATCGGCGCTGGCCTACGAACTGAACGCCTCACTGGTGCTGGTCCGCAAGAAAGGCAAGCTGCCGTTCGACACCCTGGTGGAGGACTACGAGCTGGAATATGGCACTGCCTCCGTCGAGCTTCACAAAGACGCTTTCAGACCGGGTGATAAAATCGTCCTGGTGGATGACCTGATCGCCACCGGCGGCACCATGCTCGCTGCCACACGCCTGATCAGACGCATCGGCGCTGAAATCGTGGAAGCCGCGGCGATGATTGATCTGCCGGACCTGGGCGGTTCACGGAAACTGCAGGATGAAGGGCTCAGGGTCTATACTGTCTGCTCTTTCGAAGGCGACTGATCGCACCGGATCTGTCATGTTCCTGGCTCTGACTACGCACCGCGAGGGCAAGCCCTGATGGATTATCAGCACCACTGGAAAGACGGCACGCCAATCCGGCTGCCGCTTGGAAAAATCGTATGCGTCGGTCGCAATTACGCCGACCACGCCCGGGAACTGAATAATCCGGTGCCGGACGAGCCACTGCTGTTCATCAAGCCGGCCACGTCAGCGGTTCACCTGACGCGCCCGATCAGGCTCCCGGCCAACAGAGGCGCTGTGCACTTCGAAACCGAACTGGCCGTATTGATTGGTCGCCCGCTCACTGACGCATCCGCCAGTGACGCAGAAGCTGCGATTCTGGGGTACGGCCTGGCGCTGGATCTGACACTTCGGGATCTGCAGTCCAGGCTGAAAGCAAAGGGCGAGCCGTGGGAACGGGCGAAAGCCTTCGATGGCGCCTGCCCGCTGTCGCCTTTCGTTGCTGCCGACCAGATGCCCCGGAATCAGCTGACGTTTACCCTGGATATTGACCAGCAACGCCGCCAGAGTGGTGATACCCGTGATATGCTCAATCCCGTCACCACGCTGATCGCCCATATGAGCAGCTACTTCACATTGCTGCCGGGGGATGTCATCCTCACCGGCACTCCCAGTGGGGTCGGGCCGCTTGCAACCGGCCAGACGCTGTCACTGGAACTGCAGCAGGCGTTGTTTGTGGAGACTCATGTAGTTTCCGGCTGAAGGCGCCCCGTTATTTCTGGTCCATCCGTCCCCGAGAACGTATATCCGGCATGAGCAAAAAACCTGTTACCACCCGTAGGGGCCGATTCTTCAAACTCGCTGGCATGACCGCCTCTGTGGCCGGTCAGTATGCGGGTCAGCGCGCGCGTCGACTGTTCCGCAGTGAGGAAGATAACGAAGGTGCCCGCTCCGAAAGTTACACCCGTATGGCGGACCAGATTGCGGACACCCTTGGCGAGATGAAGGGCGCCGTCATGAAGGTCGGCCAGATTGCCTCCCAGACCCAGGATTTTCTGCCCAAGGAATTTTCCGATGCGCTGCAGCGGCTGCAGAAAGAAGCTGCACCCATGCCCTTTGAGATCATTGTCGGCCAGATAGAGAATGAGCTGGGCAAACCCGTTTCCGAACTGTTCGACTACCTTCAGGAAAAGCCCTACGCAGCGGCCAGTATCGGCCAGGTTCACCGGGCCAGACTCAAGGACGGCACCGACGTCATCATCAAGGTGCAGTATCCGGGCGTGGACGAATCCTGCGACAGCGACCTCAAGCAGCTGCGCATGGCTCTGAGACTGGGCGGGTTGCTCAAATTACCCAAGGAACATGTGGACCAGTTATTCGGGGAAATCCGGGTGCGGCTGAAAGAGGAACTGGATTACGAAAACGAGGCTGAAAACCTCGCGCTTTTCCAGGAATTCCACAAGAACGATGACTGGGTTGTGATTCCCCGGGTATTCAGCAGCCATTCATCCCGTCGTGTTCTGGCCATGGAACTGGTGGAAGGTGACCACATCAGCCAGGTAACGCCGGAAAATTACAGCCAGGATACCATCAACCTGATTGGCCACCGCATATTCACCATGATGGCGGACCAGTTGTTCCGCTACCAGTGCATCCATGGCGACCCTCACGCAGGAAACTTCGCCTACCGGCCCGACGGCACCATTATCCTTTATGATTTTGGCTGTGTGAAAAAACTGAAGCCTGAAGTCGTCGAAGCCTACCGCAAAGCATTGATGTCCGCGCTGGACGAGGATTACGCCGCCCTGGACCGCCACCTGATTGCGCTCGGCGCCCGCGTCGAAAACCAGCCTGCGGTGGACGAAGCCTACTATGCCATGTGGCGTGATATCCTGATCAGGCCCTTCGAAGGCGACACCCCCTATGATTTTGCCGGGTCGGAGCTGCACAAGGACGTCGCCGCGAAATCCACCACGGTTTTCAAATACCTGGATTACTTCAAACCACCGGTCGAAAGCATTTTCATTGACCGGATGATTGCCGGGCATTACTGGATGATGAAAAGGCTGGGGGTGCAGGCGGCGTTTCGGGAAGAGCTCGAACAGTACCTCGCCCCCGTTGAATCCGGTCCCGGCGGACCAGAAACGGACAGAAAAGCAAACAGGCAGGAAACACAAGGCATTAGCCGCCACCAAGGGGAACGCTGAACGAAACAACAACGGCTTCGGTGCCCGGGTTTTTATCAGCCAGGCCACCATTGGATAAATGGAATATGGCAGCGCCCAGCCGGTATCCCCCACCGAATTGGCGGGAGATTTCCAAGCCGCTACGAAACTCCACGGGCTTGCCGAGATCAAGGTCGGGGCGGTTATTGAACAGGCCTAATCCGAAACTGGGAGTCAGTAACCAATCCCCGGTCAAACGGAAGTCCCGTCTTAATTCCGTGTAGATAAAGCTTGCGTCATTCTCTCCGACAGCGACGCCGGTTGACGGTACGAGACGAAACCGTGTCAGCGGAGAAAAACGGTACTCCATGCCGAAACGCCAGGGTTCGTTCAGATTCTTGTCGACCCCGACCTGGCCGACCGTGATATTGAGTAGCGGGCGTTGCAGCGAGCGGTTTTCACTTCCGGGCGCTTTCCCGCCATAGACAAATGATGACGAAAGCAACAGCGATGCAATAAGAATTGTTTTAAAAATCAGCGAAATAGTGCCATACATGAATCAAAGTCACCTTTTATCCGGGGTAGAGGAAACTTCCCACCAACTCATCAATGGACCCCCCAAATTTATATCTGTTACACCGGCGTTTGTCGTGGGTGCCTTGATCATGCTCGACCTGGATAATGTGATGTTGAAGTCAGATGCCCCGGGATCTGGCGATGCTTTCGATCCACTCGGCGACCCCCTCGCCAGCACCCTTGCGAATCACGCTGGCACGCACCAGTGAGGTCGGTGCATCCGGATCAATTACCGTGATTGGTACCGTCATATCGACCTCGTGCGCCAGACTCGCGGCAGGATAAACCTGTAGCGACGTTCCGATAATCAGCAGATGGTCAGCTGATCTGACCACTTCCGCGGCGGCGTCCAGCATCGGCACTTCCTCACCGAACCATACGACATGCGGGCGGAGCTGGCTTCCGCGATCACAGGTGTCGCCCGGGCGGATATCACGGTAGCCTATGTCGTAGACAAGATCCGGGTCCACCGAACTGCGCGCCCTGGTCAGCTCACCGTGGAGATGGATCACCCTGGATGAGCCACCGCGCTCATGAAGATCGTCCACATTCTGGGTAATGACAGTAACCTTATAACGCGCTTCCAGCTCGGCCAGCAACTGGTGGCCACGGTTGGGCTGCGCGCTTCCCAGCTGCCGCCGCCGTTCGTTGTAAAAGCGTAGCACCAGCTCCTGATTGCGCTCGAACGCCTGCGGTGTGGCGACGTCGTAAACGCTGTATTTTTCCCACAGACCGCCATTGTCCCGAAAGGTCGACAGGCCACTTTCGGCGCTCATTCCGGCACCTGTAAGCACGACAATATGTTCAGAGTTGATAGGTCACCTCCGGTTCAGAGTGGGTTAGCGCCAGAACGAGATAGGCTCCTGGACTTCCCGCTTCTGGATGGGAATGCCGTATTGCTGAAGAATGCTGATCAGAATCCTGGTGTCTTCGATGTTCAGGAAATGGGCCAGCGGAATCTCATCATCGCGGAACTTGAAGTAGAGCTTGGGCGGCGTGAAAGGGTGCGGCGCCAGGTTCTGATAAACGCGCACAAACTGTTTCGGCAAATCCCATTCGACTTCTTTCTGCGTGGCGCCCTTTTCGAGCCGGATAATCGACGGGGTCAGCACCAGGACTTCTTTTCTCTGGCACTTGCGGGAAGTGTAATAAAAGGCACCGGCAAGCGCCGCCAGTTCAATCCCTGCAAATGGCAGAACCACCCAGGCGCCCATCAGGCTCATACCAGTGGCGACAAACGCTGTCAGGGCGAGGAGGGCAAGCCACACCCGGACATTACCCCCCCAGCTCATCGACCGGTTTGGCGTGAGCAGGTAGCGGCGCCCTTCTTCCGCCGACAATTCTTCCACCATAGCAGAAACCCCGTTGCCCGCAGTGCCGGTGGCCGTCAGGGTATCGTATCAGTCGAAAATCTTGCCGGGGTTCATCACCCCGTTGGGATCAAAGACCTGCTTGATACCTTTCAGATACGCAATTTCTGCGGCGCTGCGGGTGTATTCCAGATAGGCCTTCTTGGTCATGCCAACACCGTGTTCAGCAGACACGCTGCCTTCATGGCGCTGCACGATCTCAAAAACCCACTTGTTCACCTGCTGGCACTTTTCAAAGAAATCCTCTTTGTCCATGTCCTCCGGCTTGAGGATATTCAGGTGCAGGTTGCCGTCCCCGATGTGGCCGAACCAGATGATCTCGAAATCCGGGTAGTGCTCGGTGACTACTGCGTCAATTTCCTGCAGGAAGCCGGGCACTTTCGAGACCACAACCGAGATATCATTCTTATACGGCGTGCGCGGCGCAATAGACTCGGAAATCCCCTCCCGCAACTGCCACAGGTTCCGGGCCTGGGTCTCGCTCTGGCTGATAACACCGTCCAGCACCCAGCCGTTCTCCATGCACTGCTCAAACAGCGCCATGGCGTCCTCCATCACCTGGTCAGAGACGGATTCAAATTCCAGTAACGCATAGTAAGGCGCCTCGGTTGCAAACGGTGCCTGCACCTGGCCATGGGCCAGAACATGGCCCATGGCCTGATGAGAGAAGAACTCGTAGGCGGTCAGATCGATTTTCTTCTGAAAGGTCTGCAGCACATCCATGGTATTGGCGAGATCGCCAAGCCCGAGCACCAGTACCGTGAGATTCTCCGGCTGACGGGCGAGTTTCATGGTCGCTTCGGTGATAAAACCGAGGGTGCCTTCAGCGCCGATAAACAGATGGCGAAGATCATAACCTGTGTTATTTTTCGCCAGATCCTTGTTCAGATCCAGTACTTCGCCTTTTCCCGTGACCACTTTCAGCCCGGCGACCCAGTCCCGGCTCATGCCATAGCGGATTACCTTGATGCCACCCGCGTTGGTTGAGAGATTGCCCCCGAGCTGACTCGAACCCGCCGAAGCAAAATCCACCGGGTAATACAGGTCGTTGTCTGCGGCAAACTGCTGAAGCTGCTCGGTGACTACTCCGGCCTGACAGCGAACCATGCGGTCGCTGGCGCTGAAATCCAGAATCCGGTTCATCAGATCGAATGCCACCACAACTTCCCCGTTGGCAGCCACCGCACCGGCGCTCAATCCCGTACGACCACCGGAAGGCACCAGCGCCACCTGACTTTCATTGGCAAACCGGACCAGCGCCTGAACCTGCTCCGTCGTTTTCGGCAGCACGATCGCGACCGGCCTGGGCGGGTAGATCCTGGTCCAGTCCTTGCCATAGGTATCAAGATCGGCCGGGTCGGTCAGCACTTTGCCCGGAGCAGGCCCCTGATCCATCAGGGCACGCAGAGTGGCGATAATCTGTTCAGAATTCATGGAAATCCAGTCTCATAAAAGGTTGGTCAGCATGCGCTGTAAAATGCGTAAGCTATGGTATCATACCGCCCCTGCTCTGTGAGCCTGGCCTTTAACAGCGCCACTTGCAGGTCATTTCTAATGACCAATTCAATGACGAAAGGTTCGGAACCCAGCCCATGTCAAACACGTCTCTGGAAAAGAGCAAAATCCGCATCCTGTTACTCGAGGGCGTTCATCAGTCGGCGATTGATACGCTGAATGCCTCAGGCTATACCAACATCGAGTTCCTTTCCCACTCGCTGGCCGAAGACGAGCTTATTGACAGGATTGCCGAAGCGCATTTTATCGGCATTCGTTCGCGCACCCAGTTGACCGAAAAAGTCTTTGATGCGGCCCAGAAACTGGTCGCTGTTGGCTGTTTCTGTATAGGCACCAACCAGGTGGACCTCAAAGCGGCCACCCGTCGTGGCATCGCGGTTTTTAATGCGCCTTTTTCCAATACCCGCAGTGTCGCCGAACTGGTTCTCGCCCAGGCCATTCTTCTGCTTCGCGGAGTGCCTGAGAAAAACGCCAGGGCCCACCGTGGCGAATGGCTGAAATCCGCCAAAGACAGCTATGAAATCCGCAACAAGAAACTGGGTATTATTGGCTATGGCAATATCGGCACCCAGTTCAGTGTTCTTGCCGAAGGCCTGGGCATGGATGTGTACTTCTATGATGTGGTTTCCAAGCTGTCCATCGGTAACGCCACTCAGGTAGGAACCCTGCAGGAACTGCTGAATACCTGCGACGTTGTCAGCCTTCACGTGCCGGAAACACCCGCCACCCGCTATATGTTCGGGGCCGAGCAGTTTGCCCAGATGAAACCGGGCAGCATACTGATGAATGCCTCGCGCGGCACTGTGGTGGATATTGACGCGCTTGCCGACTCCCTGCGAAGTGAAAAACTGCTGGGGGCCGCCATTGACGTGTTCCCGGTGGAGCCCAAATCCAACATTGAGGAATTCATCTCGCCGCTGCGCGAGTTTGATAACGTGATTCTGACGCCCCATGTGGGCGGGTCCACCATCGAGGCCCAGGAAAACATCGGGCGGGAAGTCGCCGAGAAGCTGGCAATGTACAGCGACAACGGCACCTCGGTTTCTTCCGTGAACTTTCCGGAAGTGGCACTGCCATCGCACCCCAACCAGCATCGGCTGCTGCATATTCACGAAAACGTACCGGGCGTGCTGTCGGAAATTAACCAGGTGCTCTCGGATAACGGCATCAACATCTGTGGCCAGTATCTGCAGACAAAGGAAGAGATTGGCTACGTGGTGGTTGACGTCAACAAGGAATATGGCGAACTGGCGCTGGAGAAACTGCTCCATGTCAAAGGCACCATCCGGTGTCGCGTCCTGTTCTGATCAGATCATCAGCTACAGGAAAGCCCGGCCAATGGCCGGGCTTTCCTGTTTTCAGTGCCTGTTTTTTGCATTACTGCTGATTGGGCACCAGCGTCAGCTCCACCCGGCGATTCTGCTCCCGCCCGGCGGCTGTTTCATTGGATGCAATGGGTGACCTGGGTCCATAACCCACCGCCCGGGTGCGCCCGGGCTCAATGCCCTGGTTCAGCAGGAAGTCACGTACGGATCCAGCGCGGCGCTCACTGAGCAGCTGGTTGTAATCCCGCGAACCGGTGCTGTCGGTATGGCCTTCAATCCGAATCGTGGTCTTGTCGAACTCCTTCAGAACCAGCGCCACTGATTCCAGCGTATCGCTGAAGGTTGGTTTGATGGTGGACTGGTTGGTGTCAAAGGTGATGTTGCCTGGCATGACCAGGTCAATCTGGTCGCCATTGCGGACTACCCTGACTCCCGAGCCTTCCAGCCTGTGGCGCAGTTGAGCCTCCTGTCGGTCCATGTAGTAGCCGATGCCACCACCAATGGCCGCTCCGGACGCGGCGCCAATCAGCGCACCCTTACCCCGGTCGCTTTTGCTGGATGTGGCAGCACCGACAGCGGCACCACCAATTGCCCCGATAATGCTGCCCTTGGTGGCGCTGGAAGTCTTCTCCTCACCGGTATAAGGATCATAGGTCATACAGCCACCCAGGGTCAGGGTGGAAAAGGCAAGCGCAAGAATTATCTTTTTCAAAGCAATCTCCTGATAGCGGGTTGGTTAACAGGTCCCGGATGCAGTTCCGCCTGAATTCTGGTTAAACGTATCAACGATGGTATTGAACACCGCTGCCTGCAAATCTTTGGCTTCATTGACCAGGTGATGACGCCCGTCAGGAATCAGAAGTTCCTCTACAGACGAAAATTTGTTCCGGATTATCCGCAAATTGTGGGGCCAGTCTACCGTCGTGTCTTTTTTTCCCTGGACAACGGTCACCGGGAAATCCACCGGTCGGGCCGATTCAATATGCGGGACCCAGCGCCGCAGCGCGCTCACCCAGTCAACATGCACGGCCCGGGCCTGAAGCGGGTCAAACTCGCGCAGGAATTCCAGAAAACGGGAGTCACTGCTGTTGGTGGCAAAAGCCCTTCGCCACCGGGATACGAATGGCTTCATCACACTGTGCAGCATTTTTGCTGCCAGCCAGCCGGCCGGGCGCACCAGTGGCGCCAGCAATACCACCCGTTTGAACTCCGAAGTGCTGGGGGTGTGATGATTGGAAAGCAGGTAATCAATCAGGATTGCGGCTCCCGTGCTCTGCCCCACCGCAAACCAGGGCCCGCGCACCTGGTCCCTCACGCTTTCCAGAACATCCGTCAGCACCGCCTGATACTCGAGAAAACTGCCGATTGCGGCCGGCGTGCCGCTGGAAAGACCGTGGCCCGGCTGGTCGTAGGCCAGAACATCAAAACCGTCCCCGAGGCAGCGCTCAATTAACTGACTGTAAAGTCCGACATGGTCAAAATAGCCATGGAAAATGAATACAGTACCCTTGCGCGGCTTGCCTTCGGTTTCCGGCAGCCGGAAGTAGTGAACCATGACCTGGTGCTTTTCTGCATCCACATGGCCCTGGTGGTATTCGACTTCCGGGTACTCTACCCACAGGTCCAGGCCATAAAACCGGCAATAGGCCACCATGTCTTCATCCAGTTCGTGGCCCCGACCCGGATCAAAACGGACAACGTGATGCAGCAAGGACGCCCGATCCCAGCCCGGTATTTCTATGGTATCTGTTTTCCAGTACACGTAGAGTCAAACGCCTGTCGAAAGAGAGTCACAGATCAGCAGAGACCAGCTCTGTTTTCGAGCCGTAAGGTTATCACACCAGAGCCAGGATTGAGCGTCCGGCTGACACCATGGCAAGGGTTTAATCTGCGCTTCGCCACGGCAGCACGGCGCGAAGCCGGTGACTTCAGTCACTGGCATCAGCACCCGGAGGAGCCCGCCCCGCGAACCCGGGAAGCTCACGCTCACCCCTGATCAGCGCCTCTTTCTGCTCCCGGGGCCATTGCTTGATGGCCCACTCGAGCCGTGAGGCCATGGCGCGGCTGGCTGTTGCTGCATGAAACTCCAGCGTCAGCGGCCCTTTGCCACGCAGACTTCTGGCACCCTTCGGTGCGCCGGCCTGATGCTCGGCAAAGCGCCGGTCGACATCGGTGGTAATGCCGGTATAGAGCGCGCCGCCGGCTGTTCTTACCAGATAGACGTACCAGCGGCTCATGGCTGCTTGAGCCTCGCTTCGGCTGCTCTTGAACGGTGCTGCTGAATCCACAGGCCCGCCATAATCAACACCAGCCCGACATAGGTGGACGGCAGAATGATCTCGCCAAGAATGAAGTAGATGAATACCAGCGACAGAAACGGCGATATAAAGATCAGGTTGCTGACTTTCGATGTGTTTTCAGCCTTTTTCATGGCATAGGACCAGAGCACGAAGGCAAGCCCCATTTCGAATACGCCCACGTAGACCGCCGCACCCAGAGCGATACCAGGCCGGAAGTCGAACCCGTCCGTGAGCCCGCAGATCAAGGCAATCACCGGCAGTCCGCAGAGAAAATTCAGAAACAGACCGACCACCGGATCCCGGGTGTCGCGGGTGGCGATGATCCAGTAGGAGGCCCACACCAGCGTACTGCCAAGCGCAAAGGCAACGCCCAGCGGGTCCGAAAACGTCAGTGAAAGCACATCGCCACGGGTGGCGATCACCACCACGCCGCTGTAGCAGACCAGCCCGGCTATAATATCGGCGCGTCGCAATCGCTGCCCCAGAAACGGCACCGACAGGTAAGCCAGCACCAGCGCCCAGGTGTAGTTCAGGGGTTGGGCTTCCTGAGCGGGCAGGCGGTCAAACGCGCCAAACAACAGAAAATAATACAGGCAGGGGTTGATCAGCCCCATACCCATGGACTGCAGATACTGGCGGCGGGTCAGGGCAAACACCAGATGCCAGCGGCCCTGGCCAACCAGAATCAGCGCCATCACCACCACTGAAGCGGCACAGGCCACCACCAGCATCTGGACCGGGGAAAATTCCCGCAGCGACAGCTTGAAAGCGGTGGCAACGGTGGACCAGAGCAGCACCGTTGCCAACCCGTACAGCATCGCCTGGTTCTGATTAGTCATTGGCGTCTTCCAGCCCAGAATTTACTCGGGAACCTGCCAGTGTACCGTAGCAGTGATTGCCAGGCATTGATCACCGGCCACGGCCTTCATCATGTCCAGAAGTCTGTCCCCAAAGCCCCACGGCGGATTCACTACCAGCATCCCGGAGCCGCACATCCCGCGTTGCGGGGCATGATTGCGCATGACCTCGCTACACAGCACCTTGTTAATAGGGCTCGCTGATATTGCCTGTTTCAGCTTTTCATCCGGCCGTCCTGGCAGTATCGGGTACCAGATCAGGTACACCCCGTGCCGACATTTCTGCCAGGCACGGGTCATGGTGCGGGCAACTTCTTCATAGTCGGTTTTGATTTCGTAGGAGGGGTCGACCAGTGCCAGCAGTCGCGGTTGCCGGGGTGGCAGATGGCTAAGCAGACCCTTGAGCCCGTCCTCCTGCAGCACCCTGACCCGGGAATGCCGGCGTGCCCAGTTGGCCAGGGTTTGACCTTCTGCCGGATGCAGCTCAAATGCAGTCAGATTGTCCTGCTGCCGCAGATACCGCTCAAACCAGTGCGGTGAGCCCGGGTAATTCACCAGAGATCCATCGGCTCCCTGGCCCTGAGCCCATTCATCAAGCATGGCCTGCCAGTCATCCCCGTGCAGCCGGTCACGCCATGACCAGAGTCGGTGAATTCCGGAAGCGGCCTCACCGGTCTTTAATGCGCTTTTATCCGTAAGATCGTAAAAAGCACTGCCGGCATGGGTATCGAAACAGGCAATTCCCGAAGATTTGGAATGCATCATCCGGATAGCCAGAGTCAGCGCCGCATGCTTGTGAACATCGGCGAAGTTTCCGGCATGAAAAGCATGTAGATAACTCAGCATTTCAGAACTCCCGGCGGCCAAAGGTACAGTGTCCCGGCTGGCTAATTCGTTGACCTACTAAGCCACTGAGGGTATTGAGAGCCAGACGGGACACCAGTTTACAGGCAGAACTGGTATTCTTTTAACAAATCTGACCGGAGGACAGTGCCTTGTCCAAGAACAGGCCAGACAACAGCAAGGACACAATTGACCAGCTCTACAGCCTCATTGCCAACGAGGAAGACGCCCGGGTCTGTAGGGACATACCCGAGGAGGCGTGCCGCGAGGTTCCCCGCAATTTTTTCCTGATTCTGGCCAGCAACGTACTGACAAAGCTTGGCGACCTGCTGGTCAGCCCCAAGACCGTCCTGGCCTGGCTATTGAGTGCGGTTGGCGCCCCTGCACTGGTTGCCTGGCTGGTGCCAATCCGCGAATCCGGTTCTCTGATCCCGCAGATGGTGATCGGTGCCTGGGTCAGACAGAAGCCTGTGCGCAAGTGGTTCTGGACCCTGGGCAGCTTTGGCCAGGCTGTCAGCGTGGGTGGCATGGCCGCGAGCGTGTGGTTTCTGGAGGGCTATGCCGCCGGCACGGGCGTTGTTGCCGCTCTGGTGGTGTTTTCGCTGGCGCGTGGCTTCTGCTCTGTAGCCATGAAGGACGTGCAGGGTAAATGCATTCCCAAAAAACGCCGGGGACGGTTATCCGGCCTTGCCTCCACAATCGGAGGAACCACCACCGTGGTCCTCACAGTCCTGCTGTTCTGGGACCGGGGTGATCCCGGCCTGCTGTTTTACACACTGCTGCTGTTGCTGGCCGCTGTCCTCTGGATCATTGCCGGGCTGATGTTTGCGTCAGTCGATGAATACGAAGGCGAAACCGGTGGCGGTGGCAATGCCCTCGGGCAGGCAGTAAAAAGCCTCTCACTGCTTCGGGATGACCCGCCCTTCCGGCATTTCGTCATTACCAGGGCACTGCTGCTCTGTTCTGCCCTGGCCGCGCCCTATTTTGTGGTATTGGCACAGGGAGCAAATGACAGCGGCATGCTGCTGGGCGTATTCCTGCTTGCCAGCAGTCTTGCCAGCTCCGTCAGCGCCAGCGTATGGGGCTGGATGGCGGACGACTCCAGCAGAAAGGTGATGATACGCGGGGCGCTTGTTACCAGCGGATCCTGCCTTATTGTGGGTCTGGTGGCCTGGATATCCGGCGATAGCCAGTGGGTTGGCTGGTTCTATCCCGCCGGTTTCTTTGTGCTCAGCATCGCCCATGCGGGCGTTCGTCTGGGCCGGAAAACCTATCTGGTGGATATGGCCGGGGGCAACAAACGCACCGATTACACCTCTGTCAGCAACACGATTATTGGCGTGCTGTTACTGGTGGTGGGCGGCCTGACGGCGCTGGTGTCGATGATTTCAGAGGTGGCCGTGATCCTGGCCCTCGGCCTGATGGGGCTCGCCGGGGCCATCAGCGCAGTGCGCCTGAAAGACGTCACCAATGACTGATCAGACCGGCTCTGGCGGAAGTCCATCGTTCAGGGCCAGTGCGCCCTTGACGATGCGATAGATGATCCAGATGGAAATGCCCAGCAGAATAAACCAGCCAATAATAATAAACGTGGTGACAAAGCCGATAACGCCCCACAGCAGTCCGATCCAGAAAGTACGTATCTGCCAGCGGAAATGGGGTTCAATCCAGGTTCCCCGGACTTCGTCCTGCTTTACATAATTGACAATGACCCCTGCAAGGCCGCTGATCCCGCCGAGAAAAAACGACAGGGCCTGAAGGATATAAACGGCAACCGCCAGGTTTCTCAGTGGATCCTTGCGACGATCCTCCGGTCTGGTGCCGGCCGCTATGTATTCTTGCTCAGACAAATCTGGCCCCCTGCTGACTGCTTCAAACCCGGACTATAACGTGTCTTGCGCTTAAACAGAATGGTTCTCGTCCGGCCTGTAACCCAGCCGGAACCCTCCCCAGTGCTTGCCATTGACGTAAATCGGAACAGACAGGTCGTGCATGATTTCGCCAGTATCCCGCCGATAGGTCTGCAGAAGCATGGTCTGGGTGTGGCTGCCGCAACGCCCACCGGTGCGATCATTGAACAACCGCTTGCTGCGGCTCTTGACCAGATCCACTTCGGGCTTGCCGGTGGGTCGATGGGCAAACTCGCGGTTGTGGCTCGGTACGTAACCGTCTGGTCGCGTGGCAATTGCAAATACCATGGCCGGATGAGACTGCTTGACCGGTTCCTGAATTGCAGGCAGCCGCTGGTCCGTAAAGGCGTCGAATTTCGACGTGTATTGCTGAGGCTCGGTGTTGGGAATGGGTGTCCGTGACTCGTCAAACAGAGCCTGCTGAGTGATTTCGCCGGACCCGATGGCTGATTCGAACATTTCCCCAATGGCGGCCGCGGCGTCACGGGCCCGCTCATAGAATGGACGGTGATAGCTGTCCGGGCTGTTCAGGGCAAGAGTGGCATTGCTCTGTTCGGCCAGTTCCATCAGCAAGGCCGACATTTCAGCGAGTGACTGCAAGCGGCGCTCGCTCTCCCGCATCTGTCCGGTCATGCTCTCAATGGACGTAAACATCTGCTGAAGCTGCTGACTGTTATGCTCATCTTTCTCAGCAATCTGAAGGACTTGCTGACTTAACTGACCAGATTGCCCATCAATCTGGCCGAGTTGAGCGCCAACAGACTCAACCGATTCCAGGCCCTGTTCAACCGCCTGTCCCAGCTGCTCAATCCGGTTGAGAATATTCGAGGTATCCGTGCGCACTTCCGTCAGCGTGGACTCCACGTCGGCGGTGGCAACCGCGGTGCGACCTGCAAGCTGACGGACTTCGTCCGCCACAACGGCAAAACCCCGTCCCTGCTCTCCGGCTCTGGCGGCTTCAATGGCGGCGTTCAGGGCCAGCAAATTGGTCTGCTCTGCGATCCCCTGAATGGTGGCTGTGACACTCTGAATCCTGTTCGCTTTTTCGTTCAGCGCCTGAATGAGCAAAAGATTTTCAGAGGACTGCTCATGAATCTGTCGCACCCGATCAATCGCAATGCTCAGCGCTTCCCGCCCCCGCTCACTCACCCGCTGTGTGTCGCTGGCAAGATGCGACGCCTCATTGGCCTGAGCAGAGCATTGCTCAACATTCTCGGTGATCTGCTTGGCATATTCTTCCAACCGCGCGGCCTCTTCAACCTGCTGATCGAGACGACGCTTCAGCTGGTCTGCCGAAAAGGAAACCTCAGCCGCGGACACCGCATTCTTGTCTGCGGTGCCAGATAGCGACTCCATCAGGACTTCGCCGGCGCTGACCTTATCGATGAGCGGCCCCAGCTCCCTCGCCGCTGGCCCCGAGGAATCAAGCTTGCCCTCACTGAGCAAACGGATACCGGTCTCAAGTGGGATCAAGGCGCGAAGCATCAGAAAACCACCGGACACAAGCAGACCGATAACGACGCCAATCGATACCGCGACCCAGTCCAGGCCGAAAACGTAAAATAGTAACGCCGCGACCAGAACGGTCGCGGCGCCAATTACAAGACCACTCCGGATCAACGACTGACTGAATCCGACCACTGTAACCTCATTGAAGATCGCGTAATTCAAGAGTTTAGCAGTCTATCAATCGGAATCAGTGTCGCTGCGGCAGATTCGGCTCATACTTTAGTGCAAGGGACTTACATGGCTATATCGCCGCCATCTGTCCGCGTAACCACCACAGTAGCGGCCCGTGGTCGATCGCTCGCGTCGTAGGGAAACGAACTGCTGCTCTTCGGATCGGCAGGCGAGCCGCTATCGCCAGGGTGCTGCAGGTTCACAAAAAGCGTCTTGCTGTCAGCGGACAGGAATACTCCAGTCACCTCGCAATCGGGCACACCCACGAAGAACCGTTTTACCTGAGCCTGGTTATCCGGAGTCACCATCGAGGCAGCACCATTGGTTCTGGTCAGATTGGCCGGTATCACCGCCAACATCTGGTCGTTGGTATCACTCGCTACCTTGTTGCCACCGTTATCCGTCTGAATCCAGAGAACCCCCCGGTGATCAAAGTAGAGGCCATCGGGGCTCGCAAACTGGTTCTCGAGTGTCAGGCCCGACAAATTCGAATCCTGGTATTTCGGATCGCCTCCGGCAGGACCACCGAACACGAAAATGTCCCAGGTAAAACTGGTGGCGGCAGAATTGTCGTTACCCTCCCGCAGCTTGATGATATGACCGTACTCATTGTCAGGCCGCGGATTGGCGCCATTTACGGCCTCCTCGCCGGCATCACCACGGTCGTTATTATTGGTCAGCGTGTAGTAAATTTCGCCGGAAACAGGATCGACGGCGGACCACTCAGGACGATCCATAGTAGTTGCCCCGAGGGCATCGGCAGCCAGTCGGCTGAACACACATACTTCGGCTTGTGAGCTGAAACCAGCGTTCTGTAGTACCGGACCGGTCACCGGATCATTAATATCCAACGCCAGCCAGGAGCCGGATCCGTCCTCATTGAACTTGGCGACGTAAAGAGTGCCATTGTCGAGCATGGTTCCACGCAGTTCACTGACCCGCGCCGGATCCCAGTCTTCGGCCGTCACATACTTGTAGCAGTATTCGCCTCTCGCATCGTCGCCCATATAGAACGCAATCTTCTGCCCACTTTGGACCAGACCCGGCATCGAACCCTCATGGCGAAAGCGCCCCATCGCCGTGCGCTTTACTGGCGCAGCCGATGGATCATAGGGATCGATTTCAACGATGTAGCCGAACTGATTCGCCTCATTGCGATAATCCTCCGTCGCCGATGACCCGGTTGCTGCTGTATCCCAACGCGCAAACTCGTCGTCGCTCTCGCTGGCATCGCCTGCGACCTGGTTCCAGTGATAGCCAAAACCATTGGCGGTAATTCCATACCGCTTCTTCACATCCGAAATAGAGCCACTGGTATCAACAAGGTAGCCCTGAATGTTTTCTTCACAGGCAAGATAGGTGCCCCAGGGGGTCCAGCCAAACCCGCAATTATTAACGGTACCGCGGCCCCGGGTTCCATCGGCACTGTACCTGGTTTGGAGATACGATGAACCCGCCGCCGGGCCGGCCATGGTTGTAGGGGTTGCAGCTGTAATACGGCGATTCCTGCCCGCGCTGACCAGGCCCCAGCTACCACTGGAGCGCATAATTTCGGTCACTGAAACACCGTGGGCATTTATTTCTTTACGCACCTCATCTGCGTTGGTGCGCCGGCCATTGCTGTCTCGCGTAACGCCGTTGGGATGCAGAAACTTGTTAATCGTAAATTCGTGATTCAGGCACATAAGAGCTGAATCCGTCACCGGGGAGGGGAATGGCAGTACTCCACCGGCATCCAGTTGGGTGGGAAACAGGTACATTCCGTCATGCCCGTCACCAATCTGCAGTGCCTGCTCGGCGCCCGAATTATTGACAGAGAAGGCCGGCGCACCCGTTAAAAGTGGTGTTCCCCAGGGTAAGATCGTCTCGTACTGATAGCCCTCCGGAACGACTACCTGATCATCGACATTGTTTTTGACGGACTTGAAACCAAGCTGTTGGTCGGAAGCGCTTGCAGGGCTGGCGGAAGACGAACTGTTATCGTCATCCGAACAGCCGGCGATTCCCGCACCGGCAAACACCGACACAGCTGCAAAGCTCAGGCTGCCGCGAAGGGTGTCGCGACGGGAAATGCGCGCTCTCATAATACTGCCAAAGGATGGACTGTCGTTCTCTCGATCATAAACACTGGCAGGATCGGGACGTTTTACAGAAATATTCTTTTTCATCAGAAGCTCCAGACAGGATTGATATCATTATCGGACCTTCACTATGAGCCTGTTGAATTGCAGTTCGATGAACAAAACATTGCAGTTAGTTGTCGGTTTGCTGACAGAATAACCAGACAACCCGGCCGAAGCCGGGTTGTCTGTTATCGTATCGGTTTCCCGGGCCGGAGCTTTACCCGGTCATGTGGTTATAGCCGTCTCTTGCTGCATCGCCAGCTTCATCAACTATACGAGCGAACTGAGAGTTAATCTGTTGATATTCGTGCTCTTCAAAAATCAGGTGGGCCCGGCAATCAGACGGCCGTCAAGGGTGAGTACGTGGTCCAGTCGCAGCATCTGGCCGCGGCCGAGACAGATGAAGTCCTGGCCGGCCCGGCTGAACAGATCGCGAATCACATCATGGCTGGTCTGAATCTGGCCGGCGCCGTCCCGGTAGACGATTTCCGCGAGCCGGGACGAGGTTGCATACTCGCGAAGCAGGTTCTGGATTTCGCAGGACACCGCCCGGGCGGCTCCGTCGATCGACGATGAGGACATGGCAGAAAACCCCTTGGCCGCTGGCATGTTCTCAAGTCTGGTCCAGGAACCCGGTTTTCGCCAGCATCAGAACCAGTCGGCTTTCATGTTCAGGCAGGTGTCGTCCTGGTTTCTCAGCAGCACCAGATCCTGGGCCACAGTTGGCAGTTCCCAATGGAAAAAATACTGGGCAGCCTGCAACTTGCCCTGATAGAAGCTGCGTTCATCATCGGTGGTGGCAGAACCCAGCCCCTGTGCCGCCGCATTGGCCTGACGCAACCACATCCACGACACCATGATATGGCCGAACAGATGCAGATAGCAGGAGGCATTGGCCAGTACTTTGTCAGGATCCTCCGACATCAGCGATTTGCCCAGGATCTGGGTGACTTTGACCGCCTGCTGCAGGGTTTCGCTGAGTGACAGCGCCCACTGCTGGCAGCGCCCGGTGGTGGCTGCCTCCAGATCGACCTGCATTTCCTGCATCAGCAACTGCAGGCCATGGCTCTGATCCTGCCAGATCTTGCGGCCCAGCAGATCCAGTGCCTGAATGCCGTTGGTGCCCTCATGAATAGGATTCAGGCGGTTGTCACGCCAACACTGCTCAACCGGATACTCGCGGGTATAACCGGCGCCGCCATAAACCTGAATCGCCAGATCGTTGGCTTTTGGCCCGTACTCGGAGGGCCAGGCCTTGATCACCGGAGTCAGCAGATCCAGCAATTTCCCGGCACCAACACGTTTTTCCTCATCAGGGTGGGTATGCTGATCGTCCATCAAACGGGCACCATACAGGCACAGCGCCATTCCACCCTCACTGTAGGCTTTCTGGGCCAGCAACATACGCCGGACGTCAGCGTGCTCAATGATCGCAACCTGCGGCGTTCCGGGATTCTTCTCGGACACCTTGCGGCCCTGCAGGCGATCTTTCGCGTATTCCAGACTGTGCAGGTAACCACGGTAGCCGATTACGGCGGCGCCGAAGCCGACACCTATCCGCGCCTCGTTCATCATCTGGAACATGTATTTCAGGCCCTGGTGCGGCTCACCCACCAGATACCCATGGCAGGGTGCATCGTCGCCAAAGCTCAACGCTGTCGAGGTAGTGCCCCGGTAACCCAGCTTATGGATCAGCCCGGCCAGGCTGACGCCATTCCGGTCGGTGGAATTGCCGTCTTCATCCACCACAAACTTGGGAACAATAAACAGGGAAATACCCTTGACCCCGGGCGGCGCGCCCTTGATCTTCGCCAGCACCATGTGAACGATGTTCTCGGTGATGGACTGTTCACCACCGGAGATATAGATTTTCGCGCCCCTGATCAGGTAATCGCCATCCTCGGTTGGCGTCGCCGAGGTGCGGATATCAGAAAGCGACGAACCGGCATGGGGCTCGGTCAGCGCCATGGTGCCACTGAAACGGCCGCTGAGCATATGGGGCAGAAAGATGTTTTGCTGCCTGTCATTACCGAAGACGCGGATCAGGTTGGCGGCTGCGGTGGTCAGGAAAGGATAACCGGCCGTGCCGGGGTTGGCAGCGGTGAAAAAACCGTTACAGGCCGCCATCACCGACTCCGGAAGCTGCATCCCGCCCAATTCGTAATCGTAACGCCCGGCAATGAATCCGGCGTCCGCATAGGCGTCGAACGCGGCCTTGACCTGCGGCAGCATTTCGACCTCACCGTTCACGAACTTTGGCTCGTCTTTGTCAGCCAGCGAGTTGTGGCTGGCAAATTTATCGCGGGCAATCCTGTCTGCGGTTTCAATCACCGCGTCAAAAGTTTCACGGCTGTGCTCGCTGAAACGCTCACGCCCGGTCAGGCTTTCGGTGTCAAATACTTCGTAGAGCTGAAAGGCCAGGTCGCGGCGGTCGATCAGGGTGTCAGTCACGGTCGGTCTCCTGTTGTTGATTGCCATCTCCGGCGCACACGGGTATGGCCCGGGTTATGCATTCATTAGCGAAAAGGCGCTGTTTATACGCAAGAATGTAAATTTTATCGACAGGTGTAACAATGGAGAGAATCACCATGAACGCACCGATTCAGCAAAGCCAGGCAGACATTCTCAACCGTCTCTACAACATGAAGCAGAAACAGCTTGAGCAGGCCCTGCTTCAGGGTAATCCCCTGCGTTGTAAAGTACTTGAGGCGGAAGCAGAGGCGATTTCCAGCGCCCTGAAAAGCCTTCGCTGCGATAGCCGAGAGGTGACTCCGGCCTTTTTCCGGAATGAAATCTCCTGAGACGTCGACTCCATCTCTGCTTTGCATAGCGCCGAAGGTTGGACACATTGTCGGTCTCGCCAATGATTTCGGTGCCCAGGAGTGTCTCTGATATGTCCCCCAGCGTCACTATTCCCCGCCAGGTGCCCGGTTCGTCACAGACAACGGCCAGGTGTTGCCGCTCCCGCAGCATGTCGGCAAACACAACCTCAATACTGGTATTGCACTTCACCCGTTTGACCTCGCGGAGTACTGCTCTCAGGTTGTTTAAACCCCGGCTGCCACTTCAGTTCCCTGGCGGATTGCACGCTTTGCATCCAGCTCTTCGGCAACATCGGCCCCGCCGATCAGGTGCGCCTTGATGCCTTTGCTGTCCAGGTCATCATAGAGCGCTCTGAACGGCTCCTGTCCGGCGCAGATTACCACGTTGTCCACCGCCAATACCCGGGACTCAGTGATCTTGCCCTCTTTGTCAGCCAGGGTGACATGAAGCCCATGGTCGTCGATCCTGTCGTAGCTGCAGCCGCCCAGCATTTCCACATCACGGTGTTTCAGGCTGTTGCGATGCACCCAGCCCGAGGTCTTGCCAAGACCGCCACCGACCTTGCTGGTCTTGCGCTGCAGCAGGTAGATTTTGCGTGGCGTTGATGTTGGCTTGCGCGCGGCCAGGCCACCAGGACCTTCGTAATCAGGGGCTACGCCCCATTCGGCTTTCCAGTCCTCGAAATCGGCCTGCTGGCCCTCGGGATGGTTGCCGGGATTGTGAGTCAGGAATTCGCTGACATCAAAGCCGATGCCTCCGGCGCCGATCACCGCCACAGACTTGCCCACCGGTCTGTTGTGTTTCAACACATCCAGATAACCCAGCACTTTCGGATGGTCGATACCCTCGATGACCGGTGTTCTGGGCTTCACGCCAGTGGCGATAATGACATCATCAAAACCATCCTGTTCGAGGCGAGCCGAATCCACGCGGGTATTCAGTTGCAGCTCAATGTCCAGCAGCTCAATCTGGCGCTGGAAGTAGCGCAGGGTTTCGTAGAATTCTTCCTTGCCCGGAATCCGTTTGGCGTAGTTGAACTGCCCTCCGATCAGGGCATCTGCTTCAAACAGAGTGACGCGATGACCACGCCTGGCCGCCGTGGTGGCGGCGGCAAGGCCCGCAGGCCCGGCACCTACCACGGCAACGCGACGGCTGATGGGGGCAACCGTCAGCACCAGTTCGGTTTCATGGCAGGCCCGGGGATTCACCAGACAGGACGCGCGCTTGAGCTGGAACACATGGTCCAGACACGCCTGGTTGCAGGCAATACAGGTGTTGATTTCGTCACTGCGGTTTTCCCGCGCCTTGCGAACAAACTCCGAATCCGCCAGCAGCGGCCGGGCCATGGAGACCATGTCAGCCTTGCCGGCCGCCAGAATCTCTTCGCCTTTCTCGGGGGTATTGATGCGGTTGGTGGTGCATACCGGAATGCTTACCTCACCGTAGAACTTGGCCGTCACTTCCGCGAACCCGCCCCGTGGCACCGAGGTAACAATGGTGGGCACCCGGGCCTCGTGCCAGCCGATGCCGGTATTGATGATCGTGGCGCCAGCCTGTTCAATGGCCCTGCCAAGCTTGACCACTTGCTCCCAGGTCTGCCCGCCCTCCACCAGATCCAGCATCGACAGCCGGTAAATGATGATGAAATCCGGACCCACGGCCTCGCGGATG
Source organism: Marinobacter sp. (assembly GCF_035268745.1). Lineage (GTDB taxonomy): Bacteria > Pseudomonadota > Gammaproteobacteria > Pseudomonadales > Oleiphilaceae > Marinobacter. The sequence continues at coordinate 27,954 of NZ_DATFKH010000080.1, forward strand.
CGGCGCACAATCTCTACCGGCAACTGCATCCGGTTCTCGAACGGCCCACCCCACTTATCCTTGCGCTTGTTGGTGCGCTCGCACAGGAACTGGTTGATGAAATAGCCTTCCGAGCCCATCACCTCGACACCATCATAACGGGCCATTCTGGCCAGTTTCGCAGCACTGGCGAAGTCGTCAATCTGCCTGTCTACCGCTTTCGTGGACAGCGCCCGGGCCTTGAAGGGCGTTATCGGAGCCCTGGTTGCCGAGGCCGATACACTGAAAGGGTGGTAGCTATAGCGGCCCGCATGCAACAGCTGCAGGCAGATCCTGCCCCCTGCATCGTGAACTGCACTGGTGACATGACGGTGGAGTATGGCCGTGCCACGGTTATTCATAGTGGAGGCAAAAGGCGCTAGCTGGCCCACCAGATTTGGTGAAAAGCCACCCGTGACCATCAGGCCCACACCACCTTCGGCCCGCTCGGCAAAATAGCGGGCCAGCTTGTGGATGTTCCAGAACCGATCTTCCAGGCCCGTATGCATAGACCCCATCAACACGCGGTTTTTAAGCTCGGTAAAGCCAAGGTCCAGCGGCTTCAGAAGATTCGGGTAGGCTTGGGTCATCGTTGGCTCTCTCATTGTGTTTCGGGGGCATTCTCGTAATGGGCCGTCATGGTAGCATAGCGACTTTCGACCAATGTATGACACGGAACCGATACTATGAGCAGCTCCAAATCTGACCGGGTGCAGATCAGCATTGAGAACGGCATTGCCATGGTTACGCTGAACCGGCCGGAAAAATACAACGGTCTGGACATGCCCATGTTCCATGGCATCACCGATGCCGCCAAAACCCTGAAGAAAGACCGCAGCGTTCGCGCCATTATCCTCAGTGGTACCGGCGAGGCCTTCTGTTCCGGCCTGGACATAAAAACCGTATCCAGAAACCCGGCCAATTTTCTCAGACTCCTGTTCAAACCGGGCCGCAAGATCAGCAATCTGGCGCAGGACGTGGGTTACCTCTGGCGGGACCTGCCCGCTCCGGTCATAGCGGTGACCCATGGCTACTGTTTCGGCGGCGGTCTGCAGATAGCACTGGGCGCAGATTTCCGGTTTTCCACACCGGACTGTGAATTCTCGATTATGGAAAGCAAGTGGGGGCTGATTCCCGACATGAGCCTGGCGGTCACCCTGCGGGAGCTCATGCCCATCGACCTGGCCAAAGAGCTGACCATGACCGCGCGCCGCTTCAGCGGCACGGAGGCCCGCGCAATGGGCCTGGTCAGCCGGATCTGCGATGACCCCATGGCTGAAGCCCTTGACTTCGCCCGGGAACTGGCGGAACGCTCACCCGATGCCGTGGCTGCCAGCAAACTGTTGTTCAACAGAACCTGGAGTGCCACCGACAGGGACGCCCTGGCTTGGGAAACCCGCCTGCAGAAAAAGCTTTTGGCACGGACAAACCAGCGTATTGCCGTTGCCCGCAATTCCGGTGAACCCGACAAGCCCTTCGTGGATCGCAGAAACCTCTGAGACGTCCGTTCTATTGACCTGAACGGTCGGCCACGTATGATCAGGTGCTTGATTGCCTCTCCATCCATTAATAAAGAACAAATTACGAGGTTGCGATGTCGCTACCGCTGGTTGTCTTACTGCCTTTTTTGTGTGCCCTGGCAGCACCGCTGTTTGCGCAAGGCGGACGCACGGCGAGCGCCATAGCGTCATCAGTTCCCGCCATCATCGGCCTGGCGGCCCTCTACCCACACTGGAAAATCCTTGCTGACGGCGGCATTGTCGAGACCAGCTACGCCTGGATACCTGCCCTCGGCCTGTCCTTCAGCTTCCGGCTTGACGGCCTGTCGATGTTATTCGCTTTGATGATCCTGATCATCGGGTTACTGATCATCCTGTACGCCCGCTATTACCTCAAGCCCTATGAAAACGTCGGTAAATTCTACGCTCTGCTGCTTTGCTTCAAGGGCTCCATGCTGGGCATTGTGCTGTCCGGCAACCTTTTGCTGATGCTGATATTCTGGGAACTGACAAGCCTGACCTCGTTTCTGCTCATCAGTTTCTGGAGCCATCAGCAGGATGCCCGAAGGGGTGCCCGCATGGCTCTGGCGATCACCGGCGGTGGCGGCCTTGCACTGCTGGCCGGCATTCTGCTGATCGGTAACATGATCGGCAGCTATGAACTGGCGGATGTCCTTGCCGCTGGTGACCTGATCAAGAACCACAGCATGTACCCGCTCGCGCTGACTCTGATTCTGCTGGGCGCGTTTACCAAGTCGGCGCAGTTCCCGTTCCATTTCTGGCTGCCCAATGCCATGCAGGCGCCGACCCCGGTGTCGGCCTATCTTCACTCGGCCACCATGGTAAAAGCCGGTATCTTCCTGATGGCGCGGCTCTACCCGGCTCTGGCGGGCACTGAGCAATGGTTTTACATGGTCAGCTTTACCGGCATGGTGACCCTGTTGCTCGGTGCCTATGTCGCCATGTTCAAACATGACCTGAAAGGACTTCTGGCCTACTCAACGGTCAGTCACCTGGGACTGATAACCCTGTTGCTGGGCATGGGCACCAAACTGGCGGCGATCGCGGGCGTATTCCATATCATCAACCACGCCACTTTCAAGGCCTCGCTGTTTATGGCGGCCGGCATAATTGATCATGAAACCGGCACCCGTGACATGCGCCGGCTTAACGGTCTCTGGCAATATATGCCTCACACGGCGACCCTGGCGATGGTGGCGGCGGCTTCAATGGCAGGCGTACCACTGCTGAATGGTTTTCTCAGCAAGGAAATGTTCTTTGCCGAGGCACTGGAACTGAACCTGCCCGGGCTCTGGGCCTACCTGCCACCGCTGATTGCAACCCTGGCCGGTATTTTTGCGGTGGCCTACTCGGCTCGTTTTATTCACGACGTCTTTTTCAACGGCAAGCCCAAGAATCTGCCCAATTTTCCACCCCATGAACCGCCGCGATACATGAAAATTCCGGTTGAAATTCTGGTTCTTGCCTGCCTTGTGGTGGGTATGTTCCCGGCGTTTTCTGTCGGGCCAATCCTGTTTGCTGCTGCTTCCGCAACGCTCGGCGGGGAGGTTCCGGAATACCATCTGACCATTGCCCACGGGTTCAATATGCCTTTGCTGATGAGCGTTCTTGCCTTTATTGGCGGGCTGATCATGTACAGCCAGCGTCAGCGGTTTTTCGACTTCCACGCACGATTTAAGGAAATTGATGCGAAGGCGGTTTTCCAAGCCGTCGTTAGCAGGGTCGGAGAAATTTCCGAACGCTTCACCGCAAGCCTCGAAAACGGCTCTTTGCAACGATACGTTGTTTTGCTTTTCCTGGCGGCTTTCGTGTTAGCTTTCATGCCACTCGCCAGCCTCGGCCTATCAATTGGCAGCAACGGTTTGAGTCCGATTGATTATCCATCAGCCCTGGGCGCCCTGGTTCTGATGGGTGCCGCCATTGGCACAGTGGTGACGCACAGACGGAGGCTGACCTCACTGATACTGCTGAGTGTTGTTGGCCTGCTCGTCGCCCTGGCGTTTGCTTCGTTCTCCGCGCCTGACCTGGCCCTGACGCAACTCTCTGTCGAAGTGGTCACTATCGTATTGCTGGTACTGTCACTGTTTTACCTGCCGGCCTGGACACCGACAGAAACGGCGTCCCTGGTTCGCTGGCGGGATGCCAGTATCGCTTTGATTGGCGGAGTCGGTATGACACTGGTCACTCTGGCACTGCTGACCCGTCCGTTTACCTCTATTTCCGAATTCTTTCTGGAAAACAGCAAGCCGGGCGGCGGCGGTACCAACGTGGTGAACGTCATCCTGGTCGATTTCCGTGGTTTCGATACGCTTGGCGAGATCACTGTTCTTGCCATTGCGGCGCTCGGCATTTACGCCATGATGAAGTACTCGAAACTGAAGCCGCCCGCAACCGACGGATTCGGCAACCCCTGGAGCCGGGACGCTCATCCGACCATGCTCATGCAGGTATCCCGCCCACTGCTACCGCTCGCCCTGATGGTTTCGGTGTTTATCTTCCTCCGCGGCCACAACATGCCGGGTGGTGGCTTTATTGCCGGACTGATCACGGCAGTCGCGCTGATTTCACAGTACATTGCCAGCGGTATCAACTGGAGCGAAAAGCGCGTGACAGTGCCCTACCAGATCGTGCTTGCGCTTGGCGTCGGCATAGCGACATTGACCGGCGTTGGCAGCTACGCCCTTGGTTATCCGTTCCTGACATCCTCGTTCACTTACGTAACGCTTCCCGTGGTTGGAAAATTTGAACTGGCGACCGCAATGATTTTTGATCTCGGCGTTTACCTGACCGTCGTGGGCGCGTCTCTGCTGGCCCTTACCAGTCTCAGCAAGCTTTCTGATTCGACATCCGGGGTATCGGACAGTCACGAAGCAAGAGGAATCTAACGTGGAACTCGTATTTGCACTGGTTATTGGCACACTCACAAGCACTGGTATCTACCTGCTGCTTCGCGCCAGAACATTTCCCGTTGTCGTTGGCCTGACATTGCTTTCCTACGGAGTGAATCTGTTTCTGTTCTCGACCGGTCGCTTGATGAGCGATGGGCAACCCATCATTGGCGACGCCGAGACATACAGTGACCCGCTGCCACAGGCTCTGGTGTTGACGGCCATTGTCATCGGCTTTGCAATGACGGCGTTTCTGGTGGCACTGGCATTGCGCAGCCATGCCGACACGGATGTGGATCACGTGGACGGGATAAAACAGCAGGAAACCGCAGACGAGCAAGTGGATAGAACGGAGAACAACCAATGACCAACTGGTTAACCGCGCCTATCCTCATTCCACTGCTTGGCGGCGTACTACAGATATTCATGTCCTATGCTCCCATGCAACTGCGCAGAACCCTGGCATTGATCACCACGATCCTTACTCTGGTTGCCGCTGTTGTGCTGCTGAACCTGGCAGACGACGGTAGCTACCGGATGTATGCTTTTGGAAACTGGCAACCCCCGTTCGGTATTGTACTGGTCCTTGACCGACTGGCGGCGCTCATGTTGACGGTTACCGCAATACTTGCCGTGTTCTGCCATATCTACGCCTTTCACAAGACAGATACCCAGGGGCCACACTTTCACACCCTGTTTCTGTTTCAGCTGACCGGGCTGAACATAGCGTTCCTGACTGGCGACCTGTTCAACCTCTTTGTCGCGTTTGAAGTACTGCTTATCGCATCCTACGGCTTGTTGCTGCACGGCGGGGGGACGGCGCGAACCGTGCCTGGCCTGCACTATGTGGTTCTGAACCTGGTTGGTTCTGCGTTGTTTCTGTTCAGCGTTGGCATGATCTACAGCGTGACCGGCACCCTGAACATGGCAGACCTGGCGTTAAAGGTGCCCAATCTGAGCAGTGAAGACCTCCCGCTGGTAAGAATCGGGGGCATGCTCCTGTTGGTGGTATTCGGCTTGAAAGCGGCCGTCCTGCCTCTGTGCTTCTGGTTACCCCGGGCTTACGCCAGCGCCACAGCGCCGGTCGCTGCGTTGTTCGCAGTGATGACGAAAGTTGGTATTTACGCCATTCTCCGGGTATACCCACTGATATTCGGCGATAATGCCGGCAGTCTGGCAAATCTTGGCATGGAGTGGCTATTCCCCGCGGGTTTGATCACCCTGATAGTGGCCGTGATGGGATTGCTCGGTTCCAGGACCCTGAGAGCGATGGTTGCCTGGCAGGTCATCATTTCTGTTGGCACCATGCTGGCAGCTATCGGTCTGAACACCTCTGCCGGAATTTCAGCGGCGCTGTTCTACCTGATCAACACGACCTGGGTCGTTGGTGGGCTTTTCCTATTGGCCGACCTGGTGTCCGACCAGCGCGGCTCTGCTGGCGACAAATTGGTAACGGCTCCGAAAATGCGTAACCGCGCCCTGTTGGGGACGCTGTTTCTGCTCGGAGCAGTGGCGGCAATCGGTTTGCCGCCACTGAGCGGTTTTTTTGCAAAACTGCTGATTCTTCAGGCCGCCGCGCCCGGTATTGAGATGACGCTGTTGTGGTCGGTGATCCTAATCGGCAGCTTCTTTAGCCTGATTGCCTACAGCCACGCTGGCAGTATCGTGTTCTGGCGAAACAGCGATGGACAGATTGACCCGGACGGTAAACTGACCGTGCCGGTAACGGCATCGGTGACTGCATTGCTGGCGCTGAGTATCGTGATTGTTGCGCTGGCACGACCAATTAGCCGTTACACTGACGATACCGCCGCCCAGCTAACCAACTCCGCAGGCTACACCAGGATCCTTGAAATGCCTGTTTTCACGGAGGGTACAAAATGAACGCACGCTTCGGCCTGCCCCATCCGCTGTTGAGCTTTACGCTTTTCCTGGTCTGGCTGATGTTGGCAGGGGCGTCGGCGGCTTTCATTGTAGTGGGACTGATACTGGCCTGGATCTTACCGCTTCTCACCCGGGAATTCTGGCCTGACAAACCAACGATACGGAAACCCTGGAAACTGGTGCCGTACGTATTGAAGGTGATTCTGGATATCGTTATTGCCAGCATCAGTGTCGCCCGACTGGTATTGAGTTTTCGACGTGAACCACAGCCCGCTTTCGTCTGTTACCACCTGACAATGACGCACCCGATGGGGATAACCATGCTGGCGAGCACCATTTCTTTGACTCCCGGCACGGTCAGTGCGGACGTCAGTGATGATCACAAGCTCCTGCTTATTCATGCTGTCGATGTAAGCGATGACCAGGACCTGATTGAGACCATCCACAATCGCTATGAGAAAGCCCTGATGGAGGTGTTTCAATGATTGCAATTGCGCTCAATATTACCATTGCCTTTATAGCCCTCGCTGTCGTACTGAACGTCTACCGGCTGGTAAGGGGCCCTGATGCACCAGACCGGGTATTGGCACTGGATACGCTTTACATCAATGCAATCGCACTGATTCTTTTACTGGATATCCAGCTGGGCACCCGTATTTATCTTGAAGCAGCCCTGTTGATCGCCGTCATGGGCTTTATCGGTACAGTCGCACTGGCAAAATATCTCAAACGTGGCAGCGTCATCGAGTGAGCTATCACTTGCATACTGTCAGATCATGCCGCGCCGAATGGAGGCAATATAAATGGCACTAGTGGCCGAAGTGGGCATCTCGATCCTGTTAGTCACCGGCGGTGTGTTTGCATTGGTGGGCGCCATAGGGCTCGCGCGCCTGCCAGACTTCTACACCCGTCTTCATGGCCCTACCAAGGCGACTACCATTGGCGTTGGAAGTATTGCCATGGCCTCCTTCCTGTACTTTTATGACACCAATACGAGTCACGACCTGCTGGAACTTCTGATCATGGTTTTTCTGTTTCTCACCGCGCCCATCAGTGCCAACTTCCTGGCCAAGGCTGCCATGCATTTAAAAGTCAAAATCACGAAAAATACCCGGGGCCACCCCTGGGACCAATAAGTCATCCGGTCCCAGGAGCCCGGAGACGGACAATGACCCGCCGACCGTCATATCAACCCTAACCAACTGCAACGCCGGAGAAATGTTGCCTTCAACAAAGCGCTCGGATAGTCTGGGAAAAATTTCTGCGCCGAAGAACCGGATTTTATCCAGCTAATGTAAACCGCCCTCAGCTGCGAAACGTTTTAACTTGGGTCTGAAAGGAGCACCCTTGCATGATGTTACTGGCCGTGTTGTCGGGTTTTTTGCTGGCGGTCGTTGTTCCTGCGGTTTACCGTTTGACGGGCCAGCACGTCGGCTGGGCACTTGCACTGCTGCCAGCTTTGCTGACCGCATACTTTGCCAGCCTGATTCCGGCGATCGGCGATGGTGAAATTATTCTGGTTGAAAACCAGTGGATGCCGGGCCTGGGGGTATCCCTCGATTTCATGATTGACGGCCTGTCCCTGGTTTTTGCTCTGCTGATCAGTGGTATCGGCACCTTCATCCTTATCTTTGCCGGCTCTTACCTCAAAGGGCACAAGGATCTCTCCCGCTTCTACGTCATCATGCTGTCGTTCATGGCATCAATGCTCGGGCTGGTGTTATCCGATAATCTCATAACCTTTTTCGTATTCTGGGAGCTCACCAGCATCACCTCCTACCTGTTGATCGGCTTCAACCATGAAGATGCCGAGGCGAGAAAGTGTGCCCTGCAGGGACTTTTCGTCACCGCAGGCGGCGGCCTGGTATTGATGGCCGGCCTGATCCTGCTGATCTTTATCACCGGCAGCTATTCATTTTCGGAAATCCTTGCTTCCGGTCTGGCAGTTGAAGAACACGGCTATTACCTCGCAGCCGTCATCTGTATCCTCATAGGCGCCTTTACCAAGTCAGCCCAGGTACCTTTCCATTTCTGGCTACCGAACGCCATGGCCGCGCCGACTCCGGTTTCGGCTTACCTGCATTCTGCAACCATGGTCAAGGCCGGCATCTATCTACTGGCACGCCTGAACCCGTCCATGGGGGAAGGCTTGCTATGGAGCTATGCCCTGATGATTCTTGGTGCGTCCACCATGCTCACCGGCGCATACCTGGCATTCAGCAGTACCGGCATCAAAAAAGTGCTGGCCTACTCCACCGTAATGGCACTGGGCACCCTCACCATGCTGATCGGCATTGGTACCGAACTGGCAATCACGGCTTTCATCTGTGTCCTGGTCGCCCATTCACTCTACAAGGGCGCGCTGTTTATGCTCGCCGGTGCGATGGACCATGAAACCGGTACCAAGGACATTACCAAAATGGGCGGACTCTGGCGCAGCATGCCAAAGACCGCAATGATTACCTGTCTGGCTGCACTTTCGCTGGCGGGGCTTCCGCCACTTTTCGGCTTCGTTGCCAAGGAATTGATGTTTGAGTCGCTGCTCAATGCTCCGTTGTTGTCATGGACCCTGTTAGCGGCAGCAGTCACTGCCTCCATTATGGTTGTCGCGGTGGCGGGCCTGGTGTCTATAAAGCCCTTCTTCGGGCCTGTTCGCGCCACCCCGAAACAGCCCCACGATGCCCCTTTTGCCATGCTGATTGGCCCCGCAGTATTGTCACTGATTGCCCTGGTCTTTGGCATGGTGCCGTTTCTTCCGGCAGGGTTCGTGCTGGATGCCGCAGTTTCGTCAGTCTATGGCAGTGGCGTACAGACCGCCCTTGCCCTCTGGCACGGAGTTAACGTCCCGTTGATGCTGTCTGGCGCCGGCCTGCTGGCAGGGTCGCTATTACTTGTGAGCTGGCAACAGCTGCAACCGAGGCTCTACGCCATCAACACGATTGCCAGTCGATTCGGGCCGGAGGCAGGATATTTCCGCATCATGCTGGGTATCACCCAGATAGCCAGCTGGCAGACACGACTGCTGCAGAACGGCGTTCTTGGTATCTATCTGCTCATCCTTGTTCTTGTGACCTTCAGTCTGACTGGCTACACCCTGCTTACCCGGCACGGTTTTCATCTGAGTTCTGATTTCAGCGACAGCTTTTTCTACGAATGGGTAATTGCACTCATGATTGTCGCCTCGACCGTTTTTGCCAGTGTGACCAAGTCCCGGCTGGGCTCCGTTGCTTCTGTGGGTGTTCTCGGTTTCGGGGTAGCCCTGATCTTCATCCATTTCAGCGCTCCGGATCTGGGCATAACCCAGCTGCTGGTTGAAACGCTGACCGTTATATTACTGGTTCTGGTGCTCTTCAAACTACCGCCATTCGTCAACCTCTCGTCGCCCTGGGAACGTTACCGGGATCTTGCAGTGGCAGTATTTGCAGGCGTGGTCATGACCCTGCTCATGCTTGCTGTACTGGATATTCAATACTTTGACAGTATTTCCAGTTACTACATTGAAAACAGTTATGGCCTGGCCTTCGGCAAAAACATAGTCAACGTGATTCTGGTGGATTTCCGGCAACTGGACACTCTGGGCGAGATTTTTGTTCTGGCCCTCGCCGCCATGGGGGTTTACTCCATGATCAAACTCAGGGCGGAGGACCAGCATAAATCATGAAGTCCAACACGCTTATTCTGCACACGGCAGCCCTGGCCATCATGCCGTTACAGCTGATGTTCTCGGTTTTCCTGCTCCTGCGCGGGCACGATGAGCCTGGCGGTGGCTTTATTGGTGGGCTGGTTGCGGCGAGCGCTTTCGTGCTTTATGCCTTCGCCTTTGGCGCTGAATCAACCCGCAGGATACTGCGGGTCAGTCCGCGAGATCTCCTGGCCGCCGGACTACTGTTAGGGCTTGCTTCCACCCTGCCTGCCTTGTGGTCCGGCCAGGCCATGCTTACCGCCCACTGGTGGGAATTGCCGCTGCCCGGCAACAACTATCTGAAGCTATCGACTGTGCTGATATTCGATATTGGCGTCTACCTCGCTGTTCTGGGGACGCTGATGACATTCGTTATCGGCCTGATGGAGTCGGAAGAATGACTCCAACACCATTTTTTGAACAGGGAGCGATTCAATGGCAACCATGATGGCTTACGTCGTCGGTCTTCTGTTTGCCGCCAGCATTTATATGATGCTGAGGCGATCTATTGTGAAGCTGGTTATCGGACTGATCATTCTGAGCAACGCAGCCAATCTCCTGATTTTCGTAGTCTCGGGTTTGACCCGGGGCGCACCACCGCTCATTCCAGAGGGGGCAAGCGGGGTCGTCAGCGCGGTGGCTGACCCTCTACCGCAGGCACTCATCCTCACCGCTATTGTCATCGCATTCAGCGTACTGGCCTTCGCCGTGGTTCTGATCCGGCGCGCATACGAGGTGGTTGGAACCGATGACCTGGACAAGATGAAGGATACGGATACTTGAACCTGGAACTTGTTCTTCCGATTCTGATACCGCTGACTGCCGGCGCATTATCGCTGGCGCTCTGGCGCTCTGTCCGCCTTCAGCGCCTTCTTGCTGTCCTCGCCACCGGCCTTTTGCTGGCAGCCGGAGTCTGGCTGCTGGCATCAACCACTGACCAAGGCTTCCTGGTAGTGGAAATGGGCAGTTGGCCCGCACCGTTCAGCATCGTACTTGTAGCGGATATCCTTGCCGCCATCATGATTGTGCTTACCGGCATTATCGGACTCGCCATTGCCGTGTATTCACTGGCGTCGACACCCAGCGGCCATGAAAAATTCGGCTATTACCCACTGATGCATCTGTTGCTTGCCGGCGTAGCTGGCGCTTTCCTTACCGGGGATATATTCAATCTGTTCGTCTGGTTCGAAGTGATGCTGCTGGCTTCGTTTGCACTTTTAACCCTGGGCGGCGAACGCGCGCAGATGGAAGGTGCAATCAAATATGTAACCCTGAACCTGTTTTCGTCGGCGATTTTCCTTTCTGCCGTGGGTTTGCTCTATGGCATGGTCGGCACCCTGAACATGGCGGACATCGCCCAGAAAGTAAACAGTGTTGACGATCCGGGGATGATCACTGTGGTGTCCATGCTGTTTATGGTGTCCTTCGGCATCAAGGCGGCGGCCTTCCCACTGTTTTTCTGGTTGCCTGCCTCTTATCACACACCACAGGTCGCGGTTTCGGCGCTGTTCGCGGGACTGCTTACCAAGGTCGGAGTGTATGCGCTTTACCGCGTGTTCACGCTGATTTTCACTCAGGATGTTGATTACACCCACAACATCCTGCTTTGGGGCGCCGCCCTTACCATGCTGACCGGGGTACTCGGGGCCGCGGCGCAGTTCGAGTTTCGCCGGATACTGTCATTCCATATTGTCAGCCAGATCGGCTACATGCTTCTGGGTCTGGCGCTGTTTACGCCTCTCGCTCTTATCGGCGGGGTGTTCTATATCATGCATCATATTATCGTGAAGACGAACCTGTTCCTGGTCAGCGGCATCACCTATCGTTTGCTCGGCAGTTATGAACTGAAAAATCTGGGTGGCATATATCGCCAGCGCCCGTATCTGGCGCTGCTGTTTCTGATCCCGGCGTTATCGCTCGCCGGTATTCCTCCTTTATCAGGCTTTTTTGCCAAGTTTATCGTTGTTCGCGCAAGCCTTGAATCCGGCGAGTATCTGGTCACAGCAATTGCCCTGCTGGTGGGGTTATTAACACTGTATTCGATGATCAAGATCTGGGCGGAGGTTTTCTGGAAAAAGGTTCCTGAGCATGTAACTGACCTGAGTATGCTCAACGGCAAAAACCAGGATAAACTCAGTTGGGCTTATTTTGTGCCTGTCGTCGGCCTGGCTACGTCTACGCTGATTATCGGTCTTTATGGTCAGCCTATTTACTTGCTCGCCGAGTTGGCAGCAGAACAGTTAATGAATCCGCAACTTTATATTAAAGCGGTTCTCGGAGGGCAGTCGACGTGATCGGTCTCTTCTGGAATTTGCTGCTGGCTCTGGCCTGGGTGGCCCTGAGTGGCAGCGTCACTGCGATGAATCTGCTGACCGGCTTTTTCTTTGGCTACATTGCCCTGATGGTGTTACAGAATCAGGTACCCGCTTTAAAAGGCTACTCCCGCAGAATCCCGCGCCTTATGGCTTTCCTGGTCTTTTTCCTCAAGGAGCTGGTGAAATCAAACTTGCGGGTTGCTTACGACGTCTCGACCCCGGTCTGGTACATGAAGCCTGGTGTGATCGCGTTTCCACTCACGGCGAGAACCGACATGGAGATTATGTTCCTCAGTAGTGTTATTTCCCTGACACCGGGCACGCTGAGCCTGGACGTGTCCGATGACCGGCGGGTACTGTTCATCCACGCGATGTTTCTTCAGGATGAAGAGCAGCTCAGAATCGACCTTCGGGAACTGGAACACCGTCTCCTGAAAATCATGCACTAAGGCGCCGCCATGCTTGATGTTGTCATTAATATCGTTTATTTCATGCTGTCGCTGGCTTTGCTTTTTGCGTTCATCCGGTTAACCCGCGGCCCTTCCCTGCCTGACCGGGTGGTTGCGCTGGAACTGATTGCCTCCGTCGTGGTGGGCTATGCCGGGGTACATGCCATTGATACCAGTGTATCGAGTCTGCTTGATGTCGCTATCGTTATAGCCCTGACGGCCTTTCTGGCGGCGATCGGGTTTGCCAGATTTGTAGAACGGGGAGATGTGAAGGATGAGTGAAATTTTCGTCTCTGTCCTGCTGCTTGCAGGAGCTTCGTTCATGATCCTTGCAGCCATTGGCATCCTGAGACTGCCTGACCTCCCCACCCGCATGCACGCCTCCACCAAGGCAGGCGCATTGGGCGCCATGTTGATTATGGGTGGAGTCGCCCTGCATTTTGCTGATAGCGCTGTCACCGCAAGGGCTGTGGCATTTATTGTGTTCATCCTTCTGACCGCACCAATTGCAGCTCATGTTATAGGCCGGGCCGGTTACTTCACCGGCATCAAGCTCTGGGAGGGAACGGTAAAAGACGAACTGCGTGAACGTTACGACCCCTATACCCATAAACTCAACAGCGGGCTTGAATCCAGTCCGGAGAGCATGATCCCGCCTAAAGCGCCTGACAGTTCCGAGCAATAGAATTGTCCCGGGAGATGCATGAAACTCACCGGTCAGATTTTCAGGAGCGGTCGATCTGTGGCAGATTGGTCTCTCTCCGCCAATAAATCCAACAAATGAGATAGAGGGACAACAATGGCCAACACGCGAATTCTGCCGCCGGCAGACAACGCCTACCAATACCCGCTTCTGATCAAGCAACTGCTGTTGTCGGCACCGCGCTATGCGCCGGATCAGGAGATCGTCTACGCCAACAAAAGCAAGTACACCTACACCGACCTGGTGGAACGCATCCAGCGCCTGGCCAATGCCCTGACCGACGCCGGCGTGAAACCGGGCGACACCGTCGCAGTCATGGACTGGGATACCCCGCGCTATCTGGAATGCTTTTTTGCAATTCCGATGATCGGAGCAGTGCTGCATACCGTCAACGTGCGCCTGTCACCGGAACAGATCGGGTATACCATCAACCACGCGGAAGATGATCTGATTCTGGTCCATGACGACTTTCTGCCGATTCTCGAAAGCATCAAGGACGAGATCAGAACTGTCCGCCGGTACATCCAGTTGACCGATGCACCGGAAGCCAGATCAACATCCCTCGAAAGCGCGGGTGAATACGAGGCCTTGCTTGCCAAAGCCGGCAAGCACTTCGATTTCCCGGATTTTGACGAAAACAGCATCGCCACGACCTTCTATACCACCGGCACCACCGGCAACCCGAAAGGCGTTTTTTTCAGCCATCGCCAACTGGTGCTGCACACCCTGGCAATGACCGGTTCCCTGTCGGCGTTTGACGAAATGCCCATGCTGCGGTCATCTTCCGTGTATATGCCGGTTACCCCCATGTTTCACGTTCATGCCTGGGGTGTGCCCTACGCAGCAACCCTGCTTGGCATCAAACAGGTCTATCCGGGCCGCTATGAACCGGAGCTGCTGGTAGATCTGGTGAAGGAGCACAAGGTCACCTTCTCGCACTGCGTACCAACCGTAATGCAGATGATGATGGCGACCGAGTCGATCAAGACCGCCGACCTGAGTAACTGGCACGTGCTGATCGGCGGCAGCGCCCTCACCCGTGGCCTCTGCGATGCAGGAGCCAGACTGGGCATCCGGATGTATACCGGCTACGGTATGTCCGAGACCTGCCCGCTGCTGTCTGCCACCCATATCAGACCGGAAGATCTTGAGCTGCCGCTGGTTCAGCAAACCTCCAGACGCATCAAGACCGGCGTGGCGGTACCCATGGTTCAGATTGACATCGTCGACCCCAAGGGAAATCCGGTACCCCATGACGGCGACGCCAAGGGCGAAGTGGTTGCCCGCGCGCCCTGGCTGACCCAGAACTATTTCAAGGAGCCGGAAAAAGGCGAAGAACTCTGGCAGGGGGGCTGGCTGCATACCGGCGACGTGGCCAGTATGGAACCCGACAGTACCCTGGTGATCAAGGACCGTATCAAGGACGTGATTAAAACCGGTGGTGAGTGGCTGTCGTCGCTGGATCTGGAAAACCTGATCAGCCAGCATCCAGCGGTTGCCGCCGCCGCAGTGGTTGGCATCCCCGACGACAAATGGGGCGAACGCCCTCACGCGCTGGTTGTCCTGAAACCGGGCGAAGAAGTCACGCAGGAGCAGCTGCAGGATCACCTCAGGCAGTTTGTCGATTCCGGCGAGATCAATAAATGGGCCATTCCCGCCCAGATTGATTTTGTCGACGACATCCCGAAGACCAGTGTTGGCAAGATCAACAAGAAGCTGATCCGGGATCAGCTTGAAGGTTACTAATCCTTGCGTAAGTAAGCGCACAGGCCGGCGAAGGCGAAATCCACCTCCGGCCTGTGGCCCGCAATGATATCGGACAGCGCGGCCGCTGAGCCACAGGAATGGGTCCAGCCCAGCGTGCCGTGACCGGTATTCAGAAACAGATTCCCGATTCTGCTCCTGCCCACACAGGGCACGTTGGAAGGCGTGGCAGGCCGTAATCCCGTCCAGAACTCGGCCTGATCCCAGTGGGCCGCATCAGGCATGAGCTCGGCGGTGCGGCGAACAATGGCGCGGCACCGGGTCAGATTGAGTTGGCGACTGTAGCCGTTCAGTTCCGCCGTGCCTGCCACCCGCAGCCGATTTCCCAACCTCGAGAATACCAGTTTGTACTCGTCGTCGGTCAGGCTGACGCTGAATGCAGCCTGCTCGTTTTTGACGGGCACGGTAATGGAATAGCCTTTCGCCGGATAAATGTTAAGAGACAGGCCGATTTTCCTGGCCAGAGGCGCACTGTAGCTGCCCAGACTGAGGACATAATTGTCCGCTCTCAGGGTCTGATGCTGGCCGTCGTGAATAACGTTTACCCCCAGAATACGGCCCGATGCTTTGTCAAACCCGACCACTTCGGTGCCGTAAAGGAATTGCACCCCTGCTGCTTCCGCCCGCTTCGCCAGCGCCTGGGTGAATTTGCGGGCATCACCGGACTCGTCCTCGCTGGTATAGGTGGCACCGGCGATGCGATGCTGAATGGGCTTCAGCGCCGGCTCCAGCTCTACCGCCCGGCGGGCGTCGATTACCTGCCGGTCGCAGCCCAGGTCACGCATGATTTGCGCAGGTCTCTGGGCGGCGTCGAATTCTTTCTGGCTGGTATAGAAATGAAGAATGCCCTTTTCAAGCTGGTCATATTCCAGCTCTGCCTCCTGACGCAGGGCCTGTAAACAGGTGCGGCTATAGGTGCCAAGGTTCACCATCTGGCGAATGTTCCAGGCGGCGCGTGTGGCCGTACACTCTCTGAGAAAGGACAGTGCCCAGCGCCACTGGGCCGGGTCCAGGCGTGGCCGGAATAACAGCGGGGCATCCGCTTGTGCCATCCATTTAAGGACCTTTAGCGGTGCCGACGGGTTAGCCCAGGGTTCGGCATGGGAAACCGAGACCTGCCCACCATTGGCATAGCTGGTTTCCGTACCCGCTTTGCGCTGACGGTCAACGACCGTAACGTCATACCCTTTCCGGCGCAGATACCAGGCCGATGTAACACCGACAACGCCTGCCCCGAGCACCATGACATGCATTCATTACCTCCTCGATTCGGCGCTTCAGCCACCGGCACGTTTTACCGTCCAGCCTTTTGCCTGCAGCAAAGCAACCAGGGTATCGCGATGATCGCCCTGAATCTCGACCACCCCGTCCTTTACCGTGCCGCCGGTACCGCAACTGGCCTTGAGCAATTTCGCATAGGCCTTGAGTTCGGGTCCGGCCAGCGGAATGCCCTTGATCAGGGTCACCCCTTTGCCCTTGCGGCCCTTGGTTTCACGACTGACCCTGACCACACCGTCCCCGGCAGGCACCCGGGCCTCATCACAGTGGCAGTCTGCCAGCGGCTCACGGCAGTCAGGGCACATACGTCCCTGTTCGGTGGAAAATACCAGGCCGCCGTCAGAGTTTTTCTTCATGGCGTCAAGCCCCCGGCGGATATTCTTCAAACATGTCGGTCACAATCCGGTCTATCAGCTTCTGTCGTGATTCAGCTGACTGACTTTCTTCCAGATAACGCCGACTGGCCGCGCGCCAGACCACCTGCCTGGTTTGTGAATCGACCAGTTCGACAACCAGTTTGCCTTCTTCCACTTTCTCAATGGGTGGCTGCGTGGCGATGCCCCAGCCAAAATTACCGCTGCCGAAGCCCAGGCCAAAACCGAATCCTGCGCCAACACGCTCAAGGCGCTCTTCGGTCACGATCTGCCAGGCAACCAGCAGGTCCGCCTCCTCGGCGGGGACCTGTTGCAGATTTTCATGCTCCATTTCGCGTTCTATCGCTTTACGGATACGACTTCCATCCAGCGAGACATAACCTTCACTGCCGTCTCTGGCCGGCACAAAATTCCAGGATTCGTAAGTGCTGAAAACCGCACCGGAGTCGTAGTCGGTTATTACATTACTTGCGCAGCCCGTGATCGCCAGCGCGAACACGGAAATCAGTACTGACCTGATCATTGCTCAACTTCTCCCCGTTGTGGTTTTGTAAGGACTTCCAGCCCCCGCGAATTGCAGAACGCCGTCAGTTCGTCACAATCTTCGACCGTGAGTTCCACCGTCGCCGTTACTGCGATACCGTATTCTATATCCAGAATCGCGCCATCGTGGCTTTCGCACCAGTGGCGTAACGGCTGTTCGTCGGCAAACCCCATAATGACATACACGATTTCCAGCGGCTTTCGTATCACTCGCTCCACATCCGCAAGTACACTTTCTGCAGCACCGGCATAGGCGCGGACAAGCCCGCCGGCGCCCAGCTTGACACCGCCGAAGTAGCGGACGACCATCACCAGCACGTCCCCCATATCCTTATGCTGGATAACGCCGAGTATTGGCCTGCCTGCTGTGCCTGAAGGTTCACCATCATCATTCATGGCCGCTTCTGCTGCGGCGCCGGGACGCCCTAGCTGATAGGCCCAGCAGATATGGCGGGCATCCGGATGGTCGTGATGAGCCCGCTCAAGCCACTCTTTCACCTGGTTCCGGGAGCCGACAGGCGCCACACTAGCGATAAAGCGGCTCTTTTTTACTTCCGTTTCCCGCTCAAGGTATCCGGCAGGAACAGGATAATCTTTCATCATATTGTAAACCGGTGATCAACCTGCCTGTTCTCGCGTATGGTATCGAAACACCAAGGAGCTAGATTAACAATGCCCGATCGGAGCCTGCCAGAGTTGACCATCACCACCTGCGATTCGATTGCAGACATTGGCCGCGAGCAATGGCAAGCGATGGCTGGCACAGCTAACCCATTCCTGCGTTATGAGTTTTTCGCTGCCCTTGAACAATCCGGCTGCACCACCGCAGCGACAGGCTGGCAGCCCCAGCATCTGGTTTTCAGATCCGGCGACGTCGTGGTCGGCGTGGCACCTGCCTATCTGAAAACCCATTCCATGGGCGAGTACGTTTTTGATTTCGCCTGGGCCGAAGCCTACCAGCGCCACGGCCTGCCTTATTATCCGAAACTGCTGATAGCGATCCCGTTCACTCCTTCCCGGGGGCCAAGACTGTTGCTCCAGCCCGCAGCAAGAGCACACCTCAGGACTGGCGACATGCCGGCCCTGCTGGATTCGCTGATTGCCGACCTGGGCGTGCAGTCCTGGCACCTGTTATTCCCGGATGTCGGCGATCAGTCCCTGCTTCATCAGAACGGCGAACTGCATCGGCTCGGCTGTCAGTTCCACTGGCACAACAACAACTATGCCAGCTTCGAAGACTTCCTGGCCATGCTTACTTCCCGCAAACGCAAGTCGATCCGCAAGGAGCGCCGACAGGTAGCAGACCAGGGCATTACCTTTACCCGCTATCATGGCCGCGATATTTCAGATCAGGTGCTGTCGGCATTTTATGTCTTCTATCAGGCCACCTACCTGAAACGCGGACAACGGCCCTACCTCAACAAGGCCTTTTTCGAGCAGATCCGGGAAAGGCTGCCAGAGCATTTAACGCTGGTTATGGCATCCGATGCCGGCAGGATGATCGCCGGCGCCCTTTTCATGTCGGGGCAGGATACACTCTACGGTCGTTACTGGGGCTGTCTGGACGAATATAACTTTCTGCACTTTGAAACCTGTTACTACCAGGGCATTGAGCTGGCTATCCAGCAGGCATTGGCACGATTCGATGCCGGCGCCCAGGGAGAACATAAACTGGTTCGGGGGTTTGAGCCGGTCATTACCCATTCCTGGCACGGCATTGCTCACCCGGGCTTTCAGGAGGCCATTGCCAGGTTTACCGAAGACGAGGCAGACCATGTCATGGCCTATGCCCGGGATGCTCTGGAAGCACTGCCTTTCAGGCAGGTATAGCCGGCTCAGCCGCAGCCCCGGCCAGCTTCACGCTTTTGTGATCTTCTCCAGAGTTTCCCGCTGCAGTGTCTTCAGGAAGTCACTGATCACAACCGGGCTTTCCGTCACAGGCTCAAGCGAAAGAAATCCTTCCCCCAGGGCATCGATATTCTTTGCAGCCGCTTCGACCTGGTCATCCAGTGGCGGAATCGCCCCCTCGATGATCCGGCCCTGCCGCATTACCGGCTTCAGCAGGGGCTCACCGTCATGGACTTCATCACGGCCAGCAACAATATCCTGCATGATACGGCCATCCGCCCCGAGTTGACGGAAAATCTGCTTACGCCCAGGGAAGGACTGCTTGCCCGGGGAGTTTTTCATTCTGGGTAGACCAGCGTATTCGGTTAGCTTGAAGGCCAGTTCCAGCGCCGGTTCATCTTTCGATGAAGCGATCGCCGTACCAACACCAAATCCGTCGATCGGGGCGCCTGAGCCGACGAGATCGGCAATTTTGTATTCGTCCAGGCCTCCGCTGGCCATTATTTTTACGTCCGTAAATCCTGCTTCGTCCAGCAGGCGCCTGCATTCAAAAGCCTCTGCGCCCAGGTCTCCGGAGTCAAGCCGGATGCCCCCGATATGGACGTCGGTGTCCTCCTTCAACCATTTTGTGATTGCCCTGACCGCCTGCAGCGTATCGTAGGTATCGACCAGCAACGTGGTTCCCGGGTAAAGCCGCGCGTAGGTTTTGAAGGCGTCCATTTCGCTTTCACAGGCCTGCACAAAACTGTGGGCCATGGTGCCGCTCACCGGCATATTGAAATCCAGACCTGCCAGAACGTTGCTGGTTCCGGCCAGGCCGGCCAGGCGGTAGGCGCGAACACCGCGATAGGCGGCATCCACGCCGTGAGTGCGCCGCATTCCGAAGTCGACAACCGCCTTTTCGCCGGCTGCGAAGCGGACACGCACCGCCTTTGAGGCCAGAACCGACTCCAGATGCACATAGTTCATCACCAGGCTTTCCAGCAACTGCACCTCGGCGATTGGCCCCTCAATTTCCAGCAGAGGCTCCTGCGGGAACAGCGGAGTGCCCTCGTCAACGGCATGGACGGAACCGCTGAAACGAAAATTTCGCAGCCATTCCAGAAACCCGGGCTGAAACCGGTTCAGGGATTCCAGGCTTTCGATGTGCTCGTCGGTAAAGGCCAGTCGCTCTATGACCCGCGCCACACTCTGCTGGGCACAGGCCAGAACAAA
>NZ_DATFKH010000081.1:0-15707 GCF_035268745.1 Marinobacter sp.
TGTTTTAATCCTTTCTCATGTTTGTTTTACCCGAACACCTAAGGAAGCTTTGCATAGCGGCGGAATGTCGGCATCACCCATATGGGGTATTGTAGTGGTCAACTAATCCCGGACAGTATTTTAAGGTTTTCCTCTGCTGCAACAGGAGAAATGCCACCGTTGAACCTATGAGGTCTTTGCCGGTTGTAGTAGCCATCAGATAGCCACCAACATCTTTTTTGGCCTCAGGCAGATGCCAATATTCCAGGCCGGTATCCAATAGAAACGTGCATCTTTACGGATGGCTTGCCAATGTTCGCTTTTGTTTAAAACCATGGATTTATACTGGTGTCTTTGCCACTCCAAGCCTATGAGTGAGCCTACCTCGGTTCAGATTCCCCTCACTGACTCATCTCGTCGCGGTATAAAGTCCGCTTTCCAATGTAAGCGCACGGCCAGAATATGGTTTCAAGAGCCATGATCTCAACCGTGCGCTGATTGCGAAGATGAATCATCTGGTGTAGAGAGGACCACAAGACAGACATTCCACATACGCAGAAGGCCGAGGAGAACCACCATGGGTAAAACCTATCAATCAATTGTGGTCAAGGCATCAGCAGACAAGGTTTGGGAGAAGCTTAGAAACTTTCACGACATGAGCTGGGCGCCTGACATTGTTGCCAACGTTAAGGCGGTTGGAGACAGGAAAGGCGACCAACCAGGGGCAAAGCGCGTCCTGAATGAAGCCTTTTACGAGACCCTGCATGCTCTCGATGACGATAACCGCGAACTCACTTACAGCATCGATGATGGCCCCTCTCCGGTTTCTGCCGGCGAAGTCAGCAATTACGAGGGACATATCCGGGTCCGTCCGGTAACAGAAAGCGAGGAAGGCACCTTCGTGGAATGGTACTCGCACTGGACCGGCAAGGATGAGGAAGCCGCTGAGTTCTGCCATGGCATCTATGCCGGGCTTCTGGGCCAGCTCAAGAAGACGCTGGAGCATTAAACGGCTCGAGTAACATTTGCCCTGCTCGCGTTTCCTGATCTTCAGAATGGGCGAGCAGGCTACTTATGTTCTCAGTTGTAATCGCGTTGACCATAGCAGCGGTGATTGGCTACACCGCTCAGGTGACCGGCCTCTGCATGGTTCGTGGCGTCAGCGACTGGATCATAGGTCGGCGCTTGCGCCTGACGCCCATTCTCATGGCCGGGTTCTGGATCTATCTGTTCACACCCCTGATTCACTATCACGACTATTCTTTTCTGGCGGTTTACCCTTTTCACTGGTCGATTCCTCTGGGCGGATTCGTATTCGGGGTCGGGGCGGCGATCAATGGCGCCTGGCTAACCGGGCACCGATCGAACCATCACAAACTGTAGCCGCGCACTCTGGCCAGAGTGGGGTGGAGGGTTCTGCGGGGTGCGTGGGTCCGGTTACTGGCAATAGCCCGGGCAAACCAGGGCATGGCATCCGCCCTCTCAAACACCGGCACTGGTTTGTTGTCAGCGTATTTTCAGCCATTGCGCCAGACTTGATTCCGGGTGGTTACTGAGCAACCACGGCAGCCAGGCCATGACCAGCAGGATAGCCACGCCCGCGCCAACGGTCAGCAAGGGATGCAGCTGCAGAGTATTGCCGAGGCCGGCAAAAACCAGCGTCATCGGGAGCATGCCAACGAAGGTGGCCAGGGCAAACCGCCATGCGCTAATGGCCGTAACCCCGGCGCCATAGCTGATCAGCGCGAAGGAGAAAACCGGTATCAGCCGGGTCAGCAGTATCATCATCGTCAGAAACTGCTGTGAGCCATCCCTGGCCAGCACCGGATTATCCGGAAACTTCCGGCAGATGATTTCACGCCCCAGGCAGCGGGCGATCCAGAACGCCACCATGGCACCAATGAGCGCGCCGGTCGCCGCAATCACTGTGCCGGTAACAACGCCGAAGGCCAGGCCGGCGGTTGCGCTGACAGGCAAGGTGGGAATGGGGCCGACAACGACGGCGATTACCATCAGCAGCATCAGCAGAACCGGGCCCGTCGCCCCCTGACTGCCAAGCCACGCAGACAGGGCGCCGGGCGACAGGTTGGCCGGCATGCCCAGCGTCTGCAGTAACCACCAGGCGGCAGCAAGTGCGGCAGTCACCAGGGACAGTATCGCGATTCTGAGAGCCATCAATGAGCCCTGGTGGTGTTACTGCCAGCGGTCTGACTGCGCAAGCTGCCAGTCTTCTGCCCAGTCTTCCGGAGCACAGTTCCGCCGCAGCAGGCAGCCGGTTTCAAGTTCGGGGTAGAGTTGGGCATAGTTCATGACCTTGTATTGACTTACGCGTCGGTTCAGGTGCCGTGGCCGCAGGTCCTCAAGCTTATCCAGTCCCAGAATTCCCACCAATTCTGCCAGAGCATCAACGGTTGAGTGCTGATAATTTGCCACGCGCACGCCTTTATCAGTGACATCCAGCTGTTGGTAACGTGCAGGATTGGTAGTAGCTACGCCAGTCGGGCACCGGTCGGTATTGCAGCTTCTGGATTGTATGCACCCAAGTGCCAGCATCATTCCCCGCGCAGAGTTGAGAGTATCCGCCCCCAGCGTCATTAGCCGCAACATATGAAAGGCCGAGAAGACCTTGCCAGAAGCGATCAGCCGGATCTGGTCGCGAACCCCGATACCTTTGAGCGCATTATGGACAAACTGAAGGCCGTCGCGCAGCGGCATCCCCACCGAGTTGGTCAGTTCCACCGGCGCAGCACCCGTGCCGCCCTCGCCGCCGTCAATGGTTATGAAGTCCGGCAGCAGGCCGGTTTCGGTCATGGCCTTGCAAATGCCCAGAAACTCCTGCCGGTTGCCCGGGCACAGTTTGAACCCGACTGGTTTGCCCCCGGACAGTGCCCTGAGTTTGCGGACAAATACCAGCAGCTCAGTCGGGTTCGAGAAGGCTGAATGACCGGGTGGAGACAGCACATCCTCGCCCATTGGCACCATACGGATGCGGGCGATTTCCTTCGTCAGCTTTGATGCCGGCAGGACCCCCCCGTGTCCGGGTTTGGCGCCCTGGGAAAGCTTTATCTCAATCATCTTGACCTGGTCGCGGGCGGCTTCGCAGGCAAATAATCGCGGATCGAAGCGGCCTTCCTGGTCCCGGCATCCGAAATAACCGGTGCCAATCTGCCAGATCAGGTCGCCCTCATGGCGCAGATGCCATTCACTGATGCCACCTTCGCCCGTGTTATGAGCGAAGTTGCCAAGTTTCGCGCCACGGTTGAGTGCCATGATCGCATTGCGGCTCAGGGCGCCGTAACTCATGGCAGAAATGTTCAGGGGCGCGGCATCGTAGGGTTGTGAACACCTGCCCTTGCCAAACTGAACCCTCAGATTGGCATTCCGGCAGGCCTTCGGCGCCAGGGACTGGTTCAGCCATTCATAGCCATCCCTGTAAACGTCGAAAATAGTACCGAAGGCCCGGGTGTCGTTGTCCTTTTTTGCTCTCTGGTAGATCAGGCTGCGAAATTCCCGGTTGATAGGTCGACCATCCAGGTCGGATTCCACGAAATACTGCTGAAGTTCACGTCGCACGGATTCGAACAGGTATCGGAAGTGGCCGATGACCGGATAGATCCGCAGAAGCGTGTGTCGGCGCTGTAACAGGTCGTAAGCGCCCAGTGCCAGGATCGGACCCGCTATCGACCAGAGCCAGGCGGTGGCTGGCCACTGGACGGTGATACCAGTCATTACCGCGAGAAAAGCCAGTGCGCTGAAAATAAAGGCATGTCGGAAGGCCATAGGACAGTCCCGGTTGGAAGACGCGTTTTATGGTCTTGGAAGGACACGCCAACCGAGCATTTTGTTACAGGGGCAAAAAATTCTTTGCGCGGGTGTAACAGTTGTAAATCTCATGTGTCGGTATACCTGAGACGTCATAAATCATTGTTTTGAATGATTCGGCGGTGGATTCACCGGAACGGGGAACACAACAGGATGACTCGGCGCGACTCTCGGCAACATTTCCGGAAATACTGGATGGGCGGCAACCGGTCCTATGAGCAGGATCGGTTTTTTGAGGAACACCTCGATAAATCCCTTTGGCAGAAGGCAGACAGCCCGGAAAAATGGGACGCCTGCTGGTATACGGGCATGCCGGATCCGGAGTATTTCAGTCAGGTAGGGCCGGACAGAAAGATCAATCATATTCCCGGTAACAACGCGCTGACGGTAAAAAGTCGCCTGTACCGCAGCCTGATGGACCTCAAGGATCGTCTTGAGCACCAGCAGAGAGACAGCCAGCACCTGACTGATCGCCTGGCCTTTGTTCCCAGGGTGTTTTCCATGCCCGAGGATTATCACGCCTTTCAGCAGGCCGCACTGGAACAGCCGGGCAAACGATGGTTGCTCAAGCCCAAGAATTCGGCCCGGGGCAAGGGGATCCAGCTGGTAAAGGATCCAGCCGAGGTGCCCATGGAAGCCTCCTGGATGGTGCAGGAGTATCTTGAGAACCCCCACACCATGCATGGCAGGAAATACGTACTACGGCTTTATGTGCTGGTGTCTTCCATCTCACCTTTCCGGGTCTATCTGTACCATCAGGGCTTCGCGAAACTGGCTTCGGCACCCTATGACGAGGAAAACGCCGATAACCCATACAGTTACCTCACCAACCCCGATGTGAATGCCCTGAACCTGGAGGCGGAAGTCCCGGTCGAGTTTGTGGATTTCGAGCGCTATCGGACCTGGCTTCGTGAACAGGGTCATGACGATGACGCCCTGTTTGCCAGAATCGAAGACATGGTGGCCCTGACCTGCCTGTCAGCGCTGGAACCCATGCGCGAGCGTTCCCGGGTGGTGGGTGCCGATACCCGTGGCTGTTATGAGCTGATGGGCATTGACTGCCTGATCGATGCCGACCTCAAGCCCTGGGTGCTGGAATGTAACCTCAGTCCCTCGCTGGAAGTCTGCGCCGGCCCGGAGAGTGGTGGTGGCATTGAGGAAGGTATCAAGGGCGCCCTGGTGGGCGATATGGTCGAGATGCTTGGCCTCAACCACAAAGCCGCAGATGACACGGCCGGCTCCATGGCGGAACAGGTGGTTCGCGAGACCCAGGCCGAAATGGCCGGCAGCGGTGGCTTCCGCTGCCTGATTCCCGGCAAGGACCCGTCAGCCTATCTGGCTTTCATGGCGCTGCCGCGACTGTCTGACTGGGTGGTAGCCCAGGCATTGTCTGACCGGCCCCTGCAACAGCCGCGGCTGGAACGCTGGATTGCGGAGGACACGCTCACTGAAGACCAGGTCTACCTTTACGACACCCGCCTGGGCCACCTCAGCAGTCTGAACGAAACCGCGTCGCTGATCTGGTTGATGGCAACCGAGGGGGCTGGCCCCGACGATATCGCCACGGCGTTGCTGGATTCTGCCAGCCAGAGTATGCCAACCAGTCCTGATGCCTGGGCTATTCGCAACGATGTCTGGAACACCCTCGGGGACTGGGTCAATAACCGATTTCTGATTCAGTCCGAGGCTGAGCCGGGCGCGCGCAAGGCTGCTGCACCGCAGCAGTCCTTCAGGACGGCCTCCCTTTCCATGGTGCTGACCTGTGGCCGCTTCCGCACCAGACTCTTTACTGACAGTGCCCCGCTGATTCACCGGATTGAAGCACTGCTTCAGCCCATGGCCGGCGTCGACCCGACGGGTGCAGATTCCGTATCCCGGCTCGAAATCGTGCGGGATACGCCGGGATTCACATTGATTCTGGATGGCCAGGTGGTCCGATCGCGGCTGCCAATGTCCGGCGTTGTGCCGGCACTGACAGCCTGCCTGGCCATGCATGCGGCCGGAAACCAGGACATTGCCATGGATGCAGGGCTGGTTGCTATTCCCGAATGTTCCGGGCAGGCCTTCCTCATCTGCAGTTCCGAACCGGGCGCGCGTGATGCAATGACCCAGGTACTTTCATCCCGTTCGCAGGCCGGTTGTGGCCGTGGCGCACTTTTGCCGGCAGGCAGTGATCATGGCGTTGAGAGCCTGGGGCTGCCGATACAGTCATTGTTGGCTGAAGGGTCGGGTGAAAACGTGTTCACGCCAGCCTCGTCGGCCAGCGATAGCAAATTACGCTCTGTGGCGGCCGTGCTCGTTCCTTCTGACGGGTCGATTGCGGAGCCTGGCGGTATCGAGCCCATCGGGGTGAATGAGGCACTCAGACACCTTATCGGCAGCTGTTGTTCCGAAGACGGAATACCGCTGGATGCGAGTGGTTTCACTCGGCTATCGAACTGGCTGGAAAGCCGCGATCGATATCGGGTGGATATGAACGAGCTGGAAGCTGCGGTCGCGACCCTGTCCGAAGGCTCTTCGATTACCTCATTGCAGGCAGTATCCGGCAGCCGTTGAACCCAGATTTTCCACGGCTGCGGATTTGGAAAGGCCGGGCGATCCGTCCGGCAATCATGGCAAAAACCAAGGAGGACAGATCATGTCCAGAGATGTACAGAAGCAGAAACTGCTGAAAAAGCTCACGCGAGGGATGGCCTATACCGGCCCGATGGTCGCGGTAGTCATGGGCGCCTCGGCGTTCAACGTCGCGGCGGCCGAAGTGACGGCCGAGGCCGGTTACATGATGCTTGCCGCCGGCGAGGCAGAGGCGGAAGGCGAAGCCAGGAGTGAAGGTGAGGCCGAAGGCGAAGCAGAGGGAGAAGGCGAAGCCGAGGGAGAAGGTGAGGGAGAGGGCGAAGGTGAAGCAGAAGGAGCCGCCGAAGCCTGAGCACCAGGCGGGTGTGGACATGGGCATTGCTTGTGTCCACATGACGCCCTGGCGCGCTTCGGGCGACTTTCTGAGGATCAACGGAAAACGGATGAACGCTATGACATCACATGGCCTTGTTGAAGAAAACGTCCATGCCATTGGTCAGCTTGTCGGCCTGTTGGATGAGCTACCTGAAAACCTCTACCGGCAATGTTTTGGCAGCCGGAAACAGCACGTGATTGGCAAGCACGTCCGCCACATTATCGATCATTACAGTTCGCTTTTGTGGGTCACGGCTTCGGGCGATCGCCTGCTTGATTATGAAAACCGCGACCGCGACCTGGCCCTGGAAACGGACCGGCGGGCTGGCCGGAACCGGCTGGCGGAGATCTCACAGACGTTACGCCGGCGCTTTGAAGCCCAATGTTCCAATGCGCTTTTGATGCGTCACAACAGTGATGGTCAGCCAAAAAAGGTAGCCACCAGTGTGGATCGTGAGCTCGTGTTTCTGGCGAGCCATACCGTCCATCACATGGCGCTCATCGGGATGCTTGCGGAACAGGCAGGCGTGGAGGTCAGTGCGGACTTCGGGGTTCATCCCTCGACGCTGCGCTATCTGGAGAAGCAGGCATCAGGGCTGGCGGAAAGCGCCTGAGTGTCGATTCGAAAACCAATGGGAGAGTGATGAAATGAATACAAACAACAACCGAAGAGAACTCCTGCGCAAGTTGTCCCGGAATCTGATGGTCTCCGTGCCGGTGATGACCGTGGTGGCAGTAGCAGGTTACAGCACGGGTTCCGGGCCCGGATTCAGCCTGATTCCCTCTGCCGAGGCTGCACAGGGCGAAGCAGAAGGTTCGGCTGAAGGTGAAGCTGAAGGTCGTGCAGAGGGCGAAGCAGAAGCTGAAGGAGAGGCAGAGGGAGAAGCAGAGGGAGAAGCAGAGGGAGAAGCTGAAGGAGAAGCAGAGGGAGAAGCTGAAGGAGAAGGGGAAGCCGTATCGGCCAGCGCAAAGCAGGCCGTCCGTCGGCCTGAAGGATACTCGCCCTATCAGGGTAACCTCGCAGACCTGAAAGCTCGTGGCCAGGAATTGTTCAATGACACCAGCCTTTCACCTAATGGTCTTTCATGTGCTACCTGTCATGCCGGCGATACAGGCTATAACGAAACTTTCAAGAATGACTACCCACACTATGTTGCCATGGGCAAACGTGATTTCGGCATGGATGTGGTGCACATGGATGAAATGGTGCAGATCTGCATGGTAGCCCCGATGGCTGCCGAGCCCCTTGAGTGGGGTTCCCGGGATCTGGCTGCTTTGACCGAATATATGAATGAAGTCCAGCAGGAGTACATCGACAAACAGTGAGCGTGGGCATTGTGAACTGATTGCTTAGGCGTTCTGTGGGTGGGAACAAAATCCCACCTTTTTTTGAGGCGCCCGGGATCAAACGGTTTTTCCCCAAGCAGGAGTTGATATTTGATAACAGGATTGTAACCATTTGTTGCGAAAGCCAGGTACCACCCACTTTTGCCACAAAGAGTCGAGTCCATGCTCCACGAAAGGTCCGAAGAGTCGCTGGTAAGCGCCCTCAGGAGTCGAGATGAAGCGGCTTATCATTACGCAGTGGAGCATTACACCGGGATCATGCTTGCGACTGCCAGAGCCATGCTCGATAAAGCATCGGCAGAAGACGTTGTTCAGGATGCCTGGGTGTCTGTAATGCATGCGATTGATGGTTTTGAGTCCCGTTCCAGTCTCAAATCGTGGCTTTGTCGTATTACCGCCAACAAGGCGAGAAACCATTTGCGTAAACACAAGCGTGAATCGCCTCAGGATGACTTCAGTGCGCTGGAATCAGATCTGGAATCCCGGTTTTCGCCCGATGGCCGCTGGCGTAACCCGTTTCATGGTTTCGAGGCGAGCTCGCCTGTCGAGCAGCTGGAAGGGCGTATCCTGGACGACTGCCTGCAAAAACACCTTGGTGATATGCCGGGTGATCAAAGCGCAGCGTTGATGCTGACCCAGCAGTCCAGTATGTCGAAAGAGGAAGTGGCGTCGGTGCTGTCGGTATCTGCGGGCAACGTCAGGGTAATGATACACCGGGCGCGGCAGAGACTGTTGCTGATGGTGGAACGTCTGAGGGAGACCGGGGAATGCTGAGCTGCAAACAAGCGACATCATTGGCCTCGGATTATCTGGAGGATGAATTGCCGTTTTTGCAGAGACTCGGCATGCGCATTCATCTTGCGCGCTGCTCACACTGCGCTGAGTTTCTATCCGGGTTGCGAGAGGCCAATGAGTTGGTCTACGAGCAGGCTGGAGCGGCGGCCAGGCCTGATCCCGATTTCCTGAACCGTCTTCGGTCCAGCGTTTCGGCGCATCTGCAAAAAGACAAGTCCATGACAGACCCTCTGGAACCTGGAGCAGAGGCCTCTAACGAACCGTTGATCGCGGGCGTGGATGACCCCGTTGATGAACGTGTTCGACGTATCTTTGATGATATCCGGGAAAAAGAGGGCTTTGTGCCCAACCTGTTCCGTGCCTATGCCCACCAGCCGGATGTGCTGGAATACAACTGGGCCCGGGAGAAGTCTCTCCTGTACGGGGGTATTCTGGATGAGTCCTTCAAAAGTGCAATCGTCGTTGTGGTCTCCTCGGACAATCATTGCGATTATTGTGTACACCACCATCGGGCTGCTTTACTTTCTTCCGGCTTTTCCTGCGCAGAAATAGAGATGCTTGTATCTGACCCGGAGAATACTCGCTTCAGTGACCGCGAAAAGGCGCTTCTGGCCCTTGCTCGACAGGCAAACCTTGATCCACACAGACCGGCGGATTTGCTGCTTGCCCGGGTGCGTGCCGAGGGTGCCTCAGACGCCGAGATTATTGAGGCCATGAGTGTCATGGAGCTCTATTCATCGTGGAACAAGTTCCTCGATGTCATGCGAATTCCCCTTGAATCGGATGTGTGTTGATTCCTCAACGCATATCCGATACTCCGGTAACAGCATGTTCAGTCGATTGATGCAGCCGGAGCAGATTGCCCGGGCAGCGTTTTGTGGAGGAGAACCCATGAGTCTTTTCATTCGTTACGTCCTGGTATTGTCCGGTTTGCTCTGGCTGGCCGCCCAACCTGCAGCGGCGCAGGAAAAAAACGGCTTTGACCTCAGCAATGCCCTGATTCCGGTGGATGAGATTCTCAGTGGCGGGCCGCCCCGGGACGGGATTCCCTCAATTGATGAGCCGAAGTTTGAACCGGCGTCTGACTCATTGCCCTGGCAGAAGGGCGACCTGATGATGACTTACGATCAGGGCCAGAACCACTACGCGTTTCCAATCGGCATCCTGAACTGGCATGAGATCGTTAACCACGAATCCGCTGGTCAACCCGTGCTTATTTCGTTCTGTCCGTTGTGTGGCACCGGCATGGCGTTTGATCCACAGGTAGATGACCGACACCTGACGTTCGGTGTTTCAGGTCTGCTCTATAACAGTGATTTGCTGATGTATGACCATCAGACGGAATCGCTCTGGTCACAGATTGAGGGGCGGGCGATTGCGGGCCCGCTGGCGGGCACAGAGCTGGAACCGGTCGCCGTCCGTCACGAACTGTGGCAAAACTGGCGGGAACGGGCAGGTAGCGGTGGTCAGGTGCTGTCTACCGATACCGGCTTCCGGCGCAATTACCGGCAGTCACCCTACGGCGACTACGACCACTCGGAACGGCTGTACTTCCCGGTATCCAGCACCAGCCGGGAATACCACTCCAAAACCTGGGTGCTGGGCTGGACCCATAACGGCGAGAGCAAAGCCTGGCCATTTCCGGAACTGGCAGACCATGATGATCGGGTGCTGGAGGACCAGATTGGTGGAAAGCCGGTGACTGTCCACTATGATCCGGAGGTGCCTTCGGCGGAATTGCGGGATGAAGCAGGTGAACTACTGCCGGGCACACGGGCTTTCTGGTTTGCCTGGTACACTTTTCATCCGGACACGTTAATCTTTAAGGCGGAGTGATTCCGCCACCCGCTCATCAATTTTCTGTATCAGTTCCTCATCGACCTGTTGACTGGAATGGGCCTTCATCAGGTCTATACTTTCGCGCAGGTTACCGATAAAGGTCCGGCAGTGGCCGCACATCAGCAGATGCATCTTCACCGACACCTTGTCCATCGGGCCCAGTTCGCCATCAATGTAATCACTGGCGATACGGGCCAGATCCCGGCACATCAACATTCGCCTGTCTCCTGGAAGGTTTCTACCATCAGAAAAATTTTCTGCCGTGCCCGGTGTAAAAGCACCCTCAGATTAGAGGCGCTGACGTCAAGAATGTTACACACATCATCGGATTTATGCTGATGGGCTTCGTAGAGCATCAGCGCTGATCGCTGTGCCTCCGGCAAGTGTGAAAGGTGTTGATCAAGGCAATCGCTCAACGCGCCATTTTCCATCAATGCTTCGGCAGAGTCGTTGAATTTCAGGCTGGGGGGTGTCGCCCACCGGCCGTTCGGGGCAAAACGGTCGGCTAGTTCGGGGTCCAGGGTTTCGGAAAAATCGGCGCTGACTTCCCGTTTGTGCTTTCTGAGGTGGTTTTTGGCGCGGTTGGCCACGATCCGGTGCAGCCAGGTTTTCAGACCTGAGCGCCCTTCGAATTTTTGGATGGCGTCGATCACCGTCACCCAGCAGTCCTGGACCGCTTCCTCGGCTGAGGCATTATCAAGGTAGAATCTGGCGACGGCCATCATACCGGGTGTATAGAGACGCACAGCCCTTTGAAAATCCGTATCCTTTCCGGATTTCAGGCCCTGGATCAGGAGATCTTCATCTGTGTGGTGCGCTGCGGTTTCCATTCCGTATACCCCCGGGACAGCTGAGTTAGAAGTTTGTTAGCAAGATGTTATTGGACATCGAAAAGCCTCTGAACGATGGTATGTCCTGGTCTGGGGGGGATAGTTCCCTGCTTTATGAGTAATCGTTCAAAAAATTCTAGACGGAGAAAGATGTAACATCCAGCCCATACCCGTGTCTTTCTGTGCGAGCCGTTTTAATTTTTAACCAGTGGATCTAGTTATGAACCGGAAAAAGCTTGTTTTGCTCGTCGCTATTGGTGTGGTGGTTGCACTTTTTATTGCCTTTGGGGGACACGAGGTACTGACCCTGGAAAACCTGCAAAAGCACCAGGCATCCATTGCGCAGTGGATCAGTCAGAATCTGTTGGTGGCGGTTCTCGGTTTTGCCGGTATCTATGTGGTGGTTACCGCGCTCTCGCTGCCGGGGGCCGCGATTATGACGCTTGCCGGTGGTGCTTTTTTCGGCAATATCTATGGCCTTCTTGCAGTGTCTGTGGCATCAACTATCGGCGCTTCATTGGCTTTCCTGGTGGCCCGGTTCCTGATGCGGGACACCCTGCGTAACCGGTACGCCCAAACCGTGGCAAAAATGGACCGGGGCATCAGGAAAGACGGCGCTTTCTACCTTGCGACCCTTCGCCTGGTCCCGGTTTTTCCGTTTTTCCTGATCAACCTGGCCATGGGCCTCACGGCCATGAAGCTCAGAACCTATGCGCTGGTCAGCTGGGTGGCCATGTTGCCGGGCACGTTTGTGTACGTGAACGCGGGCACCCAGCTGTCTACCATTGAATCCACCAGCGATATTGTGTCGGCGAATATTCTGCTCTCCTTCGCGCTGCTGGGCATTTTCCCGCTGATTGCCAAGGTCATTGTCGGTTTTATCCGCAAAAAGCGGGTTTATAAAGGCTGGCACAAACCGGATTCCTTCGACTACAACCTGCTGGTGATTGGTGGCGGCTCGGCCGGACTCGTTTCGGCCTACATTGCGGCGGCGGTCAAGGCAAAGGTGGCGTTGATCGAGAAGGACAAAATGGGCGGTGATTGCCTGAATACCGGCTGCGTGCCATCCAAAGCCCTTATTCGCAGCGCAAAAGCGGCGGATACCCTCCGCCACGCCAGCCGTTACGGCCTGGAGTCGGTACCGGTAAAAGGCTCTTTCAAAAACATCATGGACCGCGTTAAAAATGTCATCGCTGAAGTGGAGCCCCATGACTCACCAGAGCGTTTCGAGAAACTGGGTGTTGAATGCATCGCAGGTACGGCCAGTTTCGTTTCGCCCTGGGAACTGGAAGTGGTCCACAACGACGGCCGCACCGAGCGGCTGACCGCACGCAGCATTGTGGTGGCCACCGGTGGCAAGCCGGCAGTCCCCCCGATTCCCGGGCTGGCGGACATGGAGCCGCTGACGTCGGATAACCTGTGGTCTCTGGAGACCCAGCCGGAGCGCCTCCTGGTGCTTGGTGGCGGACCCATCGGCTCGGAGCTGGCCCATGCGTTCCAGCGCCTGGGCAGCCAGGTCATTCAGGTGGAAATGGGCGACCGGTTGCTGGCAAAGGAAGACACCGATGTGTCTGAACTGATCAAGAACCAGTTTGAGCAAGACGGTATTGACGTGCGACTGGGCCACGCCGCCAAAGAATTTGCCATCGAGGACGGCGAAAAAGTGGCTTACTGCGATTGCAACGGCGAGCGCGTCAGAATTCCGTTCGATCAGGTGCTTGTGGCGGTCGGCCGTGCTGCCCGCACTGACGGCCTCGGGCTGGACAGGATCGGTGTGGAGACCCTGCCCAATGGCACCGTGCCGGTGGAGGAAGACATGAGTATGCGCTTCCCCAACGTATTTGCCTGTGGCGATGTGGCCGGCCCCTACCAGTTCACCCACGCAGCGGCGCACCAGGCCTGGTTTGCCGCGGTGAATGGGTTGTTCGGTCAGTTCAAACGCTTCAGGGTGGATTACCGGGTGATGCCCTGGGTCACCTTTACCTCGCCGGAAGTGGCACGGGTGGGGCTGAGTGAAGCCGAAGCCAAAGAGCAGGGAATTGCCTACGAGGTCACCCGCTACGGTCTGGACGACCTGGACCGCGCCATTGCCGAAAGTGAGGCCTACGGCTTTATCAAGGTGCTGACGCCGCCGGGCAAGGACAAGATCCTGGGTGCCGTGGTGGTGGGTATGCACGGCGGGGAAATCCTGGCCGAATTTACCCTGGCCATGAAGCACGGCCTGGGCCTGAACAAGATTCTGGGTACCATTCACCCCTACCCGACCTGGAATGAATCGGCCAAATATGCCGCCGGCGAGTGGAAGCGTGAGCATGCGCCCGAGGGCGTTCTCAGACTGCTGGAGAAGCTGCACGGCTGGCGTCGTGGCAAGCACAGCGGCGACAAGGCCGGACAGGAATTCACAACGTAAAGTTAGAAATATTCCGGGCGCTGAAACATTCGCGCCCTTTGGTTGTCCTTACGGGAACTCTGTTTGCAGACCAGACCCAGATTGATTCACCGCCAACACGGAGCAGCTATGCCCCAGACCCAAACCGCCGAGAAACGCATTCCCGCAGTGGAAGTGCTGGAACCCAGGGCCCGCGACAGCTGGACTCACACCCGCAACGGCGACCCGCGCGGCTATATTGACTCGGACAGGCTCAAAGAGCTGTGGATTCACACCGGTACCGCCTGCAACCTGGCATGCCCCTTCTGTCTGGAGGGCTCACACCCGGGCGACGGCCGTATTCCCGGCATGAAGCTCAGTGATGTGAAGCCGTTTATCCACGAAGCGCTGGATATGGGCGTGGAGCAGTTCTCCTTTACCGGCGGCGAGCCGTTCGTGATTCGTGATTTCGTGAATATTCTGGACTACGCCAGCCGGCACCGGCCCTGCTTTGTGCTCACCAATGCCACCGATCCGCTGTTGAAGCGCAGGCATCAGGTGTTACCGCTGCTGAATAATCCCCACCCGATTCACTTCCGGGTCAGCCTGGACTTTCCGGACCAGGCAAGGCACGACGTCGATCGTGGCGAAGGCAGTTTCGACAAGGCGCTGGAGGGAATTCGCTGGCTGGTGGATATGGGCTTCGAAGTCTCGATTGCCCGCCAGACCGACGAAGACGAGATTCCGGCCAACGCCGAGGCGGCATTCCGTGAGATTTTTCGTGACTGGGGCATTCCCGAAACGCTGGCCTTCACCGCATTCCCGGACCTGGGTACGCCCGGTTCCGAAGACGGCAGCCCGGAAATTACCGAAACCTGCATGGAAAAGTACCCCACCAAAGAAGCGCGATCCCATTTCATGTGTACCTACACGCGGATGCTGGTGAAGAAGAACGACGAGGTTCGGGTGTTTGCCTGCACGCTGGTGGACGACGACCCGCAGTACGATCTCGGCGGGACGCTGGCGGAAAGCATGGATGAGCGGATTATGTTGCGCCATCACCGGTGCTTTGCCTGTTATCGGTTCGGGGCGAGTTGTTCGGCGCCCGGTTGATTTTTAGCCAGGGGTAGCTTCGGGTTTTAAGACTGGTTGCTGGTCATTGGCGGCCTGGGGGTGAGGTTTTATTTCCTTGGGAAAAAGAACTCGCTGCGCTCAGACACCTTTGTTCCCGGCGGAAATAAAACCCCACCCCCAGACCGCGGGCAGCCATTGCTATTCGTAGGATTGGGAAAGGTAAATTTTGTCTGGTCGGTTTTCCTGAGCCGTCGGGGATCGCAAAACTGAATTTGAACAAGGGACCGGTGGATAGGGGGTTCAGAAAACGTTGAGCGCCATGGATGGCGCGATCGAGCCCCCCATGGAAGGGTTTACGGGCGTTTTTCTGAACCCCCTATCCACCGGCCCCGATAACTCCCACTCCGGAAACCCCGGAGAAATCCCCGGACAACCAAAGAACGAGGACAAAGAACAAAATGACTTTCACAGAAGCCTCCCTGTTCTGGGGATTCCTGGTGGTCTATGGCGTGGTGATGTATGTGCTGTCGCCGAAGAGCAGGAACGCCAATTCGTTCTACAAGGGGGCGGATGACCAGGGTAACCCGGTGGGGCAGTGGTCACTGACGGCCAGTATCTTTATCAGCTGGATCTTTGCCAAGTCGGTGACCAATGCCGCCAATCTGGGCGCGGCCTATGGTGTGACCGGTGGCCTTGCCTATGCC
>NZ_DATFKH010000082.1:0-9939 GCF_035268745.1 Marinobacter sp.
TTTTTTGTAATTTCCCGTCACCTGTTGAATGCGAAAGTTGGCCGCAATGCCTGAACATCAAACACATACACCGCAGCGCACAAGGCGTTTCATCTGTTTTCTTCTCTTTTGGACGTTTGCAGCCTTCGCCCAGGTTGCCTCAGCACAAGACATCCTCTTGCGGGTCGACGACAGCACGGGTCTGTCGTCAGACAGCCATACAGCCACCTTCGACCGCGGCCAGCTGGATGCCTTGCCACAGCAGGAATTCACCACCTCGACCATATGGACTGACGCAGAGCGCCTGTTCTCGGGACCCGCTTTGCACGACGTTCTGGACGCGGCCGATGTCAGCGGGGACACGGTGCATCTTGTCGCGGCAAACGGCTACGAAGCCAGGATGCCTCGGGACGCGATCAAAGGAACGGTTCCCATCGTCGCCACGAACATTGACGGGAAACCTTTCTCCGTCCGCGAAAAGGGCCCCCTTTGGGTTGTTTTCCCCTATGA
Organism: Marinobacter sp.; assembly: GCF_035268745.1. GTDB lineage: Bacteria > Pseudomonadota > Gammaproteobacteria > Pseudomonadales > Oleiphilaceae > Marinobacter. The sequence goes on from NZ_DATFKH010000082.1 coordinate 490, forward strand.
TCTCGATGCGAATTACCAAACCGAAGAGGTTTACGCCTGGAGCATCTGGCAGCTCACAGGCGTGCGTGTCTCTGAGTGATGCCGGTCCTCAGGATCAGGGACCGCGAACCTGACGAAGGCACAGGGGCGTCCTCCAGCCTGTGGGTCGCCATCATGTTGACCCTGTCATTCGGGGTGTTGGTGACTGTGCTGGCAGGCTCATTCATCGTCCAGAGCATTGTCCAGACGGGCCGGGAATCCCTGGACAACAGAACCTGGGTTTTTGCACAGCTGGAAGTTGATTACCTGCGATTTGAGACCCGCCTTCATCGCGCGATCAACGCGGATCGATTGACGCCCGACATCATGGACCGGGTCATGACGTCCTTCGACATTTATTATAGCCGGGTCGAGACCGTGGACGCCGGAAAACGGTTTTTCAACGAAGACACCCCCGGAACAGCCAAGATACATGACAGCATCTCACGCGTTGTCCAGCACCGGGATGCCCTGGCAACCATGCTCGATCAGCTTGGGACGCCACGCCGCGACGACCTTGAGGATATTCTGGATCACTCCGAGGAAGTGATTCCGACACTCCGTGACGTCACGACAAACGCGTTGAAGCAACTGACCAGCCAATACAGCGCAATGCGCCAGTCAGAAGAGTCTGCAATCAAACGGTTCATGGCGCTCTCGACCATCGAGGCATTGGTCTTGTTGGCGATCACCATGCTGGCAATTCGCCTGGCCATGAGGCTTCGAATGCGCGCAAAGGCCATGAAGCGGCTCCGCGACAGTTTCAGGGGCATTGTCGAGGCCTCACTTGACGGGGTTGTGTTGCTGTCTGTGGAGGGCCGCATTCTTGGCTATAATACGGCGGCGGCAAAGATTTTCGACTGTCAGGATCAGGATGTTGTCGGGCAAACACTGCAGGACGTGGCCCTGCCCCGCCTGAGGCAGACGGCGTTCAAATCAGATCCGACCGCCTTCATGAACGAGGCCTTTGACATTCTTGCGATCCGGCGTCGCCTGCGAACTCAGTTGAAAACCTGTCGCGGACAGATGTTCCGTGCAGAAGTTGCCCTGGCACGGCACGAGGACGCGATTGGCCGCTCGATCATCATCGCGTTCGTACGCGATCTGGAAGACACCATTGCCCAGGAAAACAAGCTCAAGCAGGCCCGTGACAAGGCTTTGCAGGCAATGTCAGCACAGGAGCGCTTCCTGAACTTGATGAGCCACGAAATGAAAACGCCCCTGCATGGCGTGATCGCGTCACTTGATCTTCTGCAGGACTATGACTGGACATCCGATGATCTTGAAAATCTTCAGATTGCCCGGGACTCTGCGGCAGCGGCCCTGGCGCAGGTGGAAGATGTGCTGGCGATCAGCAGCAATGACGCCGGAACGCGGGACACCACGCCATTCGAGCCGTTCGACCCTATGGAAATCGTCAAGCTCATCGTCGGGCAGGCACGTCTCAAGGCGCGCAATAAAGATGTGACGGTTGCGTACAGGATTACCGGGGATGACGGTGACAGCGGCATTTCGGGCCGCAAGGAAGCGTTTCGCCGTGCCGTGGCCAACCTTGTCGACAATGCCGTCAAATTCACCGAACACGGCTCCATCAATATCCACCTTGTCTACTGGCAGGATGCCGCATCGGACCGGCGGCTGACGGTAAAGGTTTCGGATACAGGTCCCGGCATCGCCCCGGCGGTTCAGGAGATCGCGTTTGCGGATTTCCAGACAATTTCGAAAGGGGCCGCGCTCAAACATGTTGGCAGCGGCCTTGGCCTCGGAATCGCAAAGCGCGCGGTGGACCGTATGGGGGGCATCTTGCACCTCGACAGCTGCGAGAACGAGGGCAGCCATTTCAGTTTTGACATAGCCGCCCCTTTTGTTTCGAAACCGAAGCTCGCAAGTGTCGAACGACCGGCCACGCAACAGCTGGCATCTCCGGATGACATCCAGGTGTTCCCCCGGGCGTTGGTTGTCGATGACAATGCCGCAAATCGCATCCTGATGCAGAAAATGCTGGAACGCCTTGGATACACGGTCCAATGCGCCGAAAATGGAGAGCAGGCCGTTGAAATCGCCGATATGTGGCGGTTCACCCTGATCCTGATGGACATCCGGATGCCGGGGATGGACGGGTTCGAAGCCACCATGGCCATTCGCTCCGGCAGCGTTTCACAAGACGCGCTGATCCTTGGCGTCACGGCCAACCTGGCATCTCAGGACGCGGAATGCTTCACGGCTTCGGGTATGCAGGAGATGCTTGCCAAACCTTTGACGATCGGACAGCTCAAGGAGAAAATCTCGCACCACGTCAATGGACCAAAGCAGGACGCAAGCGCCAGGCCACCTGTTGTCGAGGCCGTCGACGTGGAGGAGGAATTCGTGATTTCACCCACATCGGGGAACCTGTCGTATATCTCCGAAACCATGGAGCTCGACGAGCTTGAAGCCTGGTTGCAGGCCTGTCTCGATGAAATCAGGCAGGCTCTTGACGCCGCAGCGCGGGACAGGCCCGGCAGCATTCAGGCTGTGCACAAAGCGGCGGGAACGGCCGCGTTCATCGGCTTGCCTCGGCTTCAGTCCGCCCTGAACCAAATGGAGGCCGCGCAAGCGGACGCGGATCCGTTCGCCTCTGCACTGCTGGAGGCCTCGGACGTCTTCCGGAAAATTCGCCTCGATCTCTCGGGCGCCTGAGCGGATGCCCTTTGCCCGGCCGCCCCCTTGGGTGGGACGCGGGAGCCTGGCCGGTCGCGAGGACGCGCAGTTCGCCTATGCCGCATGATCGGCCGGAGGGTCGATGGCATGGTCGTTGGCATCGGTCGTCTCGGCCCCCTCACACGACCTTCATGCGCGCGGACAGCTGATAGCCTTGGTTCCGGATCGCCTTGATTGGCTGGCCGGTTGTGCCAGCGGCGATCATTTTCTTGCGAAGCCGGACGATCCGCACCTCGATCGCGGCTTTGCTGATCTCGCCGTCACCCTTGTCCAGGGCGGCGATTTCGCTGGTCTCCAACCGGCCGCTCGGGGAGCGTGCAAACGTCGTCAGCAGGTCGATTTCCAAGGCCGAAAGATCCACCGTGTCGCGCGGCCCCGACAGTGTCATCGCGAACCTGTCGAGGGCGAGTCCTGTTGTCTCCGGGTCGCTATGCTTCAGCCGTCGCGCAAGCGCCTTGACCGAGGCTGTCAGTTCCGTCGCAGAGCTGGGCTTGGCAAGATAGATATCGGCGCCATTCTCATAGCCCACCCGCCTGTCCTCCGGTTCGCCGCGCGCCGTGAGCATGATGATGCCTATGCCCGGATAGTCACCCCGCATGCGCTGTGCAACGGCGATGCCATCCTCGCCCGGCAGGTTCAGATCCAGGATCAGAATATCGACAGTGCCAAAGCTGCATCCGCTCCATAGCGCCTCGGCGCTCTCGAAACCGACGGCATGGTGCCCTTCGCGCGCCATGACCTCTACCAGCGACTCGCGCAGCGGTTGGTGATCTTCGACGATAATGACGTTCAGCATGGGAACCAAACCTTGAACCGGATGTCACGGTCTCGCGGAATATACTGAACCCTGCTGCCCATGAGCTGCAGCAGTTCGCGCACAATATACAATCCAAGTCCGGACCCGATATCGGTCCTTGCGCCATTGCTGCGATAATATTTTTCGAACACACGGTCCGGATCGGGCATACCTGCCGGGCCTTGCGCATTCTCGAACAGGATCGAATGACCACCCTCCTCGGATGCCAGGTTGACGTTTATCGCGGACTCCAGCGGCGAATATTTGAGTGCATTGTCCAGCAGGTTGCAAAAAACGACATCAAGCAGGACCGGATCACCCTGCACGAACACCGTGCCTTGCACGTCCAGTGTGATCCGCTCGGCGTTCTCCGTCCGGCTGCACAGCCTTTGCAGGATTGCGGTCAAGTTACACGGTTCGAGAGAGAGCACCTGCTCGGAGTTATCAAGCCGGATGACTTGGTTGCACCGGTCGATCACATTCGTCAGCCCGCGGATCGCCTGGTCTGAACGTGTGCGCTGACCGTGAGTAAGCATCTGGGCAGAGGTGGACATTTGGATCACGGACAGCGCATTCTTGGCTTCATGCCCCAACATGTCGATGAACTGGGAAAGCGCGCGCGTTTTCTCTTTCTGAATTGCGTTTTGATGTTCCATTTTGGCATGCTGGATCTTTGCCGACCGCGCCATGGCGAACATGTCGGAGACCTTCAGTTTCAGAAGAATGACGATAAGACTGGAGGTTGTGACCCCGTGGATCAAATACCCATATTGCACGAGCGACTGGGACTGGATCAGGCCCAGAACGGTAAATGCGTTCAAGAAAAAAGAGAGAGATAGCGCACCATAGATCATGCGTATTGCAAAAAGGCCAGGGGCCATGTCCTTCCGCGCTGTCACCATGTTTGCAAAAAAGACAAAAGGGGATGCAGCCAGACAGGCAGCATTTATTTGCAATGCGGGCACCGGGTCGACGAACCAGTAGGCGATGAAAGCAAGTGCGATCACGCCAAGCTGAAGATCAAATAGCCGCAAGGCCAGCCTTGATGGCTCAAGGCGGGACATCACAGTGCGGTGAAACAGGGTCGTCAGAAACGCGGCCACGAAGACGCTTGCCCGAAATAACACCGCATGTGTCTCATTCGAGAGGGTGGGTACGATGTCCTTCGCATATCCAAGATAGAAGATGTTGTTGACCAGCCAGGAGGACTGCAGCGCCACGAACCACCCGAACAGGTTCAATCTTGATATCGTGAACATGTGCAGTGCCCAGAGCATTATGATGAACATGCTGGTCAGATAGACGACCTGGGCAAGATACCTGCGCTCGGTCGTCACGATGGCCTTGGTCATGGGCTGGGCCGTCACATGAAGCCGTATCGAGCCCATGGTTTTGATCTGAATAAAATAATCCGCCCCACCCTCCGGCGGGGTGATGCGGAATCCGGGCTGCGGTGATGGCCAGTTGGGGAACAATTCCTCATGCCGGACATCGCCCGAGCGCGCGGCAGGATCCTGCACGGACACAGGAACCGGTGCAAACAGCCTGAGGCTATCCGGTGCCCCCTTACCAAGTAATAACACGGTGTCCTCGCCATCCGGCGCCGGCAAGATACGTACTCTCAGCCATTTCGTAGAGGTCGAATACCCTAGCGAGATCGTGTCGCTGACCGGTTGGAACTCCCCCAGCGCCACCTCCTCGACCCCGAGGGACGCCGTCGGATCCTCCATGAGTGCAACGCTCTCCACCAGGTGCTGCGACGCGAAAGCGGGTGCCCCCGATGCAATGCAGAAGAATGCCAGCATCAGAGCACGAAGCAGGTGAGGGGCGCAGTATCTGGGCACGACTTGCATTGATCTTTTTCTTACCTGCCAGCAAGCGCCTGACAACGATTTTGCACGTAAAGACTTATCGCACCATAGCCACCGCCCAGGGCTTTCCAAGCCAGCTACCGACACGGCAATCGAAAGAACGAGGGTGGCAACTTTTGCGCAGTTGATGATTGCTCAAGCCTACGCAATCCTACAATTGCCTACGTTGAAATTCAGATCAGATACGGCCATCAAAGCTGGCCTGATTGCTGGCTGAGCAGATCCGCTCGAAGATAAAGAGACCAAGCATAATGAATGCACATGTAAAGCCGCAAGCGATATCGAATAACGGCGCTTGCTTTGAACCGATCCCGATGGATTGCTCGATCGCGCAGCTGCTCAAGACGCTCAATGCCAAGGGCTTTCGATCACCGCATCATTCAAGAGGCTTTCGTCAGGCGTTCATTGACAACCCCTACCTTGAGCAAATCACTCTTCGACAGGTCTTTAGCAGCCCGCTGGCCATGGCCAACTTGCTGCGGAACTGTCTCATGCTGCCGCATTGCGGCCCGGTAACGATAGACCTCCTGCTCGAGGCACTCGAAAATGCGGCGGCGGGACAAGGGGATCAGGGTGTTGGCTGCGCTGAAGTGCAATATTATCAGCATGTTGTGCCGGGCATATGATTGAACGCCAGCTCCCTACGGGGTAACGCTACAGGCCCAGCAATCTTCTGTCATCATTGTCTCAAGGTCTGTACCCTGGGCTTGTCGACCAAATTGCAATGGCGGATAACCGCGTTTGCACATCTGCGGGATCATGACCGACCCGATGGCGGCAGCGTCCGACGTCGCCGTGCCCGATATTTCGGAAAAGAACAGCGACGTGAGGATGTTCACATGCGCCAGCCCACCGCGGATGTGGCCGACCAGCGATGAGCAGGATGACGAGAAGGATCAGGATGATCCAGCCGGGATCGAGGCCTTCCGGACGACATCCGCGCATGGGTTCGGTACTGTTATGACTGACCTTTCCCGCTATGGCGTGTTCTAATTTTCGTCAACCTGTCGAAGTCGATTTCACGCTTGTCTGACTCAGCGAGTTCTGGCTGACACCGTGACACAGGTTGCGGGCCATGGATATTCCACATCACCGCAAGCGCACCAGTCCTCCAGCGATACACCCAACCAACAATGCTATGCCCATCAGTTCCAATCAAATTGGCGATCGCGACGCCTTCGACCTTATCTTTGCCCACTGTTTACTGACTTTCTGCAATTGGGCTTTGCCGATCACAGCTTCGACTCCCAAAGCGTTTGCTGCAACGGCATGCCGGTTTTCGTAAAAATAGGTTAGCTGTTCTTCCTCTCGACACCGATAATCACATTGGGAGAAATCAATTCCCGTGTTCTCGATTAATAAAATAGATCAAATCCTGTGGTCGGGCTCCGTGGCGGCTTCGACGATCGCCAGAACCTCGAACGGGTCAAAGCCAATCGCGCGCGCAAGAACGACCAGTTCAACAACGTCGACCCGGCGCTGGCCGCTTTCAATGCGCGCCACGAGGGATTGATGGCACTCGAGCCTGAGGCCCAAGTCCTCCTGACCGAGGCCCGCCTTGATGCGAGCGTCGACCAACGCTTGGCACAGAGCCTCCTGTCCTTTGCTTCTGATCGTTTTCGCCACGCGTCACATACCTTTCGTGACGTCGCTAGCGGATGAAATCTGTTATCTAAAAAATAGATATTTGAGGGTGTTATCGGCGTCTGCTTTCCATGGACTGCAAGTCTGATGCTCCCGAGGCGGCCCATCAATCCCTCACCAGCTGCAGAAACTGGCCGTAGTCCTCGCTGACTTCACGGGCTTCCCCCAAGGCATCGGCACGGTCCCCGTCAAGGCAACGGAAGTCGCTCTGGATGTCCTGAATGTAGCCTTCGAAATCCCGCCGGATGATATCGACGTAGTCTTGGGCCGCCTGCGAATCGCTTGGCAGGAAGGGACGGGGTGGCGCGCAGCAGGATTCCGCCAAAACCGGCCCGGGAACTCCGATCAGAAGGACCACAGCTTGCAATCGAATCAGACATGTCAACCCTGGGTTTTTCAAACCTGTTATCTCCTTGATCGTGATCTCTGGCCGTGCCTAGTGTTTGCGTGACCAAACTACAGTCAAAGCAGGATATTACATCTTGCGGTTGATACTATACTATCGTAACTCTGGGCTTCAAGTAGGAATGCCCGGGCGTTGCGCCATTGGAGAAAGCGTGAGCCGGGCCATGAACTGGGACATCGAAGCACCAAATGTGGTTACGGAAGCCAGGTTCCGCGAGCTCGTGGAAAGCGGCTATAGCGCTGAAATCCTGTGCCAGGAGTCGGCACATAAGAAAGGCCCCAGCTATTACGGGGTCTGGATCATGCGTGTTGTCTCTGACGACGGGGTGGAAAAGCTTCTCGTCACCGCCCGTACGCGGACGACCTACAACGACATCAAGATCCGTGAGTTCAAGACGATCACCGGCGTGGTCTCCTTTCTCCTTGGCATCGGCTTTGCGCATGCCGATGTGCCGCTCGAAGAAGGCCAGCGGACAACGCACAAGCTCGCAGCGTCTGACGAGGTCGGCAGCAAGTAGCCTTCTTCTCTTCTGGGTTCTGACTGGATCAGCCTCAGCGCAAATGGTTCTGGTCGTGGAGAGCGACGGCTCTCTGACCCCATCCCGGTCTCAGAGCGGTTTTGCACGGAACTACAATGACGGCGTTGGTCAGGGATCGGCGTCCGATGGTTTGGCCATTCTTGGTGAGACTGACGCAGCGCCCAAACCTGACGCGCTGAGCTTTGCGGCACTCGTCCAGCCACCCCCCCTGCCCCGCGCAGACGTTCTCTTGGGCATAGAGGCAACCGCCCTGCGTTATGCCGGCCATCCCGGTTTGCGCCGCGCGGGACTGTCCGTCACGAATTGGCTGGCTCTCTATCGGGCCAATATCGAGGTGGAGAGCGCCTACAGACAAGATGCGATCTCAACCGCGGGCGCTATTGGTCTGGGCCAATTGATGCCTGCGACAGCGCGCGATCTTGGCGTCGACCCGCGCGACCCGCTGCAGAACCTCGACGGCTCCGCCCGCTACCTTGCGATGATGCTGGAGACGTTTGGCGATCCGCGCCTGGCGCTGGCTGCCTACAACGCCGGACCCGAGGCCGTGCGTCAATATGGCGGCATTCCCCCCTACCGAGAAACCCAGAACCACGTCGCCCGCGTCATGGCCGTGGTGGCCCGATTGGAAAGATCAAATTCATGATGTCCCAACCTTTTTGGAAATTACTCCTCAAAATACTCAACGGCAATGTCACGAGAGCGCGCAGCGCGGCAGTGCATTGGCGATACTACATTTTCCAAACAAGTTGGCTTTCAAACCCCTTTGTCGCCTCACTGGCGCTCTTCCTGCTGATTGCCGAACCCGCCCTTGCGCAAAGCATCGATCTCTCCCCAATCCAAAGCTTGTTGCAGGGCATTGTCGATGCGCTGACCGGTCCGCTGGGTGTGGTCATCGCCACACTCGCGGTTCTCGGCGTTTTCTTGAGCTGGTTCTTCAACATCATCGATCTGCGCCAGGCGCTCTGGGTCCTCGTGGGCATCGCTGGTGTCGCGGCTGCCCCCACCATCGTTGCCGCGGTCTTTGCCGGTGGCTGAGCGCTCACCCCTCTTTCTGGGTCTCGTGCGGCCGCCCAAACTTCTGGGCCTGCCCATCATGTATGCGATGGTCTGGCTCTTCGGCTCAGTGCTCTTGTTCGTCTGGGTCCAGCACATCGCGGTGCTGGGTGTCGCTGCCCTGCTCTATCCCGTGCTGTGGAAGGCCGCCGATTGGGATCCGCGCTTCATCGACGTGATGATGACCGCGCTGCAGGAGACACCGCCCACGCGGAACCGCTCCATCCATGGCGGGGACAGCTATGCCCCGTGAAGCCGCGTTCGATGCCCGCACAATGACGCCAGACTGGTATGCCCGCGAGACCCGCCTCGCGCATATGCTGCCCTATGTGAGCCTCGTCGATGACCAGACCGTGCGGACCCGGGTCAACGAACTTTTCCGCTGCATCCGGCTCGAGGGGATCAACAGCTACACGACGGACGA
>NZ_DATFKH010000083.1:0-11285 GCF_035268745.1 Marinobacter sp.
AGCGTACCGGCAGTTGCCATTTTCTGTGAAGCTTTGCGTTTATCATTGCCGTTTGTCGCTCCGATTCCATGTGGAAGTCAGAGCGGGGCAAGGCCCCGCTCATCGTGACGGTATTCAGTCACCGCGATGGACTTCGCCGACATCGGCAATGCTGCCTTCGCTATGGCAGACTGCGCAGGAGCCTTGGCTATTGGCGCCTTCATCAGCAATGTTGCCAAATTGACCACCATTCTGCTCCATATGCAGTTGCGCGGTCGCGTCATCATGACAGGACGAACAGGCGGCAGCAGCCGGGCTGATCAGTCTGTCATCGGTCTGTACCAGGGCATCACCAATGAAATTGCTGGTGCCGAATGGGCTTGAACTTGCAACGGTTGCTTCAGTGTCGATCGTGGAGCCCAGCACCGAGGTTGCCAGGGGCAGTTCATAGGTGCCTTCATTATGGCAGGCCTCACAGTCACTCGGCTCACGCGGATAGCGCAGATCCGTGAAGTCATGGGAGTTGTTGCCGAATCCATAAACAATGTAGTCGGTAGTCCGCACAGCAGAACCGTGAATGGAATGGATCATCCGCTTGAAGTCAATGGACTGCTCCTCATCCTCGCCTACCGCGGCGGTATTGACCTCATTATCGGTTCCATCCGGATCGGCCGGGCGCTGAGCCAGATCGGTTGCCCGTGGGTTGTGGCAGGTCACACACAGCTGGATGTTGTCTGTACGGTTGTTGCCGTGCAGTGACAGGCCATCCTTTACACCGTGGCAGGTCTGGCACTTCGCCACGTCAACCACATCACGGCGGGCCTGGGCTTCAGCGTCGGTAATGGGGAAGAACTCAACAGCACCAGTGACTTTAGCCTGGATAGTGAAAGCGCCTTCGTCATCGGCGGCAGCCGGATGCCCTTCGATCGCCGCTGCGCCTGAGCCCGTTACATCTGCGGGGATCGGGGTACCAGCGGTAATACTGAAGCTGCCATCGCCATTATTGGTCGCTGAACCTACCGGATCCATCGAAACAACCTTGCCCGGGGCAGAACCGCTACCCTCGTTGGTGTAGTCGCCGGTATTCCATGCCAGAATAACTGCCAGCCGCGCAGTGCCGCCGGTGGTAAACTGTGGGTCGTTGTTGATGTCGTAGGCTGCATCCCCGGCGGTAGGGTTGGTAACCGAGAAGCGTACGATTGGCGTCTGCCCCGGGGCTGTGTCAGTGACCTCCAGAATATTGTACTCGAACAACTCGCCAGCGGCGGTGCTTGGGACAATATGGGAATCCCGAACCGGCCCGGCAAAGCCGCCATCCCGGTGACAAGTTGAACATTCGGCGTTTGTCACTGCAATGTTCCGGCCGGTATGACCGTCTCCGGTGCTGAAATTGACATCGTCATGACAGGCGCCGCAGGCCTCGATGCTGGGGTTGTTGGCGATGTTGGCCGCATCGGGTGTGTCGGTATTGTCCGGGTCGTGACAGGTCAGGCAGTTTTCCGGGCTTTGTGGAAAACCTACGTCAGAGTAGTCGTGCTTGGAATCCCGGAAGCCCCAGATGGCATATTCGCCGCCCGCTACAACACTGGGCAGTTCGTCGCCCATATGGATCTTGTGGATCATCACCCGGAAATCGACGGTGCGCTCACTGTTGGCATCGGTGCTGCCAGGATTGTGACAGGTCACACAGAGGTCAACGTCCTTGCGGGAACCGCCGTGGATGGCCAGGTCGCCGTGGCAGGAGTTACAGGTTTCCTGGGCGACGATCTTGCGGGAATCAATGCCCTCGGTGAGGTTACTGGCCGGCACTTCCTCGTAGGCAGCATTGACTACTGGCAGAGGCTCACCCAGATAGGTGGCGCGGGCGTTGGTGTACATGGCCACGCGGTGGGTCAGGTCAGGCTCATAGGTGACGCCTCCGGTTTGAGAGACATCAGTGATGTCGGTGCCGAAGGTGTAAGTGTAGGTGCCGTCAAAATTATTGACCAGGGTGCCGCCACTGTCCGTGGCCGCCTGGGTAGTGGTGGTGCCAACCGGAGCCGGGCCCGGATCGCCGGCTGTCTGCTCCTCCGTGCGGTTGATGTAACTCTGCCAGCGGCTGGTGTTGCCGTCGCTGCCCGGTACCAGTTTGGCAATGGTGAAACTCGCCACACCATCTGCCAGGGCATCAAAGGCGAAACCGTTGCCATCCTCAATCCGGAAGTTCACCACCGGGGGGCTGCTGACTTCCAGATCGGTAATTGTAACCTGCAGCTCACCAGGCACCTGGTTGAAGGAAGGGGAAGTCGGTGATGAATCCTGTGCCGGCGGCGACGTGACAATTACGTCAGCGTCATCATTACAGCCCGAAAGGCCGAGCAACAAGGCCAGGCTCGAGATGCCCAGCCCCTTGCCGATAAGGCCTTTCAGGCCCCGTGTTGTTAATGTTTCTCTCATCGCTTTCATTTTTATGAACTCCTTTTAATCCCGCTTCCTGCCACAAAGCTGCCGCAGTCTCGTGCGGCAGTCCTGGGACGACCTCATTAAGTTTTCATAACATCTTTTCTACTCAGGGTGTTATGCCTCGTAAAGGGGGAATCTCTTTAATTGGGTAATACTTGATGTAGCTCAAAGCCCTCACCCGCCCGGGCTCTTTCGTCTTGATAAATTACTTTCATGAGAGTAGCGTAGGTAAGATTGGCCGCAATCAAATTGACCAAAATCAAAACTACGTCAGGTGGCATAGAGACAAAAGCAGTAGAGGAAGAATAAAACGCCCTTTCACCCATTCAATATTCCAGAATCCGGACTGCATAAGCCAGCATCCTGAGTTGAACCGATGGTTTTTCGGGGTCGTCAGCTGCAGAGCCAGATTGCCTGCGAAGTAACCTGGAAAAGGCGGGGCCGGGCCCGGCCCGGAAGAAGGCGCCGTCTACCGGCCCCCGACAAGGCGAGTAAGCCGGTGAACGGCACCGGGTTCAGAAGCGGTAAGTGAAGCCTATCATGTAGACCAGGGGATCAATGTCAACATCGACAAAGGCGGCATCCACGGCGGTGTTCCCCTCCCTGGCAATGATGGTGCCGTCGGTATCAATATCCGCCCACCAGACGGCAGCGTTCAGACCAAAATTGCTGTCCAGCATGACATCCACACCCAATTCCGCGGCCAGGCCGATGCTGTCCTCCAGCCGCAGCTCCGTACTGTCGACCTGGGCGCCACTGACACCCTGGTCAATGGCGCCGGTGAGGGTGCCCGTGGTCTGCTCGTCAAAGAAGATGGTGTAATTGACCCCGACACCAGCATAGGGCTGGATATTGGAGCCGCTGGGCATGGGGAAGTACTGCAGTGTAAGGGTTGGCGGCAGATGCTTGGTTTCCGCCAGTTTCCCCGCTCCGCCAAGCACACCCGCGCCAACGATGTCGTGTTTGAAGGGCGTGGAAGCGAGCAGCCCGACGCCGATATGGGAGGTCAGCATATAGGTGGCGGTTATACCCAGGGCGGTGGCGGACTGGACATCAACCCGCCAGCCGTCAAGCACGCCCAGGCCCTGGGAATTTATATCCGTGCTGGTAGCGTCAGGGTCTACCAGTGCCGGGCCGGCGCGCAACAGCACATCACCACTCTCGTAAGCCTGTGCAAGGGGCGCTGCAGCCAGCAAACCGGCAGCCAGAAAACCGAATTGAAATGAACGTGACATGGTACTCTCCTTAGACCTGATTGATTAAAATAAAGAAAGAATAAACCCCCTTTTAACCCGAGTCCACCAGCAGTGGGCCGCTCGGCAACAGCCGAATTGCCGCGCGCCCCCGCTAGCCTATATGATGGACACGCGATTATTCTTATCAAGACAAGGATCTTCTTATGAAGCCTCTGAAAAAGACCCTCTCCGGAGTGGCACTCACCACCCTGCTGGCCAGCCCTGCCGCCTTCGCCGAAACCCTTAGCGTGGCCGAGGTTCACGAACAGCGCCAGGCCCTGAGCGGTGAGCAGGTGTCCGTCTCTGGCGAAGTGGTCAAGGTGAACAATGGCATCATGCGCCGCAACTTCGTCCACGTGGAGGACGGCACCGGCAGTGGTGACAACGGACGGCTGATTCTCACCAGTCAGGACACCGCCCAGGTGGGTGACCAGGTCACGGCCACCGGTACCGTCAAGCTCGATACCGATTTTGGCATGGGTTACTTCTACCCCACCCTGGTGGAAGAGGCCTCAATCACTGCACAGTAAACACCTGCGTCCGGGCCGCAAAAACTTTGCGGGCCGGGCCATAAATTTCCTGTCAGTGCCTCTCACTCCCACTCAATGGTGGCAGGAGGCTTGGAGGAGACGTCGTAGGTGACTCGCGACACGCCGGTGATCTCGTTGATAATCCGGTTGGACACTGTTTCCAGCAGATCGTAAGGCAGATGAGCCCAGCGTGCGGTCATGAAATCGATGGTTTCCACCGCCCGCAGCGCAACGACATATTCGTAGCGACGGGCATCGCCGACAACGCCGACGGATTTGACCGGCAGGAACACGGCGAAGGCCTGGCTGGTTTTGTGGTAAAAACCACCCCGGTGCAGCTCTTCCAGAAAGATGGCATCGGCACGACGGAGGATGTCGGCGTATTCCTTTTTGACTTCGCCCAGAATCCGCACACCCAGGCCGGGCCCCGGGAAGGGGTGGCGATAAACCATGTCATAGGGCAGGCCAAGCTCCAGGCCGATGCGACGGACCTCATCCTTGAACAGCTCACGTAGCGGCTCCACCAGTTTCATTTTCATGGTTTCGGGCAGCCCGCCGACATTATGGTGGGACTTTATGACGTGAGCCTTACCCGTCTTCGATGCGGCAGATTCAATCACGTCCGGGTAGATGGTGCCCTGGGCCAGCCAGTTGACATCCCTGATGGTCGTCGCCTCGGCGTCGAACACATCAATAAAGGTGTTACCGATTATCTTGCGTTTGGCTTCCGGATCATCAACGCCCTTCAGCTTGGACAGGAACAGGTCCTCGGCATCTACGCGAATCACCCTCACACCCATGTTGTTGGCAAACATGTCCATCACCTGATCGCCCTCGTGGAGGCGTAACAGGCCATTGTCGACGAACACGCAGGTAAGCTGATCACCGATCGCCTTGTGCAGCAACGCTGCGGTAACGGAGCTGTCGACACCACCGGACAGGCCCAGCAGCACTTTGTCATTGCCAACCTGATTGCGGATCTGTGCAATCGCATCATCGACGATCCTGGCCGGGGTCCAGAGCGCTTCACAGCCCGAGATGTTAAGGATGAAGTGCTCCAGAATGCGCTTGCCCTGGAGCGTATGAGTCACCTCCGGGTGAAACTGCACGCCATAGAGGTGACGTTCTGTGTGCTGCATGGCCGCAACCGGGGCGCTTTCAGTGGACGCCAGCAGCTCGAAACCATCGGGCATCTTCACCACTTTGTCGCCATGGCTCATCCAGACATCCAGCAGGGATTCACCCGTGGCCGTCAGGTGGTCGGTAATATCGTTTAAAAGAGGGCCACTGGCTCTTACCTTGACCTGGGCGTAACCAAATTCGCGCTTGTCGGAACTGACGACCCGGCCACCAAGCTGCTCCGCCATGGCCTGCATGCCATAGCAGATCCCCAGAACCGGAATTCCGCGCTCAAACAGGCCCTCCGGCGCCCGCGGCCCGCCAAGCTCGGTTACGGATTCCGGACCACCGGCGAGAATAATGCCTTTCGGCGCAAACTCAGCCAGTGCTTCATCAGTGATATCGAACGCTCTGACTTCACAGTAGACGCCGATTTCACGAACCCGGCGCGCAATCAACTGGGTGTACTGGGAACCGAAGTCGAGAATCAGAATGCGGTGGTCGTGGATGTTGTGAACCATGGAATCCTCAGATCAGAAAGAACAGGCCGGTTTACCCGATCCGGTAGTTGGGAGCTTCTTTGGTAATGGTCACATCATGCACATGGCTCTCGCGCATACCCGCGTTGGTAATCCGGACGAATTCCGGTCTGGTGCGCATCTCTTCCATGGTCGCACTTCCGGTGTAGCCCATCGATGCGCGCAGCCCGCCCATCAACTGGTGAACAATGTTGCGCATCGGGCCTTTGCAGGCAACACGGCCTTCAATACCCTCAGGAACCAGCTTTTCGATGCCCTTGCTGGCATCCTGGAAGTAACGGTCGCCCGAGCCCTTGCCCATGGCACCAATCGACCCCATGCCACGATAGGCTTTGTAGCTCCGGCCCTGATAAAGCTCGATTTCGCCCGGCGCTTCGTCAGTTCCCGCCAGCAGGCTGCCGATCATCACGCTGTGCGCACCCGCGACAATAGCCTTGGAAATATCACCGGAAAACCGGATGCCGCCGTCGGCAATAACCGGTACACCACGACCTTTCATGGCCTCTGCAACGTTGGATACCGCAGTAATCTGCGGCACACCAATGCCCGCCACAATGCGGGTAGTACAGATTGAGCCGGGCCCGATGCCAACCTTCACCGCATCGGCTCCGGCATCGGCCAGATCAATAGCGGCTGCCGATGTTGCGATATTACCACCGATAACCTGAACATCCGGATAGGTCTGCTTGATCCAGCGTACCCGGTCGATAACGCCTTTTGAGTGGCCGTGAGCGGTATCAACAACAATGACATCAACACCGGCCTCAACCAGGGCATTAACCCTGGCGTCGGTATCGCTACCCGTGCCTACCGCGGCGCCGACCCGCAACCGGCCCTGATCATCCTTGCAGGCAAGCGGATAATCCTTGGCCTTCTGGATGTCTTTCACAGTGATCAGTCCGCGCAACTGGAAGTCATCATTGACGACCAGAACTTTCTCGATACGGTTGTGATGCAGCAGCCCCTTTACGTCTTCCAGGTCTGCACCTTCTTTCACTGTGACCAGGCGATCCTTACCGGTCATGATGTCGCGAACCAGGGTTTCCATGCGGCTCTCGAAGCGGATATCCCGGCCAGTCACGATGCCGACCAGCTCGTTGCCAGCCACCACCGGCAGCCCGGAAATATTATTGGCCGCGGTGATATCCACCAGCTCACGAACGGTGGTTTCCGGGGTCACGGTAATCGGGTCTTTCACCACGCCGCTTTCATATTTCTTCACCTTGCGTACGGCAGCTGCCTGCATCTCTGCCGACATGCTTTTGTGCATGATGCCGATACCACCTTCCTGGGCCATGGCAATGGCGAGTTCCGCCTCGGTGACCGTATCCATCGCCGACGACAGTAGCGGGATATTCAACCTGATGCCTTTGGTCAGCCAGGTTTGCAGGTCTACCTCGTGTGGCAGGACATCGGAGCGCCCTGGAACCAGGAGAACGTCGTCAAACGTGAGGGCTTCTTCGGCAATTCGCAGCATTGGGATCCGCCTTTTGAACGTGCTAGATTGGAGAACTCCGATGCCGCTTCAAACGGGGCGGCAAAACAAAATTCCTAATCGACCTATTATAAATGCGCGGCCAATGACAGTAAACCGTCCACCTTCGAACATCCGTTTGCATCTTTCTGAAATTCCGTTACTTTTGCTCTTCCCTTTTCGGCATTTGCGTATACAACCCACTGGAGTTTGCTTGTGACCAGGGCCCTTTCCGTCACTGAACTGAACCACCAGGCCAGGCATCTTCTTGAGGCCAGCTTCCTTCAGGTATGGGTAGAAGGTGAGCTGTCCAGTCTGTCCCGGCCGTCTTCCGGCCACTGGTATTTCTCGCTCAAGGACAGCAGGTGCCAGGTTCGCTGCGCCATGTTCCGGAGCTTTAACCAGCGCGTGCGCGAAACTCCGAGAGAAGGCGACCAGGTCCGCATCCGCGGAAAAGTAACGCTTTATGAAAACCGTGGTGATTTCCAGATCATCGTTGAGCAGATCGAACCCGCCGGAACCGGAGCCCTGCAACAGGCATTCGAGGCCCTGAAGGCCCGCCTGCAACAGGAAGGCCTGTTTGATGTGGCACGAAAGAAACCACTGCCAACGCTGCCCCGCCGTATTGGCGTGGTGACATCGCCAACTGGCGCGGCGATTCACGACATCCTGACGGTGCTTGCCAGGCGCTGCCCATCAATCCCGGTCACCCTCTACCCCACAGCCGTGCAGGGCAAAGCGGCCACCGCCGATATCATCCGGGCCATCAAGGCTGCCAATACCCACGCGGAAGCAGACGTGTTGATCATTGGCCGTGGTGGTGGCTCCCTGGAAGACCTCTGGTGCTTTAACGAAGAAGCCGTGGCCCGCGCCATAGCCGCATCAGCGCTGCCTACCATAAGCGCTGTCGGCCACGAAGTTGATGTAACCATCGCCGACTTTGTTGCGGACCTCAGAGCGCCGACCCCCTCGGCAGCGGCGGAAAAAATCTCACCGGACCAGGACGCCTGGAGCAAACAGCTGCGGGAAAGCGAACTCCGGCTGGCCGGAGCCACCAGACGCGCCCTGACCCGGATCGAAACATCACTCCGGCACCTGAGTGCACGCCTTCGCGATCCGCGGCGGGAGCTGCTGGACAAGGCCCAGCGCATGGACGAGCTCGACCTGCGGCTGGGCAAAGCCATTGGTCAGACGCTTGAACGCTCTGACATGCGTGCAAGCCATCTGACCCGGAGACTGTCGCTACAATCCCCGGTCCGTCGCCTCGCTGATAGTCGGGACCACCTCGACAGTCTGAACCAGCGTCTGGGGGCGTCGGTCGACCAGCGAATTGACCGGCAGAACAGCCGGCTGGAGCATCTGGCGCAAACTCTTCATGTGGTCAGCCCTCTTGCCACACTCGGTCGCGGTTACGCCATTGTGCAGGACGACAGGGGCAGTATCATCCGCTCTGCAGCAGACCTGAAAACGGGGGACCGGGTTACCGCCCGGGTTGCCCGCGGCCGTCTTGAAGCAAGGGTCACCGCGGTGCATTCTGAATAGCTATCGGGCTCATAAGTATAAACTCTTAGCCGATGGTCTACTGGCCTCACCAGCTCATACACTTTAGGTTAGATTATTTCAGCGATATCAACGGAAAGGCAAGGTGCACCGCATGAGCTACGAGAAAGAATTCAGACGTTCCATGGAAACTCCCGACGAATTCTGGCGGGAAAAAGCGGCCCAGGTGAGCTGGATGGAAACTCCCAAAACCATCTGGCAGGCCAAGGATAACGGACATGGCGAGTGGTTTCCCGACGGTACTATCAATACTTCAGATGCGGCCCTCGATGCCAACATCCGTGCCGGGCGCGGTGACCAGAAAGCATTGATCTACGATTCCCCGGTTACCGGCAACCAGCGCTCCTACACCTACAGTGAGCTTACCGAGGAAGTTGCACTGTTCGCCGGGGCACTGAAAAGCCGCGGCATTGAAAAAGGCGACCGGGTTATCATCTACATGCCGATGATTCCGGAAGCGGTCATTGCCATGCTGGCCTGCGCCCGACTCGGTGCCATCCATTCCGTCGTTTTCGGCGGATTCGCGGCCAACGAGCTTGCTGTCAGAATTGATGGCGCTGCGCCAAAAGCCCTGATTACGGCCTCCTGCGGTATCGAGGTGAAAAAAGTTATCGAGTACAAGCCATTGGTCGACAGGGCCATAGAACAGGCCGATCACAAGCCGGAGTTCTGCGTGGTCTACCAGCGCCCGCAGGCTGAAGCCAGCCTGACCGAGGGCCGTGACTTTGACTGGCAGCAGTTCGTCGCCGGTGCCACTCCCGCCAGCCCTGTTCCGGTGGCTGCAACCGACCCGCTGTATATTCTCTACACTTCCGGAACCACCGGCAAGCCCAAGGGTGTTGTCCGTGATAATGGCGGCCACGCTGTCGCCATGCGTTACAGCATGGACCTGGTGTATGACGCCGGTCCCGGAGATGTGTTCTGGGCCGCTTCGGACGTAGGCTGGGTAGTGGGACATAGCTACATCGTTTATGCACCGCTGCTGGCCGGGTGCACCACTATTGTCTATGAAGGAAAGCCGGTCAAAACGCCGGACGCCGGAGCTTTCTGGCGAGTCGTTCAGGAACACAAGGTAAACTTCCTGTTCACCGCGCCCACGGCGTTCAGGGCCGTCCGCAAGGAGGACCCCGAAGCCGACCTGATGGGACAGTACGATATCACCTCCCTCAAGAGACTGTTTCTGGCGGGTGAACGCCTGGACCCGGCAACCTATGACTGGCTTAAGGAACATTCCGGCCTGCCGGTGCTGGATCACTGGTGGCAGACCGAAACCGGCTGGGCAATCTGCTGCAACCCTATCGGCCTGGAACATATGCCCACCAAACCTGGATCTGCGACCGTGCCCTCCCCCGGTTTCGATGTGCAGATCGTGGACTTCGATGGCTCCCAGATGCCAGCCGGTGAACAGGGCCAGATTGCCATAAAGCTGCCCTTGCCGCCGGGTTGCATGACCACGGTTTGGGGCGACGATGATCGCTTCCGCGAAACCTATCTCGACCCCATTCCCGGTTTTTACACCTCCGGCGACGGCGGCTTTCTGGACGAGGACGGCTACGTGTTTGTCATGGGCCGGACCGACGATGTCATCAACGTGGCAGGCCATCGGCTGTCAACCGGTGAAATGGAAGAGGCGGTTTCAAGCCACCCGGCCGTCGCGGAATGCTGCGTCGTGGGCGCCCAGGACGACATGAAAGGCCAGGTCCCCATCGGGCTGGTGATGGTCAAGGACGGTGCCACCATCGGTCACGACGAACTGGAAGAGGAACTGGTGGAGATCGTCCGCGACCGGATCGGGGCTGTTGCCTGCTTCCGGCGTGCACTGGTCGTTGAGCGCCTGCCCAAGACCCGGTCGGGAAAAATTCTGCGACGGGTAATCAGGCAGATCGCGGATGGCGAGGAGTACAAGGTGCCAAGCACCATTGATGATCCCGCTATCCTGGAAGAGTTGAGCACGCAACTGAAATCCTAGAAAACCCTAACCTATTGTTTTTTATCATTTAAATTTTGATAAAAATGACAGGAACGGCGTTGACGCTCTGCATACGCAGGCTATACTGAAAACAGGCTGTTAGCGGCCGGAAGCTCCCGTGAGGGAAAAAATTACAGAAATACAGGTAAAGATCAATGTCAGATACCAAAACAGGCCATGTAAAATGGTTCAACGAGTCCAAAGGCTTTGGTTTCATCGCCCAGGACGGTGGCAGTGACGTATTCGTTCACTATAGTGCAATCAACGCCAGCGGGTTCCGTACCCTGACAGAAGGTCAGCAGGTTCAGTTCACTGTAACGCAGGGCCCGAAAGGTCCTCAGGCGGAGAACGTAACGCCGGTCTGACACACTGGAGTTACCGACCCGCCCTTTGCCCCTCACGGAAACAGGGAAAAGCAGAAGCCGGCGAAAGCCGGCT
>NZ_DATFKH010000084.1:0-1001 GCF_035268745.1 Marinobacter sp.
TCGTCCAGGTGCAGCCCGTCGATCTGGATGGCGACCAAGTCCAACTCCGACAGGTCAGAGGCCATCCATTCATCGAACTTCGCCTGCGTCAGCGCCTTGAAGCGCCGCGATACCGCGGATTTGGACAGGCCGCTTCCCGCATTGGCAGGGACACCGGCCTCGGGCAGCCGAACGGCACGGCCGAATTTGCGTGTGGCCCCAATGGTAGCCGGGTTTATCAGAGCAATGCTCATAACGATCCCCAGCCAATCGGGCCACGTCTTCGTTCATCATATGCGTCAGGCTTTCGATGCCCGCCATCAGGCAGAATTGCTCGAAACTTTCCGTCAGCGCGCCATAGGCGTCTTCGACAAGCGAAGGACGGTCGGGCGCGGTGGCCAGAGCACTGGAGGATGTGGTAGGTGTCTTCATGGTGTTGCTTCCTTTTTGGTTTCATCACCCCGAGCCTACGGCTCAGGGGAAGCAACGCCACCCTTTTTCAAAGTTTCAACACCAGCCGGGACATCCCCGGCCGAAGCCCCAGTTGCGTTTGTTGGTTGTCAGACCGAAACCAAGCGGCAACTACCTTGACAAACACCGGTAACAGACCCCTAATGCCAGAAAGTCCAATCGGTCTGCTGAACGTCGAAATAAAGTCTAAATGCTCCACACGCTTTTATATACTCACAAATGTACAGCAGTCACAATAACGCCTGGTCATAATGAGTTTAGCGGAAACACCGACAAATGACGGCAGGCTGAGGGAGGGTCATGCGTAAATTTCGCTAAGCTTTACTATGAGTAAGGCGCAATTGCAGAAAGACCTGCGGCATCCCCGGTCGGACACAACCGGTGCCAACAAAGGCCATTCCCAGCTTGATTAGGCAACACACCCATTAATTCTTGTTTAGGAGCATAAGTTTGTGATTCATTTTGTCCAAACAACGGGCGGGAGGATGCAAGTGGCGCGATCAGACATGAGCGATCTGGAATGGGAATTCATCAAAGCTGTCTTACCTAAC
>NZ_DATFKH010000085.1:0-3844 GCF_035268745.1 Marinobacter sp.
TGGGGGTTCAGTTTTTTGAACGTGACCGGGAGGGTCTGCATCTGACCCCGGTGGGGGAAACGGCCTACCGTGAAGCCGACCGACTGGCTGCGGACATGGAAAATCTCGAGCGCCGGCTGGTGGGACAGGATTCTGCGCCGGTAGGCAAGGTTCGGCTGGCCGCTACGGATGTCATGGTCAATGCGCTGATTGGCCCGCTGGTGTCGGAACTGCTGCAGGCCTACCCTGATATTGAGCTTGAAGTACTGACCGACAACGATGTGCTCAACCTCAGTCACCGTGATGCTGATCTTACCCTGCGTCCTGTTAACAAGCCCCAGGCTACCCTGGAGGGGGATCGCATCGCCACGATAGCGTCTGCGGTTTACGGGGCGCGTGATTATTGCCAGCGTCACCCTGATATGAACCTGGATAACGCGCCGGAGAAGAATAGCTGGATTCTCCCGGACGAAAGTTTCAGCCACCTTGCCACGGGTCGCTGGTACCGCAAAGCGCTGAAAAATACCCGGTCAGCGGTACGGTGTAACAGTCTTCAGTCAATGTATTCACTGGCACGGGCAGGCGTGGGGCTGGCGGTTCTGCCCTGTTATCTTGGTGATATCACTTCAGACCTGAGTCGGCTGACCCCGCCACTGGATGGCGAAGGCGTTGACCTGTGGCTGATGGTCAATCAGGACACCCGTCATATGGCCCGTGTGCGTCTGGTGATGGAATTTCTGACCCGGCGTCTGGTGGCGCTGAGCCCGCATATTGAAGGCGCCGGGAATTAGCCACGACCACCAGTCAGTCGCCCCAGTCTTCACAGAATGGCCAGAACTGGTAGAAACGCCAGCACTGGAATTCACGCTCACAGGTTTTCAACTGGTTGTCGTAGCGGAAGGCCCGGTTCTGGACTCGCCCGGCAAGCGACATGACCTCCGGTTTGGCAAGATAACTCTGCCGCCGGTAGCCGGCACGCCCCTCATGGTAGGCCAGATAAAGATTGCGGGGCTCGTGGAGTGCGATGTCTGTCTCCCTGCGGGTCAGGTGGTTATACCAGCCCACAAAGTCCAGTGCGTATTTCATATTGGTGCGAACCACAAAAAACCCGTCGCCATTGGCCTGAAGGTATTCGCCCCAGGCCGGGTCCAGTGCCTGGGCATAGCCATAGGCGGTGGTCGGCCGGCGCCAGGGTATCAGCCCGAAAAGACGGGTGCGGGGTGGGCGGGCGTGACTGCGGAAGGACGACTCGTAGTAGACAAAGGCCAGTTGGGTGGCAATGGGTGTGCCCCAACGGTCTTCTGAATCCCGCGCATGATCATACCAGACCGGGTGTTCGCGGAAGATTTCACAGATATCCTCCGGATTAACCGGTGGGTCCGGTGCCAGCAGGCTGAATCGCAAGGTTGCCAGAATGGTAATAATCAGTCCCAGGGTCGGCAGGCCATACCATTTCAGGCGTGAGACCCATGAGGCGGGCAGTAATTGGCGTCGTCTGTGTCTGGCCATATCTTGCGTCGGTTACTCTGCTCGTGGCATAAGGAGCCTTTGTTCCCGAGGATACTAGTTTCATGCCAGCGCCATCCCAAGTTACATCGGTTTTATGTTTATTGCTGTGCCTGTCCGGCGTGGTGCAGGCAAGCCCGCTGGCAAAGTCAGCTCTGGAAGCTTCGCCCGTTGATGATATCGTCGCCCGGTACCCCGCCATGATGAGCGAAGGGGTCCGCCGCGGGCTCAGCCAGGGCGGTATAACTGATCCCATGGTCGTTACCACGGTGGCTGCGGTTGTCGGTAATGCCCTCAGGGCCGAAGATATCCAGGCAGAGCTGGTTTCCGATCTGTCCGTGTCAATGAGCGATAACCAGCTCAGGACAGTGCGCGGCTGGTATGAAACCCCTTTGGCTGAAAAAATCGCCAGAGCTGAAATTGCAGCCTCAGGGCCCGAGACCTGGGAAAAAATCGAGGCCGGTGCCGCTGATTTACAGGCCAGGTTCAGAGGCAGCGAGCGGGCGGCACTGTTCAGCCGCTATGACCAGGCGGCCCGCGCTACTGAAAGCGCTGTGGATACCACCATAGCCGTCCAGCTTGGCCTGGCAACGGCTGTCTCGGTGTTTCAGGGCAGTGGTGAGTCCGGCTTTGCGAAGCTGAAACAGATGATTGAAAGTCGCCGGCAACAGACCCGTGCGATGGTCGCCCAACAGGTCTACGATATCTATTTATACACCTACCGCGACCTTTCGGTTGATGAGTTGCGGGATTATATCGGGTTTCTGGAAACCGATGCCGGTGCCAGGTTTACTCGTGTGGTTACCGCAAGCATCCAGGATTCCATTACCCGACCGTTGGCAACCGTCGGGCGTCAACTCGCAAGGTTTCTTGCCCCCTTCTGAAGTGGAGTGAAGCTATGGACTTTAACGCTTACCAGTCGGCGATTGCCGGTGAATTCCGGGGCCAGGACTGCCCCTTTCCGCCGGAAGAATTTGACCGGCGCCTGAGGGCGGTGCGTGAGTGGATGGGTGCTGAAAATATCGGGGCGCTGCTTCTTACCGACCCGTCCGACATATTCTATCTCACCGGCTACAGTACTTTTGAAGTATCGGTACACATTGGCCTGGTTGTGACCGAAGCTGACCTGATGCTGCAGGTACCTTCCATAGAAACCGGCCCGGCCACCATCACCACAAGGCTCGAGCGGGTTATCGGTTACCGCTGGGAACGCATCGATGAGGTGCTGGACCCGTTGGCCGACGCACTGAGTGATGTGACAGGGCAGGGCCGGAGTATTGGCATCGATGCCTGGCATGGCTCGCTGCGCAGCGGTGTGGTGAATGGCCTCAGAACCCGACTGCAGGGCACCGAACTGGTGGACGCCTCAAAGCTGGTGAAATCCATCCGCATTGTGAAATCCGCAGCGGAACTGGAATACCTGAAGCAGAGCGCGCGGATTACCTGCCAGAGTATCGAAGCAGCAGCGGCTGTGGTCCGGCCCGGGGTAACCGATAACTACATTGCCGCTGTTGGCGCCGAAGCGCTGCTGAAGGCAGGTAGCGAATTCATGAGTATGCAGCCGATTGTCACCACCGGTGCCCGCAGCAGCGTGATCCATACCAACCACAAACGCACAACGGTTGCCGAAGGGGATCCGGTATTTCTGGAATTCGGTTCCGCCTGGCAGCGTTATACCGCGCCGATGATGCGCACCGTGATTGCAGGAACGCCGACGGCGGATATGCGCCGGGTATTTGATGGTTGCCGCCGGATCGTTGACGCCCTCCAAAGCTCAATGAAGCCCGGCCACAGCTTCGATTCAGCAGCACAGGCTGCAGAACAGGCACTGGAACCCCTGGCCAGCGAAGTGTTTTTCTCCGGCGTGTTCGGCTACACGGTGGGTGCGCAGTTTCCGCCCTCCTGGGTCGAGGGATCCGGTTATATAGCCCGGGGCGGGGAAGCAGTATTCGAAGAGGGTATGGTGTTTCACCTGCCGATCTGCCTCCGGATTCCCGGCCAGTGGGGCATGGGTTTCAGCGATACGGTCCTGGTTGGCCGCGATGGTGCAGAGCCGCTAACGTCGAACCCATGGCGACTTTAATAGTTGCTTAATCCCTCAGACTGAGTTCGCCCAGACACAGGCGAGCGGGCTGGCTCAGATCTGTGGTGAAAAACATCAGCCGCCGGATCTCGTCCATATCCATGCGCCGGTCCTTCGGGGCCGTGGCGACTTCCCCAAGGTCCTGGTATATGCGGTTCAGGCCCGGCCTGATCTCGAAGTTCCGGTTAAAGCGATCACGGAACTGACTGCTGCCCTGCTCATGACTCATGTCGTTGATCCTCAGCGTCAGCGCTATGGCATAGCTTTGCGGATTCC
>NZ_DATFKH010000086.1:0-14082 GCF_035268745.1 Marinobacter sp.
CTACCTGGTCAGCGCAGTGATGATTGACGAACAGAACAGTATGGAAAGGGCGTGGCTGGACCAGCTTGCCTCGGCACTTGACATCGACGCCGCCATGGCCAGAGAGCTGGACCAGCAGATTCAGGTGGCTATGAACCAGGCGCAGTAGTGCGCCTGCGGCCTTACCGGGATGCTGGCGACACCCTTGCCAGGATCCGCGGACTCTCTGACAGAGGCAAGGCGATAATCACGCCCTCATTGGACGCCGGGAAAATCCCCGCCAATGCGGTGATGTTAACCTGGTGAGATACCAGAATAACGGGCTCGCCTGCCGCCATGTCATTGACCAGAGCAACCGTCCGCCGGGTCCGGGCCGGACCGTCTTCCCGATTGCGAAAAAAGGAATTCAGCGATGGCCACTCGGTCACCTCTCCCAGATCCATGCCCTTGGCGGTCTCCATACAGCGGCACCACTGACTGCTGAAAATGCGCGCCTCGGTAATTCCGTGCTCTGCCAGAAAAGGCTTCCAGGCCCGTGCCTGTTCCCGGCCGGTGTCATTAAGGTTGCGCTGGGTACTGCAGTCCCCAAGTTCAAAATTCGCCGGATCTCCGGTCCCGGGCGCCAGTGCGTGGCGCAGCATCAGTACCGCCTGCCCTTGCCGCAGGGCTTCCCAGGCGCGTGGTTCATCGGCCTTCGCGATATGCGGTGCCAGCAGGATTGCACCCATCACCACAACCATGAACGCGGCTGAAAAAAATCGAACTTTCATAAATTCCCCATTTGTCCGGACTCTGACGACCACTGTATTTCCGCGGTTCTATCTCCGAGGCCTGTAAACTTGAACATATATACGCGGCGACAAACTACCAGGCTCACAACAACAGAAGGTAAACTCCCCACCAGAGCCAATGCGACAAAGGAGCCAACCATGCCAATCTGGGTCGATGCCGACGCCTGCCCTGTACCCATCCGCGAAATACTGTGCCGCGCCGCCACCCGCTGGCAGGTGGAGACAACCTTCATCGCCAACCACATGATCAACCTGCCTCCGAGTCCCTATATCAAACGCCGTCAGGTGCCCCAGGGCTTTGACGTCGCCGACAATGAAATCATGGAACAGATGGATCACGGCGACCTGGTCATCACCCAGGACATCCCCCTGGCCGCCGAAGCGATTGAAAAAGGTGCAGACGTATTCAACCCCCGCGGCCAGTCCTTTACCAGAGAGAACATCCGCCAGCGCCTGGCCATGAGGAACTTTATGGAACAGATGCGGGACGCGGGGCAAGTCACCGGCGGCCCGGCGCCCTTCAGCCAGACCGACCGCAAGGAATTCGCCAACAAACTGGACCGCTGGCTGCAGCGCCATCAAAAAACCTGATGCTTTCAGTGATAATGCTTCTCTTTTATTTTTGATCGCCAAGCTTTAACCTTTGCCGCTTTCCAGGCCCTCTTTTTTTGATAACAGGCGATACCATGTCCCAGACCTCCAGTTTCTCGGCGCTTGTCCGGCTGCTTGCCTATGCCCGCGGCTATCGCAGGCAGATTATTGCAGCCACCACCTGCTCGGTTATCAACAAGCTGTTCGACATTGCCCCGGAAATCCTCATCGGTGTTGCCATTGATGTGGTGGTCAACCAGGAAGAAAGCTTTGTTGCCGGCCTGGGTTTTGAAACCGCCCAGCAGCAGATCACCATTCTGGCAGTTCTCACCTTCTTTATCTGGGCGGGGGAATCCCTGTTCGAATACCTGTTCCAGATCCTCTGGCGCAACCTGGCCCAGCGGCTGCAATCCGATCTGCGGCAGGATGCCTATGAACACGCCCAGCGCCTGGACATGAGCTTCTTTGAAGCCCGCAGTTCCGGTCAGCTGGTGGCCACCATGAACGATGATGTAAACCAGCTTGAGCGTTTCCTCGACGGTGGTGCCAACGCCATGATTCAGGTGGTTGTGACGGTGGTGGCTGTGGGGGCGGTTTTCTTTGTGCTCTCACCCCTCATTGCGCTGCTGGCTTTTACACCGATCCCCCTGATTATCTGGGGCGCCTTCTATTTCCAGCGCAAGGCCGGCCCGCTTTATGCCGATGTCCGGGAAAAAGTCGGGGATCTGTCCAGCCGCCTGGCCAACAACCTGGGCGGCATCGCAACCATCAAGAGCTTCACTGCCGAGCAGCGCGAAGCCGCACGGCTCAAAGAAAGCAGCGAAGCCTATGTCCAGGCCAACCGCCAGGCTATCCGCATCAGCTCCGCATTCATTCCCATTATCCGCATGGCCATCCTGGCCGGCTTTCTGGCGACCTTTACCGTGGGCGGCATGATGGCGCTTGCAGGTAACCTGAATGTGGGCGCTTATGGCGTACTGGTATTTCTGACCCAGCGCCTGCTCTGGCCGCTGACCGGCCTGGCTGAAGTGATTGATTTGTTCGAGCGGGCCATGGCCAGCACCCGCCGCATTCTGGACCTGCTTGCCGAACCGGTACAGGTTCGGGACGAAGGGGGAAAAGCGTTACAGCAGCCGGTAAAAGGCGATGTCGAGTTTAACGGGGTATGCTTTCGCTATCCTTCCAGCGGTGCAGGGATAAAAGATATCAGCCTGAAGGTGCCGGCAGGAAACACCCTGGCACTAGTGGGCGCAACCGGCTCCGGCAAATCCACGCTGGTCAAGCTGTTGCTCCGGTTTTACGACCCGGACAACGGTGACATCCGGATCGACGGCCAGCCAATCCGCGACCTCACACTTCACTCGCTGCGGGGTGCAATCGGACTGGTGAGCCAGGATGTCTATCTGTTCGAGGGCAGCATTCGCGAGAACCTGGCCTATGGCAAACCCGACGCCAGCGATACGGAGATCATGGAGGCCGCCAGGACTGCAGAAGCCTGGGATTTCATTGCCACATTGCCTGAAGGACTTGCCACCGCGGTCGGCGAGCGCGGTGTCCGGCTTTCCGGCGGCCAGCGCCAGCGCCTCTCGCTGGCAAGGGCACTGTTAAAGGACCCGCCGATTCTGGTGCTGGATGAGGCAACCAGCGCTGTCGACAACGAAACCGAGGCCGCCATTCAGCGCTCCCTGAAGCGTATTGGTCACAATCGTACGGTTATCATGATCGCCCATCGGCTTTCCACCATTGTCGACGCCGATACCATCGCCGTTGTCAGCAACGGTGAGGTGGTGGAATCCGGAACCCATGGCGAACTTGTCAACAAGGCTGGCCCCTATTCCGCCCAATGGCGAGTGCAAACAGGACAGGCCTGAACTCAGACAGGGCAAATCTGCCGACGACATCCAGTTGTTACTAATTATCATTTAGATTATAGTTTCGGCTCGTTACGCTCAGGAGCCTGCATGTCCGACTTCTTCGACGTCACCAATCTCGGTGTGCAGATCGGTGATACCGCCATTCTGCGCAAGATTACGCTCGCGTTTCGCGAAGGTGAAGTCACGGCCCTGCTTGGCCACAACGGGTCCGGAAAATCCACACTTCTCAAAGTCCTGGCTCGCCAGCTCACACCGAGTTCCGGGGAAGCCCACCTGCGTGGCAGACCGTTCCGCAGCACCGGTGCCCGTGAATTCGCCCGCACCGTCGGTTACCTGCCCCAGCACCCTCCCGGCACCGATGGCCTGACGGTGCGGGAACTGGTGGCCCTGGGACGCTATCCGTGGCGCGGCCCGCTGGGGCGTTATAGCGGCGACGACCACCGGCTGATTGACCAGGCCATTGCCGATACCGGCCTGGGTGATTTTCGCCACCGCTCGGTGGACACCCTGTCCGGAGGCGAGCGCCAGCGTGCCTGGATTGCCATGCTGCTGGCCCAGCAAACCCAGTGTCTGCTGCTGGACGAGCCGATTTCGGCCCTCGACGTCAAACATCAGGTGGAAACCCTTCGCCTGGTGCATCGGCTGGCGGCAGAACGACAACTGACGGTCATTGTTGTGCTGCACGATGTGGACCTTGCCGCCCGCTTCTGTGACCGCCTGGTGGCACTGAAAGCCGGCGAACTGGTGGCTGATGGCAGCCCGCGGGACATCATGGATCCGCAGACCCTGGAATCGATCTACAGCGTACCAATGGGCGTTATGGAGCGTGCGCCGGAACAGTGGGTTTCCTATGTGCACTAGGCTGTTTTCGCAATTTCTGGCGGGCGGGATAATCTGTCTGCTCAGTGCGCTACCGCTGGCCTCCAGGGCAGACACCTGGCAGCACGAGCGGGGTTCGGTGACGCTGAAAGCGCCGCCTGAACGAGTAATCGCACTGAACTGGGCCGCAACAGAGGCATTATTACTGCTGGGCGTGACCCCCGTCGGGGTTGCGGACCGGGAGGGCTACAAAGTCTGGGTGGATAAACCGCAACTTCCCGCGGGCATTGCCAATGTTGGCACCCGGGTGGCTCCCAGCCTGGAGGCCATTGCCGAACTGAAACCGGATCTGATCGTCACCAGTTCGGAAATGGCCCCGGCCGCCGACCTTCTGCAACGCATTGCCCCCACCTACGTTATCAGTGTCTACAAAGCCGGCTCCCGGCCTTTCGAGAAAGCCACTGAAATGCTGATCACCCTGGGCGACATGCTGAACCGGGAACAGCAGGCGCAGGCCGTTCTGAGTGACATTGAAGACACTCTCAACACCCAGAAGCAGCGCCTGAAACAAGCCGGCCTGACAGAACGGCCGGTGGCACTGGTTAATTTCCTGGACGACCGCCACGTCCGGATCTATGCCCCCAACGGGCTTTACCAGCGCGCCCTGAGCGCACTGGGCCTGGACAATGCCTGGCCTCACCAGGGTAACTACTGGGGGTTCTCGGTGGTAGGCCTGGAGGCCATCGCCCCTTATCCCGAAAGTCGCGTCGTGGTTATCTCCCCCACGGTTCCGGGCCTGAGCGAAACCCTGGCCAACAGCCCGTTCTGGACCTATCTGCCGTCCGTCAGGCGGGAGCAGATCTACCAGATTGAGCCGGTCTGGCCTTTCGGCGGCGTTTTCCCCGTTAAACGCCTGGCCACATTGCTCACCGACAGCCTGCTCGCAGGGGGCTCCGGAAATGTCCGCTGAGTTTGCTGAACAGTCTTCCCGATCGTCAGTTCTGCGCCCCGCTACGCCCGCAACTCTTCCTGTGGCTGCAGCCATGCTATGGCTGGGCGCACTTGTGGCCAGCGCTGGCCCCTGGTTAGACCAGCTCGATCCGGCCACCCTGCTCTGGGCATTCTGGACCTTTAACGAGGACAATTACGCCTCGGTGCTGGCCCATTTCAGTTGGGCGCCCCGGGTATCCATGGCCATTGTTATTGGCTGCGGCCTGGGTCTTGCCGGTGCGGTTACCCAGCAGATTCTGGGCAATCCCCTGGCGTCGCCCACCACACTGGGCGTGGAAGCCGGCGGCCAGTTCGGTATCACGGTCGCCACCATGTTCTTCCCGGCTTTGCTGGCCTTCAGCCCCGATCTCGTTGCCGTGGCCGGTGGCCTGCTGGCGATTGGCCTGGTCATTGCGCTGACCTGGCGCCTCGGATTCTCGCCAGTGACCGTTATTCTGGCGGGCCTGGTCATCACCTTCTTCCTGGGTGCGGTGAATATGGCGTTCCTGCTGCTTAAAGGCGAATGGCTGGGCAATCTGTTTATCTGGGGCGCAGGGTCTCTGGTGCAGAATAACTGGCAGCCATTCATCGAGCTCTGGCCCCGCGTGCTGGTACTTGCCGTGCTGATGTTACTGCTGATGCGTCCCCTTCAGGTGATGCAACTGGGGCAGGCTTCGGCTACTTCGCTGGGTGCAAAAGTAGGACTGGTCCGGGTATTGGCGCTTCTGCTGGTGGTATTAATGAGCGCCACAGTGGTCAGCCGGGTGGGAGTCGTGGCATTTATCGGCCTCGCCGCTCCGGTGCTGGCCCGCCTGCTGGGCGCACGGTCCCTTGGCGAGCGACTGCTCTGGAGCTGCCTGCTGGGCGGCGGGCTGTTGCTGCTGGCCGATACCCTCGCCCACTGGTCGTCCACCTGGGGCGACGGCTCACTGGTTCCCACCGGAACCACCACAGCGTTGATCGGCGGCCCGATTATTCTGCTGGCACTGCAGGGGTTCAAAAACACCCATCACATGCCAGGCCAGGCATCCGGCCCTGCCGGTTTCCTGCCCGGGCGACAGCCGGTCACGCTGATTGCGGGCATTCTGGTCGTTCTGCTCACGCTCACCGCTGGCCTGTCCATGAGCTGGTCTCCGGGGCTTGAGGGCTGGAACTGGACGGCTCCTGCACAATGGGACCAAGCCTGGGTCTGGCGGGGCCCGCGGTTGCTGGCCGCGATTCTGGCGGGCGTCTCACTGGGCCTTGCCGGTACGCTGATCCAGCGCATGACCGGCAATGCCATGGCCAGCCCGGAAATGCTGGGAATCAGCGGCGGTGCTGCTGTTGTAATGGTACTGATGGTACTGTCAGGCGTTGATATGGGCCGTGCCGGTCAACTGGGCGGGGCGACCCTCGGCGCAGCAGCAGCCCTCGCGTTATTGATTCTGCTGGCAAGAAAACACAACTTCGCCGGCAATCAGCTGCTGCTTGGGGGGCTGGCGCTCTATGTCTTCATGGATGCAGGATTACGCCTGGTCATGGCCTCCGGCGGCACCGTGGCTTCGCAACTGCTCAACTGGATGTATGGCTCAACCTGGCTGGTAGCGGAAACCGAGGCACTGGGTCTGCTGGTTCTGATTGTTGGCATTGCCATCACCTTACTGCTTGTTGTGCGCCCGCTTACCATCCTGCCGTTGGGCGAAACAGCGGCCTCGTCACTGGGTCTGCCCGTGGCCAGGGCGCGACTCCTGCTGTTGCTGCTGGCCGCCCTGCTGACGGCCGCAGCCACCGTGGTGATCGGCCCCCTCAGCTTTGTCGGCCTGATTGCACCGCATCTGGCGCGAGTCCTGGGGCAGCAGACGGTCGGGCGGCAACTGGTTGTTGCGGCACTCGCCGGTGGCCTGCTACTGGGCGTGGCAGATTACCTGTCGCGGGTTGTGGTCTATCCCGGACAACTGCCGGCAGGCCTGCTGGCAGCGCTGGTGGGTGGAGTGTATTTTCTCTGGGGGCTGAGTCGTCATGGCCGCGCCTGAACCCACCTTCCGGAACTCAACCTGGATAGACCATTACGACCGGCTACTGAAGGCTTCGGGGCTGGACCGGGAGGCGGTTCTTGCGGGCGCACTTCCGCGAGACCGGAACCGGCGCCATGCCTGCCTGTCTCTGGCGCAGTGCCTCAGACAACCATCGTTGCTGGTGGATCAGGTTTACCGAGACTATCCCGACGCCCGGACACCAAAAGCGCTCACGGCCCGGCTCTCGGTGCTGCAGCAGGATCTGGCACTCAGCGTGATTGCGCCGC
Organism: Marinobacter sp.; assembly: GCF_035268745.1. Lineage (GTDB taxonomy): Bacteria > Pseudomonadota > Gammaproteobacteria > Pseudomonadales > Oleiphilaceae > Marinobacter. Next base: position 7,326 of record NZ_DATFKH010000086.1, read on the forward strand.
TGACCCTGCGGCTGTTCCTGGACCGCCAGGCAGCGACGCCGGACCCTGAGCGGATATGCCTTGCTTCGCTGGCCTGCACGGGCTCTCCCGGCTCGCCCGAAGCCTCAGCATCAATGCGATGGTATCAGGAACCAGGCGGCACAACTGTTGATGAGACAGCGTTTATCAGGTCTCTCGGACAGCAGACCAGAGACTGGTACCCGGTGTTCAGGCACTCACTGAACGTCAGCCCGGGCGCTTACTGGAGTAGCGTGGGCCTGGGCCTGAGCGCACCGTTCTCGGCGGTCTGGAATCGGGCCGCGCCAGAGGCACTCTGCGAACTGGCCCAGCACTGGCTGGAGGCCTTCGATAACAGTGCCAGGCAATTCATCAACTGGATTCCAGCGGTTTTTGCTGGACAGACCACGGCAGTCCCTCAGCGCAAGGGGTGTTGCCTGAAGTATCTGTTACCCGAGGGGGGCTATTGTGGCACCTGTGGGATCTATCGCAAGGAGCGTCTGACTGCTCTCAGGCACCAACAGCCACAACCAGAGCGATGGCAACCAGGCCGATAGCCACTCCGGCGCTTGCGGCCAGCTTCAGCCCTTCAATAATTTCCTGTTCCGGTGTCATTGCTGTTCCTGCCTGCTGTTTCTGAATTTAACGGCGAAATGGTAACTGGCCAACTGCTATCCGTTAGTGGCGGCCCTCGAAACCCGGACGGTAGAAGCTCCGCCAGGGAGGACAGCAGGGACCCTTTCACCGGAAAGGATCCCTGTGGTGCTACCAGACCATCTCGTAGCCAACGCTCAGACGCCGGCCACCGCCCTTTGTCCGCGCCGACGGGATATTGAACGCCTGATTGATGACCGGAAAGTAGTCCTCGTTCAGCAGGTTCTGCGCAGCGACCGTGACCGAGCCGGGCCCCGCCCTGAACCGCGAAACGGCATTCACCACCGTATAACTGTTCACCTCACCCTGACCGAAACTGGCGAAGTCATCGGGGCCACTCGCATCGGGGAACTCGTCACGACTGCCAACGTGCAGAACCTGGAGCCGGTTGCGCCAGCGCGCCGTGGTCTGCTGCTCGACGTAGGCGGTCAGCTTGAGCGGTGCGATACGGGTGCCGTCGAGATCGGTCTCGCTGCCGTCCGCATCCTCGCGCTCGCCTTCCTGCCAGGAAGCGCTGCTGCCAACCGTCAAGCCATCCGCCAGCCGGTAGTCGGCCGTGGCCTCGACGCCCCAGACATCCTCCTTGAACTTCTGGATCCGCAAGTCGTCGTCAAAGGTGGTGCCGTTATCCGACTCACTGAAGAACACAGCGGCGGTGGCCTGGAGCCGGTCACCGGAATAACGGGCACCGATCTCGTAGTTATCCACCTTCTCGGCCTCGGACTCGAAGTCTTCAGCGTCCAGCGTCAGCCCGGCCCCGAAAGGACCGGCGTCACTCAGCACCCGGCCCAGGTCTCCGATGGTGAAACCCTGTGAGAAGCTGGCGAACAGATCGACGGAGTCACCGACGAAGAACACCGCGCCGGCGTTGAGCAGGGTTTCCGAAAAGTTCAGGGTGCCACCGCGAATGGTATTGCCGAAACGGTTCGACGCCAGGGTGGCGGTGTCCACTTCGATTTCCTCATGACGAACGCCGCCACGGAGCATCAGCCAGTTACCGACCGGGATTTCGAGCTCGGCGAAAGCCGCCAGAGCATCCTGATCCATCGCGGGAGTGCCGGTGTCGCCATCGAAACTTCTGGTTGCCGTCTCATCGCGCAGATAATCGCCGCCCCAGGTTATCCGGGCACCCGTAGTGATCGCATCGACGGGAGTGGCGACGGTGGTGCGAAGGCCGTATTTCTCTGAGGCAATTTCACCCTGGGGGAAGCCGGGGAATTTTGGAAAAACCTGGGTCAGATCGCCGTAATAGAGTTGCGCGTCCAGGCTGCTGCCCGCCAGTTCCGCATGGCTGTAGCTGACCCGCGCAGTCGTGTTCTGCTGGCCGGGATTGACAACCGGCGTGCTGTCGGCGGGTGCCTCGGCCAGCGGAATAGCTGGAGTACGCCCATCCTCAAGCGTTTGACCAAAAGTGAAGTCAGTGTCCTGCTCGTTGTCAAAGGCGTTTATCATGAATTCGACGCGCTGCCTGCCGCCATCAAAGTCAAAACCGGTCTTGCCCAGGAGGTTGTACTCGGTGGTGTCGGCGAGACCGCCCTGGGTACCCAGCGGATCGGGAGGGCGACGGTTGCCGTCAGCGTCGAAGCGCTGACCGCGGTCGGTAAAGAAGCCGGATAGCACATAGTCCCAGTTTTCCCGGCTACCGGAAACACGATGTTCGGTCTCGTAATCCACGGAATCGTCGAAGTGTTCCGTAGAAAACGACGTGCCCGCCTGGGAGTAGACCTCAACCGGCTCGTCGGCCGCTTTCCTGGTGATGATATTGATGACACCACCGGAGGCACCGAAGCCATATACCGCCGTGCCCCCGCGCACCACCTCAATGCGCTCAATGGCCGCCGGCGAGATGGTGTTGAGGCCGCGGGAGGCATCACGCAGCGGTGTGGACTGCGGGATTCCGTCGATCAACACCAGGAACTTGCGGCCCCGCAGGGTCTGACCGAAGTTGCTGAGCGCTTCGGTACTCGGCGCGAGCCCGGGCACGGTTTGCGCCAGAATATCGCCAATGTTCTTGCTGATCCTGGCCTGCTCTTCAATCTGCTCGCTGGTGACCACCGTTACCGAACGCGCTATCTCCGACAGCGATGTCTCGGTGCGTGTACCCGTCACCACGAGCTGGTCGAGGGCGACTGTGTTTTCTGATTGCGCGAAGGCAGCGGCGGGGGCGGAACAGGCCAGCGCCAGGGTCCAGGGTACGACCTGCGTTATGCCGGTTTTTATTTTTTCTTGGTACAAAATGAAACTCCTCAAAAAGCAACGTGTGAAGCGCGGTAATCGGCGCCTGTCAGTTCAGGAAAAATTGATAATAACATTCACTCTTGTTCGCGTATCATAATACGACTCATTGCTATTTGGAATACCGGACAACTGACTCGTTTCCGTTTTGTCGTCCGGCATGGCTTTTATGTAGAGAAGACTCTCTCGTGGGAATACACTCCAGCTGCTATCCTTGAACATCAGCCAGGTATTGAACGGCACCAACAGCAACGGAGGTTCCGATGCGAGCTTGCCCACGCCTGATCCTCGGGCTCATCTTTGTACTGCTTCCAGCAACGGCACTGTCGGCGCAAACCTTCTCTTCCGACCGGGCGGAGTTGCAACTGGAGACCGTGGCCGAGGGTCTTGAGCACCCATGGAGTCTGGCCTTTCTGCCGGATGGCTCCCAGCTAGTTACCGAACGTCCGGGTCGGCTACGGCTGATCGATAACGGCCAGCTGCGCCCGGAGCCGATAGCTGGCCTGCCGGACCTGGTGGTGTCGGGCCAGGGTGGCCTGCTGGATATTGTTCTGCACCCGGACTTCGCCGCCAACCGCACACTCTTCCTCAGTTACGCCCATGAGCAGAGCGGTGCCGGCATGACCACCCGGGTTGCGAAAGCGCGGTTCGACGGTAAGCAGTTGCAGAACGTTGAAGTCATTTTTGAAGCCCTGCCCCGGAGCTGGACCAGTCGGCATTTTGCGGGACGCATGGAGTTCGATCCTGAGGGAAATCTGTATATTGCAGTAGGCGATCGCGGCGAAAAAGATCGTGCCCAGGACACCGCCGACGATGCCGGCGGCGTGCACCGCCTGACCGTGGATGGCAAGCCGGCCCCGGGCAACCCGTTCCTGAACGATGGCTCCGTCAACGATACGTTTTTCACCTATGGCAACCGCAATATCCAGGGCATGACCCGCCACCCTGAAACCGGCGCGATCTGGACTCATGAACACGGCCCGCGCGGCGGCGACGAAGTGAACATTCTGCATGCCGGTGACGACTATGGCTGGCCCAAGGTAACCTACGGCATTGCCTATAGCGGCTTCCCGATTACCGACAAAACCACCATGAAAGGCGTCACCGATCCGCTTCACTACTGGGATCCGTCCATCGCACCGTCGGGCATGGCTTTTTACACCGGCGATCTGTTTCCGGCCTGGCAGGGCGATCTGTTTGTCGGCGCACTGAAAATGCAGAAGCTGGTGCGCCTGCGGTTTGACAACCGGAAAGTGGTGGAAGAGGAAGACCTGCTGCGCGACCTGGAAGCACGCATCCGGGATGTCCGGATGGGGCCGGACGGCGCGCTATGGTTGCTGACCGACCACCGCAACGGCAAGGTCTACCGACTGGTACCCGCTGACTGAGCCACCGGGCCCCGCGCGGACGATCAGTGGGGGTCGTTGGTTCGCTCGGTTTTCTCAAACCGGGGAATCTGGTCGGTAATATCGAACCAGTCAGATTTGGAACCCACGAACACATGCTGCGCCGGCCCCTTGCCCAGGGGCTCGTTGATTACCCCCACCCGCAGACGAAGAATGCCGGGGATAGCGTCCACCCGACTGTAAAGCTGGCTGCCACAGGTTGAGCAGAAGGCCCGGTATTTTCCCGGGCGGGATTCGTATTCACCAATGCTCTCTTCCCCGGAGAGCCACCGGAACCGGACATTCTGAACGGGAGCGCTGGCTGAAAACGCGCTTCCATGAGCACGACGGCACTGGCTGCAATGGCAGAGGGCAATCGGCCCGAGTGGGCCATCGTATTCGAAGCTGACGCTGCCACAGAGGCACTGTCCGGAAATCATAAGTCCACCTTTACTGTCCACTTCAGGGTGCTCACAAGCGCAGTATGATAACGGCAGGCTACTTGAAGAACCAGATAGCCGGGCCCACGTATCAGTGTACAAACTGTTTAATGAACTGTTTAAGAGTTGGCTTGCGGAGGAGAACAGAATGACAGACAGCGTAATACCCGGAATTGGTATGGGCACCTTCCGTCTGCAGGGAAACGACGCCAGAGAAGCGGTAAAAAGCGCACTCTCCCTGGGGTATCGCCATATTGATACAGCCCAGATGTACGGCAACGAGTCCGAAGTCGGCGACGGTATCACCTCCAGCGGAATTCCCCGCCGCCAGATCTTTCTGACCACGAAAATATGGTACGACCAGCTCGAAAAAAACGACCTGATCAACAGCCTCCACGAGAGCCTGGAACGTTTGAAGACAGATCATGTGGATCTGACCCTGATTCACTGGCCATCCCCCGATGATCAGGTGCCGATGGCAGAATATCTTGGCGCCCTGCGAGATGCCCAGCGTGAGGGCCTGACAAAGCACATTGGCGTTTCCAACTTTACCTGCGCCCAGATGGATGAGGCGGTCAGCCTTCTGGGTGAGGGCGTGATCCTGACCAATCAGGTGGAAGTGCATCCTTTTCTGGCCAACAACAAAGTCGTCGAGCATGCGCGGAAGCTCGGCATCACCGTCACCGGTTATATGCCACTGGCGCTGGGCAGGGTAATGGAAGACGAAACCCTGATCAAAATTGCCGAAACCCGCAACCTGACAGCGGCCCAGGTGGCGCTGGCGTGGGCAGCCTCGCGAGGTGTGGTCGTTATTCCATCATCGACACGGGCCCGCCATCAGAAGGCCAACCTGGAAGCGCTGGACGTTGAACTGAGCCCGGAAGAAATTGCCCGGATCGACAGACTGGACCGCAACGAGCGCATTGCTAACCCGGACTTTGCGCCCGACTGGGACTGAGCCAGAATCCCAGCCCGACGAGAATCAGCGTGGCCACAGGCAAACCCAGCAACCACCAGGTTTGCAGCACCCAGAAAGTGGCTGCGCTGAACAGACACCAGGCCAGCGGCAGGGCCAGATAGAGCCAGCGCCAGATACCGGGCAGAAGCCCGACAATCAGCATGCTGGCCGCAGCGGTTGAACCCGGCGCCAGACCAAATAGCGCGAGCGCCCGCCAGTTGCCGGACTCGGCAACCGTCAGCCATGGCAGGCCAACAACCGCCAGAGCCCAGACCACTGCCAGAACCCTGTTCCGCACCTGCAACGACCGTGGCGTAGCGGCCAACGCGATCAAACCGAGCAAACCACCCTGCGCCACGAAGGCCCAGCCGAACCCTGCGGCAGGCCAGTTAATCGGGCCGAAATAACCCACCAGAAACCCGTAACCACTCGTCATCCAGGCAGCAGCAATCAACCCCAGGGCAATACGCCTGGTGGCATGCCTGTTATCCAGCAACAACAAAGGCACCGAAAAACTGGCAAGCACCGCCAGTAACGGCCAGGGCCAGAAATCCTGATTAATCCTGACGAACAACCGCAGCAACACCTGCGGCCCGAACATGATGAAATCCTGAAGCGAATAGCTCAGCCAGTCCGCCCCACTCACAGCGACCTCACGTAATCCGCCATCCGCCGGCGCTGCTCCGGGTCCGGCAACTCACCATAAAGTGCACCCATGTTTTCCTTCATGTGCTCCACTTTCGTTGTGGCGGGAATAGCACAGGTGACGGCCGGGTGAGAAATGATGTACTTCAGAAAAAACTCTGCCCAGTTGCTGACCCCGGCCTCGCCGGCCCAAACCGGAAGCGGCCTGGACTGAAAGCGCCGGAACAGCGAACCGCCCTGGAACGGCCGGTTTACAATCACCGCAATGCCCTTCTCCCGGGCTAATGGCAGCAGGCGGGTTTCCGCTTCACGGTCCAGCACGTTGTAGGTCAGCTGAACAAAGTCGATTGGCTCACGCTCCATGATCTGCGCAAACTCCCGATGCCGACGACCATGAGAGGTGGTAATCCCGATGTAGCGGACTTCACCGTTCTGCTTCATCG
>NZ_DATFKH010000087.1:0-1851 GCF_035268745.1 Marinobacter sp.
CCGTTGCATCGTGGACAGACCAGGGGTTCAACTCCAGGTTTGTAAACGTTAACGTAGCTGATCATGAGGCTGTTGATAAGGCGATGGCTAACCTCAACGAACAGTGGGGACGGCTTGATGTGCTCGTGAACAATGCAGGAATTACCCGCGACGGCACGCTGCTGAAAATGGATCACGAAAAGTTCACCTCGGTGGTGGATGTGAACCTGACCGGCGTGTTCAACTGCGGAAAAGCGGCCGCGTCCATTATGGCCGAACAGGGCAGCGGCGTGATTCTGAATGCCAGCTCCGTTGTGGCACATAACGGTAATTTTGGTCAAAGTAACTACGTTGCCACCAAGTCCGGCGTAATCGGCATGAGCAAGACCTGGGCGAAAGAGCTTGGAAGAAAGGGCATCCGCGTGAATGCCGTTGCCCCGGGCTTTATTAACACGAGCATGGTTGAAACGGTGCCTGACAAGGTTTTGGATCAGCTGAAAGGGAACACACCGCTTGGCCGTCTAGGCGAGCCTGAAGATATCGCAAATGCGTATCTCTTTTTGGCGTCAGATAGTGCCGCATTTATCACCGGAACCGTACTGAAAGTGGACGGGGGCCTGGTATTTTAATGAGGCATGCCCGAATTTTAGCATCCGGATCGTACGCGCCTGAGCGCGTTCTGAAAAATGAGTGGTTCAACGAGCTTTTAGGTGAAGACGTTGACACCTGGCTCCGCGAAAATCTGACGATTAAAGAGCGCCGCTGGATGACCGACGAACAAACTACCAGCGATCTCTGTGTGGAGGCAGGAAACCGAGCCCTTGAGATGGCAAACCTGTCACCCGATGACATTGACCTGCTGATTATCGCAACCGATACGCCCGATTTTATTTCGCCCTCAACGGCGTCCGTGGTCCAGAACAAAATGGGAATGACCAACGCCACCTCGTTCGACACCAACACCGCCTGTGCCGGTTTCCCAACCGCGCTCACACTGGCCAACAGCCTGATTGCGGCTGAGGAGCGCTACAAAAAAGTAATGGTGATGGGCGCTTACGGCATGAGCCGGTTTTTGAATTTACAGGACAAAAAAACAGTCACGCTTTTTGCTGACGGCGCCGGTGCGGTCATTCTTGAACCGACGGAAGAGGCAGGCAAAGGATTTTTGTCATCAGATCTGCGGACCCGCGGAGAATACCATAAACACATGGGAATTTACACCGGCGCGGCTGCGGATCCATCAACCGAAAAGAAAGTGAATGAAAAGCAGCACTGCCTGCAGTTTGTAGAGAAATTTCCGAAAGAGTTGAACCCAAAAATGTGGAGTGATATGATCCGGACCGTCTGCGAGCGCAGCGGTGAGGATGTTTCGGACGTGAAGCACGTGTTTATCACCCAGATCAACATCAACCAGATTTGGGAAACACTGGATATCCTCGGCCTGCCGCACGACACCGCGCCCACCATTATGGACCGCTATGGCTACACAGGCTCGGCAGCAATCCCTATGGTGTTTGATGAATCATACAGAAACAATGATGTAAGTGAGGGCGACCTTGCGGTATTTATTGGCTCCGGCGGCGGGCTGCACTTTGGTGCCTGTGCTTATAGATTTTGAGGTGATCTCCCCTTGAGGGGAGTGGATGCCGCAGTGAAACGGAGGCAGACGAGGGGTGTTTTAAGAACATGCATATTTCCAAACACCCCTCCCTCCGCCATCCGGCGGAGTACCCCCCTCAAGGGGATATATTTTGAACTTGAACCGATAACCAATTAAACGCTTCCCCTTCCGCGTCATCTTTGTTTCATGACATAGCTGGGGAACAAGGGAATGAGTATGGAACTCGCATCACAACAAATGGTAACCGGCGG
>NZ_DATFKH010000088.1:0-4257 GCF_035268745.1 Marinobacter sp.
GAATGGCTGGCGGAACTGAAACAGGATGTCCGTTCCGGCAATCTTGAACGAGCCAGGGTTTCCCATCATCAGGAACAACTGGTCTCCTTTTTTCCACCGCTGGCAGACCAGGCAAAACCCGCCGCTGTGCGCCTTCTGTCCAGTCTGTCTGACCGGCAGGTTCGCGACCTTGCAGAGAACATGGCCGAGAGCCAGGAAGAAAAGGAAGAGGAGTTTCTGGCCGAAGATCCGGAGCAGACACGGCAGGCTCGTGCGGAGCGCACCCGGGAGAGAGTTGAGCGCTGGTTAGGCAGTCTGAACAATGCCCAGGCTGACATCGTTGAACAATGGTCAGAGGCGCGGGGGCGCCAGACCGAAATATGGCTTGAAGGGCGGCGGAACTGGCAACAGGCACTGCTGGAAGCTCTGGAACACAGGAATCAGGCGGATTTTGCCGAACGAATCGATTATCTGATCGATAACAACGTCGAGGTGCGCGGCCCCCGGTATCAGCAGATGGTCGCGAAAAGCAGTGACGCAATGGCGGGCCTGATGACAGACCTGCTCCAGGAGGCTGACCGGTCCCAGCTCGATCATTTGTTGGACCGCGCTTCTTCACTGAGGAGCGACTTTAACACCCTCGCCTGTAACCAGGGTTAATTTGCTGACTTATACTCACCTTCGGACATGTCCTATAGTCGTCGCTTTCAGGGGCTCAGTAGATCAGCAAATTAGCCAGACGGGACCCTAGATCGTGAGGTAACCCCCATCGACGTTGATACAGGTACCGGTGGTATAGCTTGACGCACCGGAAGCGAGATATAGCACGGTTCCCGCCATTTCATCCGGGTCTGCCACACGCTTCATGGGGATGTGAGCCATGGCCTGCTTCCTGATGGCTTCATTGCCGGTCAGCGCACTGGCAAACCTGGTGTCGGTCAGACCCGGCAGCAGCGCATTGACGCGAATCTTCTGCTGACCCAGTTCCATGGCGAAGGAGCGGGTCATGGAGATTACCGCCGCCTTGGTCACAGAATAAATGCCCTGATAATGGCCGGGGTTCACACCATTTACCGACGCCACGTTGATGATCGAGCCACCACCGTTCTTCTTCATCAACTGGGCGCCGCGGGCACACATGAAGAAGTAGCCACGAATATTTACATCCACCGTCTTCTGGAAGGCGCCCAGGTCAGTGTCTTCAATGGCGCCGAAGTATGGGTTGGCGGCGGCATTGTTCACCAGCACATCCAGCTTGCCGTGGCTGGATTCAATATGCTTCCAGATGGCTTCAATCTGCTCCATTTCGCCAATATGACAGGCATAGGCTTCAGCGCTGCCGCCAGCGTCACGAATGCTGCTGGCAACGGCCTCACAGCTGTCAATCTTGCGGCTGGTAACAATGACGTGGGCTCCGTAGGCGGCCAGGGTGCGGGCAATACTTTCGCCGATACCGCGGCTGGCGCCGGTAATCAGGGCGACTTTGCCATTCATATCAAACAGATCGGGTTTGCTCATGGTTTACCTCAATTATTCAGGGATTGGGATCACTAGCGGAAGGTCACAAGAGCCGACCCTTCCGCCTCCAGATGGCTGTAGTTGTTGAACACCGCCAGCGATCGGCGGGAGCCGGAATAAAGCAGCCGGGAAACGCTGGCATTGGCAATCACACTGTTCATTTCCAGGGTCTTGCGATCACTCAGTTGCAGCAGGTGCTGGACGATAACCGCAATCGGGCCACCGGAAGTAGACACCAGCACATCGCCGCCCTCTGCGTACTCAAGCAACCTGTCAAGCGCGGTGATGACCCGCGCCTGGAAATCTGTCCAGGTTTCGGCGTATTCAGGGTCGTATTGGCCACCCACCCAGCGGGCCACGGCCTGCTCGAACACCTGTTGAAAAGCACTGGCGGGTTTCGGAAAGACCGCCAGATCCCGGGCCATTTTTTCCCGGTCTGCCCACTCCGGGCGAAAACGTTTGATGACCTGGGTGTGATCAAACTCGTTAAAACCCTCCACCGCCTGCATATCGGGCAGATCATCGCCATAACCGCCAGCGATGGCTTCCACCGTCTCCCGGTGGCGCTCCATATTGCCGCCGAAAACTGCCGTGGGCGCAACCTTGGCTTTCAGCCAGCGCCCCAGGACCCGACCCTGCTCCCAGCCTTTTGCAGACAACTGATCGTAATTTTCCTGACCGAAGCTCGCCTGACCATGACGGATGAGATATACCGTCGCCATTAAAGATCACTCGCGTCGATCAGTCGCTGACAACGCTTCTCAAGATAATTCGCGGCATGACCAAAGGCAGCGAAACGCTTGTCTCTGGTCTGGCCGTGGTAGAAACGGTAGTAGATCTGCTGGACGATCACCGCCAGGCGGAACAGGCCGTAGATTTCATAGAAATCGAAATTGTCGATTTTCAGGCCGGATTTGCCGGCATAGTAAGCAACCACTTCCTCGCGGGTCAGCATGCCGGGCTGATGAGTGGGCTGACGACGCAGCATCTGGAAAGCGCTCTCGTCGTCAGCCTGTACCCAGTATGCAAGACTGTTGCCCAGATCCATCAACGGGTCGCCGATGGTCGCCATTTCCCAGTCCAGAACACCCACCACTTCGAACGGGTTATCCGGGTTCAGCACCACATTGTCGAAGCGGAAATCATTGTGAATGACCACCTGGGCTATATCATCGGGCATCTTTTCGTCCAGCCAGCTCATCACCTTTTCGAAATCGCCGACATCGTCGGTTTTGGCCTTGCGGAAGCGATCGCTCCAGCCGCGAATCTGCCGTTCGACATAACCGGCACCCTTGCCCAGCCCTTCCAGCCCGGCAGCTTTGGCATCCACCTGATGCAGATTCACCAGCTTGTCGATCACATTCAGGCAGAGCTTGCGGGTGTCCGCTTCGCTCAACTCCATATCCTCGGGGAAATCCTGGCGCAGGATGATGCCTTTCAGACGCTCCATGACGTAGAAATCACAACCCAGAACGTCGTGGTCGTCGCAGATGGCGATGATCTCCGGTACGTAGGGATAGACCGGCTTTAAAGCTCGCATCACCCTGGCTTCACGGAGCATATCGTGGGCGGATTTGGCGATGTGTCCGAAAGGCGGGCGACGCAGTACAAAAGAGCGCTGACCATAATCCACCTGGTAGGTCAGGTTCGAGGCACCGCCGGGGTACTGTTTGATCTCCGGGCTGCCCTCAAGATCCGGAATCGCCTTTTTCATGAATCGGTCAACAGCTGCGACATCCAGCTCCTCGCCTTCGCGGACATCAACGGCCTGGTCAATCTGGGTCATTCGGCTCTCCTTTGCTATAAAGACGTCAGTAAGGGGGCAGGCCTTCCCAGAACACGCTTTAAATACATCCCTGTACGCTCGGCCTCCGCCATCCATGGCGGAGGACGGTTCTGGAAAGGCCTGCCCCCTTACTTCCTGATTCTAGAGTAAATTATCGACTAGGCTTTACCGCCCATTTGCTTCATCCAGCGTTTCATTTCCATGTGCATCAGGAAATCAAACGCTTTGGGGGCATGGCGTTTGACCATCCACATGCGGCGTTCTCTGGCGTGGGGCAGCACCCAGAAGTCCCCCTTTGCCACCGCCCGGAATACGTCGTCAGCGACATCCTCGGCGGTAATGGTCGACTTTTTCATCAGCTTGTTCACATTCTGCTGGATACCGGGAATGTCCGAGCGCATGGTGCTGGTCAGATTCGTCTGGAAAAACGCCGGGCACACGCAGCTGACGTGAATACCGTCATCCCGCAGTTCCTGGCTGAGTGTTTCGGACAGCGCAATCACCCCGGCCTTGGACACATTGTAGCTGTCCATCAGCGGTGCAAGCATCAGCCCGGCCATGGAAGCAACGTTAACGAACGCACCCGCGCCCTGCCTCTTGAACTGTGGCGTAAACGCCTTGCAGCCGCGCACCACGCCCAGCACATTGATATCAATAATCCACTCCCAGTCTGCCATGGTGGTGTCTTCAATCGACCCGGCAGAAGCAACCCCGGCATTGTTCACCACTATGTCGATGCCGCCCCATTTATCAGTCAGCTCCGCGCATATTTTTTCCAGATCCGTCAGGCGGCGCACATCGCATTCCACAAAGTATCCTTCACCACCGGCTTTATTGATTTCGGCCTCCACCAGATGACCCTGATCCGCACTGATATCCCCAATACAGACCCTCGCGCCCTCTCTGGCATACCGCAGTGCAATCGCCCGGCCCAGACCACTGGCCCCGCCGGTAATGAATATTCGTTGTGTCAT
>NZ_DATFKH010000089.1:0-3062 GCF_035268745.1 Marinobacter sp.
TACCAGCCCGCTTGCCTTTTCACTCGCCGTCGTTGTTGCGGCAACCGTTACATAGGGCGGCTATGCGCCGGTTGCCGCGCCTAGACGGCAAGCGAAAATTCGGCGCGCCCTGGTATATTTTTCTCCGGCAATGGCCTAAGTAACTAGTGTCAGCGCGAGAACCCCCCGGTTTTCCCGAGATTCAACCATACCGCACATATTGCATTAGTCCAAGTGCAGAAACTTGGCACCAATGCCCAGAGATTTTCGCGCCCAACGCGAAGATTCAACGCTTAATATAAAGCGGCTATGTCGAATTGGACGGGCCACTCCCTCGGAATGCTATATCCGCTATTTAATTTATACAGACCTCCCAAGCCCGAGCAGGATGGCGATCGTAACTTATTGAGAAATTAGCCAACTCGACACTTCTTGGACAGTTGACCCCCAAGAAGCCACCCATGTGGACAAAAAACTTGCCATTTTTCTCTCGGTACTGTATTTCTATCCCCGAAAGCAAAAACTCACAATCCACTTCCGGGGTAGCAATGACACAAACCGACCTGTTGGGCGGCGAGCAAGAATCCACCGATCCCACCCGATTTTCGATTGGGCGTGCCTATGTGCTGCATCTTCCCAACGGACCTCGCCGCAAGGGCTATGTCTACTACCGTGGCCAGCTGCTCAAGCAGGTCAACCTTCACGAGAAGCACGAGCGGCAGCTGTTGGTGGTCGAACTGATGCAGCAACGGGTGAACCAGACCCGCCTGGCCAAGGCCCTTAAGCTGAGTCGGCAGACCCTTCACAACTATCGTGAGAACTACAACCACTTTGGCCTGGAAGGGCTGGTGCAGGGCTATTCGGTCAGCGAGAGCAAGAGCCGCGAGACCCAGCGCAAGCTGCATGTGGAGCAACGCCGCCCCGGTACCAAGGCGCGGCAACTGGAACAGCTGCGCAAGCAGGAGCGGGACGCCCTGCCCAAAAATGGCAATCTGGACCTTGATCCGCCGCGCTATGAACTCAATGAAGTCCCCCTGGAGGAGGCCCGGAAACGGCAAGAGCAAGCCAACCCGCCGGAGAGCGCCCACCTCCCCGAACAGGAACTCCCCTTTGCCGAGAACCACGCGGGCTGCGCCAGCCGCTATGCCGGAGCCCTGATCCTGCTCTTCCCGCTCCTGGTTCACTGGCACTGGTTCGACGGCCTCTTTGCCCGTTTCGGGCACCAGTGGCGCATCTTCATGATTTTTCTGCTAATGAGTGCCCACAACATCCGCTCCATCGAACAACTCAAGCATGTCCGCCAGGAGGAAGCCGGCAAGACGCTGGGGCTAGGCAAGATGCCCTCGCGGTCCACCCTCTGGGGGTGGTTCTATGAAGCCGCCGGGCGCAAGCAATCCCAGGCATTGCTCAACGCCTTTTTCGACGACCAAGTCGACCGGGGGCTGGTCGATAGCCAGTTTTGGTGCACCGACGGCCATCTGCTGCCCTACACCGGTCAGGAAAAGGTCCACTACGCCTACCATACCCAGCGCCGCATGCCCGTGCCGGGTCAGACCAATCAGGTCACCTGCGACCCCAAGGGGCGCATCGTGCGCTTTGAGATCCAGCGCGGCAAAGGTGACCTGCGCGACACCGTCGTGCAAGTGGGGGCCTACGGCAAAGCCCGCCTAGACACCCCCCCGATCCAGGTCTTCGACCGGGAAGGCCACGGCCTGGACTTCTTCTCCCGGCTGGTCGAACAAGGTATCCCCTTCATCACCTGGGAGAAGTATGCCGACAAGAAGCGCCTCGAAGCCCTCGACGCAGAAGCCTTCACCGATCAACTTGAATGCAATGGCAAGTCCTATCAGCTCCTGCTCCAATCCAAGACCCTGACCGAAAAAAAGAGCGACGACACCCCCCCCAAAAGCCTCACCTTGCGTCGCATCGTATTGTGGAACCCAACCAGCAACCGCCGCGCCAGCGGGCTGTGCTGGGCACCCGAGGAGCGTTTTGACCTGGAAACCTTCGCCTTCGCCCTGCTCAGCCGCTGGGGTGCCTCGGAGAACACCTTCAAACACCTCAACGATCGTCACCCCCTGCACTACCGGCCAGGCTTTGGCGTCAGCGAAAGCGATCACCAAGAGATCGAACACCCCCGGCGCAAGGAGATTGCCGCAGCCCTCAAGGCGCTCAACACCCAACTAACCCGCACCCTCAACAAACTCGCCAAGACCCAGCCGGTCACCAACAAAGACGGCTCGCCCCGGCTCAATAGCCAGCATCAGAACCTGACGGATCGGGTTGCAGAACTGGAAGCCCAGCAAACGCAACTGCGCCAGGAGCAAGACCAGCTCCCCGAACGCATCGACGTACGCGATCTGGAAGACTACCGCTCCTTCAAAGAGATCCACAATGAAGGCAAGAATCTCTTTGACTTTGTCACCGCCTCGATGTGGAATGCCCGCCGCTACCTCATCGACATCCTCGCCGAGTGCTACCCGAAAGAGAGCGACCGGGTCGACCTCTTCTACGCCATCCTCCATTGCCATGGCTGGATCAAAAGCGAGGAGGACTGGGTTGTGATTCGACTGGAACCCTTGCAGCAGGCCGGTCGCCGGCTGGCCCAAGAGCAGCTCTGCCGAAAACTCACTGGTCTCGGGGCAAAGATCCCCGGCGGCAAGTCGCTACGGATTGAGGTCGGGGCGGTCTCGCTATAGCCTCAAGTTTACGGGGTGTCCAAAAAATCGGGGCGTTTGGGCATTTTTTGGGGAGGTCTGGACTTTGATCAAGGAACCGGCAATCCGCTTGAGCGGGGGGCCTTCGCGACACCCGCCTCCGGCAACCAGACCGTGAACGTCGCCCCGCGCCCCTCGTCGCTCTCCACCCCAATACTACCCCCATGCGCGACCACGATATTGCGCACGATCGATAACCCCAGCCCGATCCCCTTCTCCTTGCCCAAGGGTCGCGCGTTGCTGCGGGTGAAAGGCTGAAAGATCCGCTCCAGATCCTCCGCCGGCAAGCCCGGCCCTTGGTCCTCTACCGTCAGGCGCACGCCATCCCCGGCGCGCTCGACCGTCACCTGGATCACGGTGCCCGCG
>NZ_DATFKH010000090.1:0-48015 GCF_035268745.1 Marinobacter sp.
GCTTCGTTGAAGAACTTAACAGTGCCGGTAGTAGTAGACATATCTTAAACTTCCTGAAATCAATTAATTAATCTGCCGCCAAACATCACAACGATGGTTGATCAGCGTTTACGGAAAAACAGAATTTGCGGAATCAAAAACAGGACGTTCACTACAAACTGCGGATTCGTCTTGATCTGAATGCTTTACTAATCTTTCCTACACCCCGGACTCTACTCCTGAACGGACTTGTTGCCAAGTGTAATCTGAAAATTTTTAGTGCGTAGTGATACTGAGGTGGCGAAATCTGACTTCCAGATCGGCTGACAGCGCCTTTACCGGGATCCCACCAGTCAGTGACGATACGGCAACAGCGGTTATGCCTTGAGTAAACCAAAGGTGTATATACCGAGGGCAGTCATGACAATGGAACCCACGACATGAGCCAGAATGCCGGCCAGTGCCATGCTCCATTTGCCCTCCTGGATAGCGGAAAACATTTCCAGAGAGAAGGTGGAGAAGGTGGTAAGCGCTCCACAGAGACCGGTTATGGCGAACAGCCGCCATTCCGGTGCGATCGAGCTGCCGTGGACGAAATAACCGATCAGCAGGCCAACGAGCCAGCCGCCCGAGAGGTTCGCGACAAGGGTGCCAAAAGGGATGGTGTGGTAGCTGGCATTCAGCCACAGCCCCAGAGCCCATCTCAGGTTGGCGCCGATGACGGCGCCGGCGCTTACAGCGAGGATTGATAGCCACATTCCGGGATTCCATGCTTGTTGCTTTGGAGTCTGGCCGAGTATGCCGTCAATTAACCTCGAAGTTAAGCTTCGGTGGCTCGCCCTCCGGGCGCTCGTCCATGGCCAACTCCGGAGGAGACACATGGAACGCCTCATCAATAAAGATTTCCCTCACATCGTGCTTTTGAAAATCTCAATTGCTTTAACCGCTGAGCCACTCTAGCCTGTATGGCTGAATATTATCCGATACCGGTTAACCGCCTGACAGAGCTCAAAATCTGGCACCTCCCGAAGGTTTTACACAAATAACAGCTGAATACGCGGTGGAGAAAACGCCATGTCCGACAACAACAAAGCACAGGGACAGCAAGAGTTCGACTACATCGTGATAGGGGCCGGGACTGCCGGCTGCCTGCTGGCCAACCGCCTGAGCGCAGACCCGGCCAACCGTGTCCTGCTGATCGAAGCCGGCGGCCGGGACAACTATTACTGGATTCACATTCCGGTAGGCTACCTGTACTGCATTGACAATCCGCGCACCGACTGGTGCTTCCGCACGGATCCGGACCCGGGTCTTAACGGGCGTACGCTGATCTACCCCCGCGGTAAAATCCTGGGCGGCTGCTCCAGCATCAATGGCATGCTTTATATTCGCGGCCAGGCACGGGATTACAATCAGTGGGCAGAGATAACCGGCGAACAACACTGGAGCTGGGACAATTGCCTGCCCGACTTTATGTGCCACGAGGACCACTACCGCCTGGACGACGGCGGCGACGCCGACCCGGAACACGGCAAATACCATGGCCATGGCGGCGAATGGCGGGTGGAGCATCAGCGCCTGAAATGGAAAGTGCTGGAAGACTTTGCCACGGCCTGCGTCGAGGCCGGCATTCCGCGAACCCGGGATTTCAACCGGGGGGATAATGAGGGCGTGGATTATTTCGAGGTGAACCAGCGCTCGGGCTGGCGCTGGAATACCTCCAAAGCCTTCCTCCGCGGAGCCGAGAAGCGCCCCAACCTGACGCTCTGGCATTCCACCCATGTGCTCGGTCTGAAAACGGAAAACTCCCCTTCCGGGCCTCGCTGCACCGGCGTCCGTGTTGATCGACCCGGTGACGGTGAAATCCTCGCCAGGGCGAAACGCGAGGTCATACTCTCGGCCGGCGCCATCGGCTCGCCGCAGCTGTTGCAGCTCTCCGGCATCGGTCCGGCAGACCTGTTGCAGGAGCATGGCATTGATGTGGTCAAAGACCTTCCCGGTGTTGGCGCAAACCTGCAGGACCATCTCCAGATCCGGTCGGTGTACAAGGTGCGGGGAGTCCCCACCCTGAATACCATGGCCAACTCACTGATCGGCAAGGCCCGCATCGGACTGGAATACCTGCTCACCCGCTCCGGGCCCATGAGTATGGCACCGTCACAGCTGTGCCTGTTTACCCGCAGCTCGGATGAATACGACTACGCCAATATTGAATACCACGTCCAGCCCCTGAGCCTCGACGCCTTTGGGCAGCCGCTGCATGAGTTCCCGGCCATCACCGCCAGTGTCTGCAATCTGAACCCGACCAGCCGCGGTACCGTGCGTATTCGCAGCAAGGACCCGAAACAGGCACCGGCCGTTGCGCCGAATTACCTGAGCACACCGGAAGACCGGAAAGTGGCGGCAGATTCACTGCGCGTGACCCGGCGCATTGCGGAACAACCGGCCTTCAAGCAACACCAGCCGGAAGAGTACAAGCCCGGCCTGCAGTACCAGACCGACGACGAACTCACCAAACTGGCCGGAGATATCGGAACTACTATTTTTCACCCGGTAGGCACCACCCGCATGGGCCCTGCGGACGATGAACTCGCCGTGGTGGACCCCTACCTGAGGGTTAGGGGCGTGGCCGGCCTGCGGGTCGTCGATGCCGGCGTGATGCCCACCATTACCAGCGGCAACACCAATTCACCGACATTGATGATTGCAGAGAAAGCTGCCCGCTGGATCCTGGGCAGCGACTAGCGTCCCGGCCCCTGATCAGGCCGGGTTGTGATCAATCACTGTGGATTTATCGCTGGCAAGCGCATCGAACGGGAAGTCGTCGACGGTCAGCATTTCCAGCACAATCTCTTCATACCGGCGCATGAAGTCTGTTTCCTCCTTGGTAAAGATATCCGCCTTGAGGGCTTCCTCGAACCGCTCCTCCGGGTGCAGCGCAGTCATCGGCAACTGGCCCTTGGCGTAAGCCTTGGTGACCTTGCGATACAGCGCCTCTGCCTTGTCGTAATCCTTCAGCAGGCTGTTGTATCGAGCCACCGGATTTTCCACAGTGCCCTCGCCATTGGTACTCCAGACGGTGGCAAGCAGCCTGGTGCGTACCGCGCTATCGGTGGAGATGGCGCGCGCCAGGCTTCTTGACAGATCATCGTGGGGCTTGTCCCAACGACGGCCCAACGGCAGGGTAACGGCGCGAAGACACAGCGCCACTGCGCGATTCGGCAGGTTCTGCAGGAACTCCTCCAGCGCATTTTCCGCGCGGTGCAGCAACAACGACAGGCTGAATTCCATCAGATCCCGCTCGCCGTCGACTGGCTGGGTTTCGTGCCAGTGTTTGAGCACCATGGATGCCAGGTACAGGTTCGACAGCATATCGCCCAGCCGGGCCGAAATCAGCTCGCGCATTTTCAGCTCTGAACCCAGGGTGGTCATGGCGGCGTCCGAACACAGGCCAAAGGCGG
The DNA here is from genome assembly GCF_035268745.1 of Marinobacter sp. GTDB lineage: Bacteria > Pseudomonadota > Gammaproteobacteria > Pseudomonadales > Oleiphilaceae > Marinobacter. The sequence continues at coordinate 3,441 of NZ_DATFKH010000090.1, forward strand.
CACTGAAGCGCGAAACGCCCTGAGCATACCTTTTCGAAGCACTGTCAAACGGAACATCCGCCTTGCCAACCCCGAATGCCTGGGTCAGCGCACGGGCGGCATTACCGAAGACCAGGCCGGCGTGGCCGAAAAAGGCTTCGTCAAAGGCCTCGATGTCGTCGTTGTCCTTTGCCGCCAGTTCCTTGAGGACATAGGGATGACAGCGAATCGCGCCCTGACCGAAGATCATCAGGCTACGGGTCATGATATTGGCACCTTCAACGGTGATCGCAACCGAGGCACCGCTGTAGCCAATACCCAGATAATTACGGGGGCCGAGGGTCACGGTTTTACCGCCATGAACGTCCATGGAATCGGACAGGACACTACGCTGTATTTCCGTCAGATGGTATTTCAGGATGGCCGAGGGCACCGCCGGCTTCTCGCCCCTGTCGATCATGTTGGCGGTATGACTGACAGCTGCCTGCGCAATATAGGTCTGCGCAGCAATACGTGCCAACGGCTCCTGGACGCCCTCCATCTCGGCCACCGGAGAATTGAACTGGCGGCGGATACGGGTATAGCCCCCGGCGGTACCCACGGAATAGGCGGCAGCGCCGGCAGCTCCTGAAGGCAATGTGATACAGCGACCGACGGACAGGCACTCGACCAGCATGCGCCAGCCCTGCCCGGCCATTTCCTGGCCGCCGATGATGTAATCCAGCGGAATAAAGACGTCCTTGCCCTTGATCGGCCCGTTCAGGAACGGGCTGCCGATGGGACAGTGACGGCGGCCGATTTCCATACCCTTGGTGTCGCGGGGGATCAGCGCGCAGGTAATGCCGTAATCTTTGGTATCCCCCAACAGACCGTCCGGGTCAAACATGCGGAAGGCAAGGCCAACCACCGTGGCGATTGGCGCAAGGGTGATCCAGCGCTTCTCGAAATTCAGTCTGATACCAACGGTTTCCTTACCGTTGAACTTCTGTTTGCAGACGATGCCCGTATCCGGCAGCGACGTGGCGTCAGAACCAGCCCGGGGGCCCGTCAGGCCAAAGCAGGGAATCTCGCGGCCATCGGCAAGGCGCGGAAGATAGTGGTTTTTCTGTTCTTCAGTACCGTATTTGACCAGCAACTCGCCGGGGCCCAGGGAGTTGGGAACGCCCACTGTCACCATCAACGCTTCATTACATGCCAGCCGCTGCAGGACTGCGCTCTGGGCCTTGGCAGAAAAATGCAGACCGCCGTATTCTTCCGGGATGATCATGCCAAAGAACTTCTCTTTCTTCAAAAATTCCCAGAGCTCGGCGGGCAGGTCGGCGCGCTCTACCGCGACGTCCCAGGCATTACACATGGATGTAGCTTTCACGCACTGGTTGTCGACAAACGCCTGCTCTTTTTCGGTCAGGCCAGTGTTGCGATTGATCAGCAGGTTGTGCCAGTCCGGGCGACCGGTGAAAAGCTCGCCGTCCCAGCCGACAGTGCCCGCTTCCAGGGCCACTTTTTCAGTCGCCGAGACCTTGGGCGCTACCTTCTTGAACATCGCGAAAACCCGCGGCGTCAGCCAGCTCTGGCGGAACCCGGGCAGCCCGGCAGCAGCCGTGATCCCGGCGCCGGCAAGCAGTATCAGGGCAAGAAGGCCTGAGGCAAAAATCAGCGACAATACGCCTGTTATCGCCAGCAGGACGACCACAGGCTTGGCACCGGCCTGTTTTCGCATCAGAGCAAGCAACCCGGCCACAGCAACCACAAGTAAAATAATCGTCATCATCAACACTCTCTGTTTTCAACAACTTGAATAGGAACAACCTGCACTGACTACGACTAAAGTACATCAACAGATGATAATTGAATAGCTACTAATCCGTGGGCAAATAAGCAGACGGTTCTGGAAAAACCTGTCCGCTTACTTCGATATTCCTTGGTACCTTGTCACTTTCAGGCGGTCAGGATCACCCGGATGCCCTCCATGGAGAGGCTCGCCTGATTGATCGCCGACTCGGCGGCCGCCAGTTGCTCCGAGAAGAAGGCAATTTCCTCCTCACGAATCGCCGGATTTACCTGTCTCAGTGACTCCAGCCGCTGGATTTCAGATCCCAGAAATTGCCGTACCCCGTCAAGCGCCGATTCCCGCAGCGGCTTCAGGTAGGGCGCTGCCACGCGCTCGGCATGATCCACCATGGTTTCCACCTGAGGCCGGATCTGGGGCACGATGGACTGCGCGGTCCGGCGGCGGATATTGGAGCACATGTCATTCAGCCGCTCATGGGAAAGGGTTGCCGACAGATCCTTGCCCTTCAGGTCCACCAGCAGACGCACCGGTGAAACTGGCAGAAAGCGGGAAAGCTGCAGCGACTCGGGCGCGGGACAATGCACTGTGAAAAGTGCCTCAAGCAGCAGAGTCCCCGCGGGCAGGGCCTTGACCGACATGGTTGCCAGCGCCGCCTTGCCAAGCCCGGAACTGGTCACCGATTCCATAATACCGCTGACCAGCGGATGCTCCCAGCTCATGAAGGCCATGTCCTCGCGCTCCAGAGCCTGCTGCCGGTTCCAGGTTACGGTCAGCCCGTCTTCGGGCAACTCCGGTACGAGGCCGGCCTGATATTGCTCGCCAGGGCGCAGAATGTCGGCATGTTCAGAATGATCCTCAAGATCGACGCCGAGAATATCGCAGGCGTCCAGCATGTAGTCCCGAACCGGGTCACCGCGCTCCTCGGCCTCGATCGATTCGATCAGTTTCTCCGCAACGTCGGGGCGGCAGGAATTGAGTTCGATCAGGGCATCACGGCCTTTACGCAGCAATTCCCGCAGACGGTCAGCCTCGGCCCGGGAGACAGCAATCAGCGCGGCCAGCGCCTTGTCGGTGCCACCTTCGATCACCTGCAGCCACTGTGCGTGGACCGTCTCCTGCACCGCCACGCCCACCGAGCAGCTTTCGGCAAAGGCATTCAGGCCCTCGTCAAACCAGCGATACTGGGACTCCTGGACCGTGTCTTCCAGATAGGGAATATGTATATCAATAGCGTCTGTCTGTCCGATCCGGTCCAGACGGCCGATTCGCTGTTCCAGCAGATCCGGGTTGGCCGGCAGGTCAAACAGCACCAGCTGATGGGCGAACTGGAAATTCCGGCCTTCGCTGCCGATTTCGGAACAGATCAGGGCGTGGGCCCCCTGCTCGGCATCGGCGAAATAGGCAGCGGCACGGTCCCGCTCGATCAGGCTGAGATGTTCATGAAAAGCCGTACTGCGGATACCCGCCCGCAACTGCAGATAATGCTCGAGCGCAACGGCAGTGGAAGCACTGGCGCAGATGACAACGACTTTCGCAGGCTTCAGCCGCGTCAGTGTCTGTTTCAGCCAGGCGACCCTGGGATCCTGGGCCAGCCACAGTTCTTCATCAACGTTTACCTCCGGGGTCAATGCCGCAAAGCCATGGCGGCAGGAGGCCTCATACAGATCGGGACATGGCAGCGGAATGCCCACGGGCCGGCGCTGGGGAAAACCCTCGATGGCAGCCCGGGTGTTGCGGAAGAGTACGCGGCCAGTGCCATGGCGATCAATCAGCGCATCAATGATGGCCTGAACCGGATCTGCGCCCGCCATAAGCCGGTCAAGATCATCCCCCAGCCAGCCCCGTAATGACGCCCGGGCTTCATCATCCAGGGCGGTGCCCTGTTGCCGGAGCCGGGACACGGCAGTATTGATGGCTTCGTACTGCTCTTCTTCCCTGCGGAAGGTGTCAAGGTCATGGAACCGCGCCGGGTCCAGCAGACGCAGCCGGGCGAAATGGCTGGCGATACCTACCTGTTCCGGCGTCGCCGTCAACAGCAAAAGTCCCTTGCTTGCCGCAGCGAGCTGCTCGACCAGCTGGTATTCCGGGCTTGCCGCTGCGGGGCTCCAGGCCAGGTGGTGGGCTTCATCTACCACCATCAGGTCCCAGCCCGCTTCAAAGGCATCTTTCCGGGCTTGCCCATTGGTCATAAGAAAACCGAGACTGCACAGTGCCAGTTGCTCAGCTGCAAACGGGTTATCCGCCGCATCGTCAGAGGTATCATCCGGTTCCACGAAGCCTCCGGAGAATTCCGATTGCGCATCGTATCTTGCCTGGTCAATGATCGAGAATTTCAGGTTGAAGCGCCGGAGCATCTCCACCAGCCACTGATGAATCAGCGAATCAGGCACCACGATCAATGCCCTGCGGGCCCGCTGGGTGTGCAACTGATAATGCAGAATGAGCCCGGCTTCGATGGTTTTGCCCAGGCCCACTTCGTCTGCCAGCAACACCCGGGGGGCGTGGCGGGTCGCGACTTCATGGGCGATATAGATCTGGTGGGGGAGGTGCTGGGTACGTGCGCCGATCAACCCCCGCGCCGCGGACGCCCGCAGCCGGTCCTGATGCTGGACCGTCGCCATTCTGAGGCGGAAAGCCCCGTTGCGATCAAACTGGCCGGCGAACAGTCGTTGATGGGGCGCCGAGAAGTCGACGGCACTGCTGAGTTTCACCTCGGAGATGCGGGCCAGGTCTTCGCTGCCATCATCCGCGTGATACATCAGGACGCCGCCGAGATCTTCCACGGCACGAACCACGAAACGATCGCCATCAAAGGTTTCGATCTCTTCTCCGATCTGGTAGATGATCCGGGACAGCGGCGCATTATCAATCGCGTAGGTTCGTTCTTCATCGGCTGCCGGGAACCCCAGAGTCACCCTGCGCCCGGAGAGATCCGTAACAATACCAAGCCCGAGAGCGGTATCACTGTGACTGACCCAGCGTTGGCCGATGACAAAATCCGATGTATCCAAAAAGCCTCCAGAAAATGGAACAAGTAAAAAAATCAATATCTCAGTCGGACTGGTTTTCCCGAACCCAGAAAGCGGCCGCACCGCAGACTGCAGCAGGCACAACAATCAGGTTCAGCACCGGTACCATGGCAGCCAGGGCCACCGGCAACCCGAAGCCCAGGGCTGATAGCCGCGCACCCGCCAGGCTGCGACGCAGATCGGGGAAACTCACGCGGTGGTTATCAGCCGGATAATCCACATACTGAAGCGCCATCATCCAGCTGTTAAACAAGAACCAGAGCACTGCAGCCACAATATTCACCACCGGAACAAGACCAATGACGAACAGAGCCAGTGCTCTGGGCAGGTAATACACGATCTTCTGTACTTCCCGCCAGAGTGAACGCGGGATATCCCGTATTATCTGCCCCCAGCTTTCATCGGTGTTGACCTCCTGGCCGGTCAGGTGCTTTTCGGTAAGCTCGGCGAGATAGCCATAGAAAGGCGAGCCAATCAGATTCGCTACGATCACGAATCCATAGGCCAGCATCAGCACAATTACCACGCCATAAAGCAGCCAGAACAGCCAGTCCAGACTCTGCAGCCAGGCCCAGTCCGGCAGCATGTTCATGGCACCATCAATCAGGACGGTGAACATTTCACCCAGGAAGTAGAACAGCAGGCCAAATAACAAGATATTAATAACCAGGGGAATAATGACGAACAGTCGCAGGCCCGGCTGTTGTATCAGCCGGAACCCCTGTCCAAGATAACCCAGGCCGCGGAAAAAATTACCTTTTAACATAGCTCGCAGCACCCCAGTTTCGATGACAGTGAAGGCGTGCAGAGCATATCATGATGGAATCAACACCACAGCCCGACAACCTTACATGGCATTTCTGAAAAACAGCCTGCAATCAGTCCTTATGTGCCAGCCGCTCTGGCGGACAACCCTTGTTATTTCAGCCGTGGCAATCATGTATCTGGCCACCACCAGCCAGCCTTATCCGGTTCCCTCGTTGCAACACGACAAAATCAATCACCTGCTGGCGTTTATCCAGTTGACTGTAGTCAGCCGCCTGGCCTGGCCAGACCTGTCGCGGACCTGGATTGCGCTGGGTGTAATCGGCTTCGGGCTGGTGATTGAGTTAACACAGGCGCAACTGCCCTATCGTGAATTTTCCCTGCTGGATCTGGCTGCGGATGGCGCTGGCGTCGCTATCGGTCTGCTGCTCTGTGGCTTTATTTTCAGGGAGGATCACGGGAAATCAACCCGCAATAGCAGGAAATGCGAGTCAGAGCCTTAAGATCCGGGACCAGATCAAGGACATTGCCGATGCTGCATGTGAGATAACGCTTACATTGATGTAAGAGCCGACGGCTATCTGAGGTAAGAACCTCGTTATTACCGCCCCATAAATACCATAACTATCTGTTTTATATAGATTAAAATTAATTTCAGTCTAGGAGTACCCGGACCGACGGATTTTATTCACACCAATAAATTCTGATGATTGTTAAAGTGAACGCATCAGGAATGATGTGGAGAGGAATAAGGCACTGGACGCGCCCCGCACTGGATGCAGGGAGAGGCAGGAAATCAGGGAGGTTCCGCCTCAGGGATATAAACTGGATTGTCGGCTCGGACGCTGGCACCAAGGATGGGTTACAGGTATTACGGAAACACCTCGGCGCCAGGACGATCGCCGAAATCGCAAGGAAGCGAACACCTGTCTCGGAAAGGGCAACTGCAAAGTTGCCTTTTTTTTATGCCCGGAATTTAGACTCTACCCCTCATTCCGGGGTGCCCGCCCCGACAAGCTGTAAAGACTTCCGTTATACTGTCGCCTCACTTTACGACCAGTGACCTTCACCATGCGGTCCAGACCAGACACTGACGACTACCTCTCGATATTTCTGAACGACAGCCCGCTGCTGGATATCCGGGCACCGGTCGAGTTTGGGCGGGGCAGCTTCCCGGGCGCAATGAATGCCCCGCTGATGAACGACGACGAGCGCCATGAAGTGGGCATTTGCTACAAGGAGAAAGGCCAGGACGCCGCGATCGAACTGGGCCATCGGCTGGTCTCCGGTGACGTCCGGCAGCAGCGCATTGACGCCTGGCTACGCTTTATTAACGACCACCCGGAAGGTTATCTGTTCTGTTTCCGCGGCGGCCTTCGTTCGCGGCTGACCCAACAGTGGATTCAGCAGGCAGGTCTGGACTTACCGCTGGTCAGGGGTGGCTATAAAGCGCTCCGGCGGTTTCTGATTGAGCAGCTTGAAGAGCTCATTGAAAAGTCGGAATTCCGGATCGTCAGTGGGCGAACCGGCACCGGCAAAACCCGGTTACTCAACCAGCTTCCCAATCCCGTTGATCTCGAGGGCCTGGCCAATCACCGCGGCTCCAGCTTTGGTCGCGAGGTGACACCGCAACCTGGTCAGATCGATTTTGAAAACCGGCTGGCTGTGGCCCTGCTGAAAGCCCACCATCATGTGGGTGGACCCGTCTATCTTGAGGATGAAAGCCGCCTGGTGGGCCGCTGCGCGCTACCACACAGCCTGCGGGACCGTATGGCCGGAGCGCCCCTGCTGGTTCTGGAACAGCCTCTGGATGAGCGCATCCGGATCATCCGCGAAGACTATGTGGTAAAAATGGTTGCTGACTTTACCCTTCGCGACGGCCTGGAAGCTGGCTGGCATAATTTCGAAAACTACCTTTTGAGCGCTCTCGACCGGGTTCGCAAACGCCTGGGCGGTGAGCGCCATCGGGCACTGCGGAACCAGATGGAAGACGCCCTCAAAGTCCAGTCAGCAACCGGCAGTGTCAGCGGCCATGACGCCTGGATTCAGGCCCTGCTGGAAGATTACTACGACCCGATGTACGACTATCAGCTGGAGCAGAAAGCCGGGCGCATCCTGGTCCGCGGCGGACCTGAAACCATTTTCCACTGGGCCTGGTAAGGAATTAATTTTAAAGAAGAAAAATCAGCCAAAGGAAAGTATACGCGGGTCACGATAATCTGCTATAAACATTTGACGACGATATTCGTGGTAGCAATGCCTTGGGTTGCTGATTATCGGGCCCCGCCACATCCAGAAAGGAGATAAGCAAGTGGAAGATCTTGTGAGCGATATCAATGTGTCTGAGTACTACGATCAGGCCATCAGCCTGATTATGGCCTACGCGCCGAAACTGATTCTTGCCATTGTCACCCTCATCGTGGGTATGTGGCTCATCAATCGTGCGATTGGCGTACTCGACAAGAAGCTTGGCGCCAAAGACCCCACCCTGAACAAGTTCCTCTGCGGTCTGATCAGTGCTGTCCTCAAGATCATGTTGCTGATCTCGGTGGCCTCCATGATCGGCATCGCGACTACCTCATTCATCGCGGTTATAGGTGCGGCCGGCCTGGCCATCGGCCTGGCCCTGCAGGGCAGCCTTGCCAATTTTGCCGGCGGCGTGCTTATTCTGATTTTCAAACCTTTCAAGGTCGGCGACACCATCGAAGCCCAGGGCTTTCTGGGCGCAGTGGCTGAAATCCAGATTCTTTATACCGTAGTGAATACCTTCGACAACCGCCGCATTGTTATCCCCAATGGCAGCCTTTCCAATGCAACCCTGGTTAACGTGAGCGTTTACGACACGCGCCGTTGCGATATGACTTTCGGAATCCACTACAACGATGATATCGACAAGGCAAAGGCTATACTGCAGCGTTTGTTCGACGAGGATGAACGCTCACTTAAAGACCCCGAGCCACGAATCTGTGTTGGCAGCCTGGGCGACAACTCCGTCAACCTGATGTTTCGCGCGTGGGTTCCCACCGACGACCTGTGGCCCTATTACTGGGATATGCACGAGAAGGTCAAGAAAGCCTTTGACGAAGCAGACATCACTATTCCGTTCCCCCAGCGGGACGTGCATGTCTACAACAAGAGCGAGTAACTGCGCCGGCTTTTAAACAATCTGTTACTCGCATTTCTCGGCGCCTCAACTAAGCTGACCGTTGATGGTGGTGGCAAATACTCAAAAGCCACCGCCAGGCCATTGGAGCCAAGGGCTTTGATACCGCTGTCATTGCTGGTAGGAGGCTGTCACTATGCCGATACAGCAGTTAAAGAAATACCTTGATAAAGCAGGCGCTGAATATATGTGCCTGTCCCATCCCCCCGCATTTACCGCTCAGGAACTTGCCCACCATGTGAAAATTGCCGGAGACCAGGTAGTCAAAACGGTGATTATCGAACTGGATGGCAAAATGGCAATGCTGGTAATGCCGGCCAGTTGGCGAATTCGGTGGGATCGCCTGACCCGGATTCTGGATACCGATTTTGTTGACCTGGCTGATGAACAGGAATTCCAGGACCGTTTTCCCGACTGCGAAGTTGGCGCCATGCCGCCTTTCGGCAACCTTTTCCACATGTCGGTTTACTGTGCGGAAGCTCTGACCAAACAGCCCGAGCTGGCGTTTGCTGCAGGTACCCACACAGAATCCATTCACATGAAGACCGATGATTTCATGGCACTGGTACGCCCGATGGTTCTCGAGCAGGGATTTGTAAAACCCGGCACCCAGAAACCTGCCTGGCTGACCCGCAAACGGGAATCGGCGGGAGACACTCTCGCGGATGGCCACGCGGCCAACCTCGCAGGCTACTGAGTTTTGGCAGACTGAGGCGGTGTCCTGTCGTACCGCTTGTCTGGACAGGTCGTTTGGGTAAACTGAGGGTCCCAGACAGGATTTCTCTATGACTCAAGCTTGCGATGTTGTGATTGTCGGTGCCGGTATGGTCGGTGCCGCCCTGGCCACCGGACTGGGGCGCAGCGGATTCACCGTTGCCCTGATTGATCAGGCCGGCCCTGGCGGTTTCCAGGCAGAGCTGCCACCGGACATCCGGGTGTCGGCCATCAGTGCAGGGAGCGAACGCTATCTTGCAGAACTGGGCGCCTGGCCAGCAATCAAGGCTATGCGCGCAACACCCTATGGCCGCCTTGCGGTATGGGATGAAACCCGGCACCCGCTCAGCCATGTATTGCCCGGCAAACTTGCCGACGTCATCTTTGATGCCGGTAGCCTGTCCGCCAGCCACCTCGGGCACATCGTGGAAAATCGCGTGACTCAGCAGGCACTCTGGGAATGCGCCGCCAGCCAGTCCTCCGTTACCTGTCTGCCCGGAACAACCCTGACCTCGCTTAACAATGGCGCTGCCACCGCCCGGGTCACCCTTGATAGTGGCGAGACTCTGGAAAGCCAGTTGGTAGTGGGGGCGGATGGCGCCAATTCCCGTGTCCGGGACCTGGCCGGTATCGGGGTTCACCGCAACCAGTACCAGCAACAGGCCATGGTCATTTCCGCCCGTTACCGCGGTGCGGTCGAAGACATCACCTGGCAGGGCTTCTACCCCAGCGGCCCCCGCGCGTTCCTGCCGCTGCACAGTGCCGGTGGCGGTGAAAGCTGGGCGTCACTGGTCTGGTACGACGCTCCAGCCACTATCGCCAGGCTGAAAGCGCTTGACGATGACCAACTGATTCAGGAAATCACCAGAGCTTTTCCGACCGAGCTACCACCGCTTACTCACATTGAGGCCAAAGCCAGCTTCCCGATTGCCCGTCAGCACGCGAAAAGCTATGTCAGTCAACGGGTGGTCCTGGTCGGCGATGCCGCCCATACCATCAACCCGTTGGCCGGTCAGGGCGTGAATCTCGGCTTCCAGGATGCCCGCTGCCTGCAAACCCAGCTGCGTGAAGCTCAGAGAGCCGGCAGAGATCTCTCCGACCCCGTCATACTGGCCGCCTATGAAAGCCAGCGCCGCCCGGCCAACCGCCGGATGATGATGGCCATGGACCTGTTCTATCACCTGTTCAGCAACCGCATGCCGCCATTGCACCTGCTGCGCAACCTTGGTCTGGGCGCTGCCAAAGCCATGCCCTTTGCCCGCAACCAGGTGGCCCGCTACGCTATGGGTATAGATGACGAATTACCGCCCCTGGCCCGCCAGATCGCACAGAGGTTGCCGGGGCTAAAGTACTAATGGATAACAAAGTAAGCGGACAGGGTTTTCCAGAACACGCTGTAAATACCTCCCTGTACGCTCGGCCTCCGCCATCCCTGGCTCCGGACGGTTCTGGAAAAACCTGTCCGCTTACTTACGCACGGATCAGCATCTTTAAAACACGTTCAGAGAGAAGCAGAACTCATGTCAGGAACAATCTTTACCAAGATCATCAACCGCGAAATCCCGGCCGATATCGTCTATGAAGACGACATCAGCCTGGCCTTCAAGGACATCAACCCGCAGGCGCCGGTGCATCTGCTGATCATTCCGAAAAAGGAAATTGCATTCATAAATGACATCGAAGAAGGCGACCGGGAACTGGTCGGTCATCTGCACTGGGTGGCCGCCAAAATGGCAAAAGACATGGGGTTCGCAGACGATGGCTACCGGACAGTCATGAACTGTGGAGAGAATGCCGGACAGACGGTCTTTCATATCCACCTGCACCTGTTAGCCGGCAAACCTCTGGGCTGGCCGCCCTACACCGATAAGATGAAGCAGGGCTGAATCAGGGGCCGACAACCTTCTCCGCCTCTTCCATCGGCGTGTGCCTTACATCCTCGCCCTTGACCATGAAGATCACGTTCTCGGCAAGGTTACAGGCGTGGTCGCCCACCCGCTCCAGGGCGCGAAGCACCCACATGACCGACATGCAGCGGGAGATGTTGCGGGTGTCCTCCATCATGAAGGTCAGCAGAGTCCGCGTGGCGGCCTGATATTCTTCGTCAACCCGCTTGTCTTCCTTGATGATCCGCAACGCCTGCTCTGAATCCAGGCGGGCAAAGGCGTCCAGGGAATCGCGCAACATCGCCAGGACGTGGTTGCCGATATGGCGCACTTCCACATAGCCTCTGGGCGCCTGGCCCTCCTCGGACAGCTTGATGGCAAACTTGGCAATTTTCTTGGCTTCGTCACCGACGCGCTCAAGGTCCGACACCATCTTGATCACGGCGACCACCAGTCGCAGGTCCCGGGCCGTAGGCTGGCGGCGGGCAAGGATCAGCGTCGCTTCCTCGTCCATTTCGACTTCCATCTGGTCGACTTTCTTGTCCGTGGCGCGGACCTCGTCCGCCAGATAACTGTCATTCTCAACCAGGGCATGAATGGCACGGTCCACCTGGGATTCCACCAGACCGCCCATTTTCAGGAATTCACTCTTCAGGGCCATCATTTCGTCATTGAACTTGTGCGAAATATGATCGCCGTAAACATCGTCCTTTTTATCTGGCATGACTCTGTTCTCCAGTGTTCGTTCGTACCGGGGCTAACCAAAGCGGCCGGTAATGTAGGATTCAGTGAGCTCGTGCTGTGGCGAGGTAAAAACCTTGTTGGTTTCGTTCACCTCTACCAGATGCCCAAGGTGAAAGTAGGCCGTGCGATGGGAAACACGGGCTGCCTGCTGCATGGAGTGGGTCACGATGACAATCGTATAGCTCTTGGACATCTCCGAAATCAGTTCTTCAACCCGGGCCGTGGCGATCGGATCCAGTGCGGAACAGGGTTCATCCATCAGAATGACTTCCGGGCTGACCGCGATGGCGCGCGCAATGCAAAGGCGCTGCTGCTGGCCGCCGGACATGCCGGTGGCGGTTGCATCCAGACGGTCTTTGGCCTCATTCCACAGGCCGGCTTTACGCAGGCTGTTCTCGACAATGTCATCCAGTTCGGATTTACGGTTCGCCAGCCCGTGAATGCGCGGACCATAGGCCACGTTATCGTAGATGGATTTGGGGAAAGGGTTGGGCTTCTGAAACACCATGCCTACCCTGGCGCGCAGTTCCACTACATCCCGCCTGGGGTCATAGATATCATTATCATCAAGCGCCAGCGAACCTTTCACCCGACAGATATCAATACTGTCATTCATCCGGTTCAGGCAGCGCAGGAAGGTGGACTTGCCGCAACCTGACGGACCGATAAAGGCAATTACCTCATTGCGACCAATGTCGAGACTGATGTTTTTGATGGCACGGTCTTCACCGTAAAACACCTCGACGTTGCGTAGCTTGAACTTTGGATCATCGGAAAACGGGCGGCCAACCGTGGCGCCCTCTTCGATAACAGTTTCCGCTGGAGCGTCCGCTTTTTCCTGGACCGGCACGGTATTACTGTCTGCCATATCACCCTCCCGGGTAATTAATGGGTTCATAGTGCTCATTTAACTCTCCTTACCACCGACGCTCAAGACGTTTACGCAGCCAGACAGCCAGTGCATTCATACTGATCAGAAACGCCAGCAGCACCATGATGGCTGCCGAAGCGCGCTCAATAAAAGCAAGTTCAGGGCTGCCCGCCCAGAGGAATACCTGCACCGGCAGCACGGTTGCGGAATCAAGGAAGCCGTCGGGTACGTCGACAATAAAGGCCACCATGCCGATCAGCAGCAGCGGTGCGGTTTCGCCCAGCGCCTGCGCCATTCCGATAATGGACCCGGTGAGCATACCCGGCATTGCCAGCGGCAATACATGGTGCAATACCACCTGCATTCTCGAGGCGCCGATGCCCTCGGCCGCCTCGCGAATCGAAGGTGGAACGCTCTTGATGGCGGCGCGGCTGGAAATAATGATGGTTGGCAGGGTCATAAGGGTCAGCACCAGACCGCCCACCACCGGAACCGAACGGGGCATGCCGAACAGATTGATGAAGACCGCCAGACCCAGGAGGCCAAAGATAATGGATGGCACGGCGGCCAGGTTATTGATATTCACCTCGATAAAGTCCGTGAACCTGTTCTGGGGCGCGAACTCTTCCAGGTAAATGGCCGCGGCCACACCAATCGGGAACGACAGCACCAGGGTTACAAACATGGTAAGCAGAGAGCCTACGATGGCACCCAGAATGCCGGCACGGGAGGGATCACGGGAGTCACCGCTGGTGAAGAACACGTCGTTAAACGAGGTCTCGACTACACCGGCTTCCAGCAATTCATCGACCCAGCGCTGCTGCTGCTGACTGAGTTTTATGGAATAGCTGTCATCGCCGGCATGCTTGACGTAAACATCCACGTCGGTATGGGCCAGCACCGTGATCGTCCGGGTAGAGCCCAGCCACTGCGGATTGGCCTTGAGAATTTCTTTCAGTTCATTGGAGGCATAGGGATTGAGCAATCCCCTGACCTGATCCCGGTCACTGGCATTCGCCCCGGGGATCTCTCTGGTTAGCGCCTGAACCAGCGGCTCGACAAAATCCGCCATTTTCAGCTGGCGTTCGTCGGTGGCGTCGTCCAGAAACATCATCTCGCCATCCAGCTCCACTTCCATGGTGATAGTGGTTTTGGTGAAGCCGGTATAGCCCTTGCCGATGATATCGACAAAGAGCACAACCAGAGCAGACAACGCGATGGCAATAGCAACGATACCGTAGGCCCTGAAGCGGCGCTCTTTACGGTAACGGTGTTTGAGCGACTGGCGGACCAGTTCGGCCTGGTTTTTTTGATCAGTCATACTGTTCCCGATATTTGCGAACGATTTTCAGGGCAATCACATTAAGTAACAGCGTGGCAAGGAAGAGCATGGCACCGAGAGCGAAGGCGGCCAGCGTCTTGGCGCTGTCAAACTCCTGGTCGCCGGTCAGCAGGGTCACAATCTGAACGGTTACCGTGGTTACGGTTTCCAGCGGGTTTGCGGTCAGATTCGCTGCCAGGCCGGCCGCCATGACCACGATCATGGTCTCGCCAATAGCACGGGAGACCGCCAGCAGAATACCTCCCATAATGCCCGGCAGCGCGGCGGGGAAAATTACCTTTTTCATAGTCTCGGACTGGGTCGCGCCCAGCGCCAGCGAACCGTCCCGCAGCGTTTGCGGCACGGCGTTGATCACATCGTCTGACAGCGACGACACGAACGGAATAATCATGATGCCCATGACACCGCCGGCCGCCAGGGCACTTTGCGAGGAAGCTTCAATGCCGATGGCCGCCGCCAGGTCGCTGATAAAGGGCGCCACCGTCAGCGCGGCAAAAAAGCCATAGACCACGGTGGGAATCCCTGCCAGCATCTCCAGCAGCGGCTTGACTACGCCGCGGACTTTCTTGTTGGCGTACTCCGACAGGTAGATGGCCGACAACAGCCCGACCGGCACCGCCACGACCATGGCAATGGCCGAAATCAGCAGTGTACCGGTGAACAGGGGAATCATTCCGAACGCGCCCTGGGAGGCAATCTGATCGGCCCTCATGGCAGTCTGGGGACTCCACTGGGAGCCAAAAACAAATTCGGTAAACGGGATCTTTTCGAAGAACCGGATGGTTTCAAAGAATACCGAGAAGATAATGCCCATGGTGGTCAGGATGGCCAGCGCGGCACAGGCAAAAAACAACCACTTCAGAATAGCCTCCACCTGGACCCGGGCGTTGGCTTTCGGCTTTACCCGCACCCAGCCCAGAAAGCCTGCCAGCACAGCCACCGACACAACCAGTGCCGACATGTAGAACCGGCTCTGTTGGCGCAGGGCCTCAAGCCGCTCGGCCGCCTCCACAATCGGCGGCTCCACAAATCCGGGCGGCAGGGCACCGCTGGCAACATTACTGATCTTGCTTAACAGCAGGCTGGCCTCGCCTTCACTGCCCGGCAACATCTCCTGGGGCAGGGACCCGATCACCAGAGTCTGGATCACCTGGCCCTGGAATACGACCCAAAGTCCCAACACAACCAGCGCTGGCAACCCGCACCAGAGCGCTGCCCTGGCGCCGTAGTAAAATGGCAGGGATTTGAGGTGGCGAATTCCGCCCAGGGGCATGGCCAATGACCGGGAGCGGGCATAGCCTACGCCGTAGGCCACCAGTACACACACCATCGTCAGCAGGAGCAAATTGGCCGGTTGCATGAAAATTCCTGTTCGCTGAGAGTTGGGAAATGAAGTCTACTGCGTTCAGACCGGCGGTGCACTTGCCGCCGTCGGGGCCAGCATCCAGATGCACAAAAGTGCGGACCGCCGCCGGCTGATCCGCACCCTGACACTGACGTCCTGTCGGTTATAACAATTGCTTTACTACATCAGTTCAGCTTTTGTCAGGTTCGGCATATTCGCTGCCTTGTCCTGAAGATCCATCAGCGCTGCACGGGGCGGAACAATCAGCCCCACATCCCTGAGATAGCCGTTCGGACCCATGGCACTGACGCTGACAAAAGCCTCGGCATACTCGGCGATGCCAGGAATCACACCTACGTGGGCTTTCTTGACGTAGAAAAACAGGGAGCGTGCAACCGGGTACTTGTCTTCAGCAATGTCCTCAGCGGTCGGCACCATGCCGTTCAGGGTCGCAGCCTGCAATCGGTCAGAGTTCTCTTCCAGGAAGCTGTAGCCGAAGACACCGTACATGCCCTTGTCGTCGATCAGCTTCTGAACGATCAGGTTGTCGTTTTCACCCGCCTCGATGAAGGCGCCGTCTTCCCGAACGCTCTGACAAACGCTTTCCATCTCGTCTTCGCTCATGTCGGCAACGGCCGGCAGGTCCTCACAGCCGGCCTGCAAAGCCAGCTCGTTGAACGAATCACGGGTTCCTGAGGTCGGAGGCGGTCCCATCACGCGAATGGTAACGTCGGGCAGGCTACTGTCGACTTCGCTCCATTTTTCGTAAGGGTTGGCAACCAGCTCGGAGGGGTCGTCAGGTGACGGTACTTCTTTACCCAGAGCGAGGAACAGCTGCTCGAGAGTGAGCTCCAGATTCTCTGCGTCTTTTGAACTGGCGATGACGATGCCATCGGAGCCGATGCGGAATTCGGTGATTTCCTTGACGCCATTGTTCATGCACATCTCAAATTCGGACGGCTTCATACGACGGGAAGCGTTGGTAATGTCCGGATGCTGAGTCCCGATACCCTGGCAGAACAGTTTCATGCCGCCACCAGAACCGGTGGACTCCAACTTCGGCGTATTGAAATCGGTGGTGGTTCCGAACCGCTCCGCAACCACCGTTGCGAAAGGGTAAACCGTGGATGAACCGACAATGCTGATGGTGTCGCGAGCCATGGCCGGGCTGGATAAAGCAGCAATGCTTCCTGCCAGTGCCACGGATGTGAGGGCTGTCTTGAGTTTGATCACGTTAAGTCTCCAATTTGTCACTTTGACTTTATTGTCGGGGTGCTTCACCGATGAAAAAATCATAAAGCCATTTTGTGACAACCTTGTTACACCGCCCCAAATATACAACAGGTTGTGGAATTTTTCTTGCCGGCGCCTTGCAGACACCGGGAAGAGCGCTAACATGCCAGTACTAAAAATAACTCCAGCGCCACAAGGCAGTAGCCATGACAGCCCTGAACGATGACAACCCTGCGCCGCGCGGCGAACTGATTACCCAGATTGTTCCGCTGCCCTCCGATACCAACCCCAATGGCGACGTGTTTGCCGGCTGGGTGGTCCGCCATATGGATATCGCTGCCGCTACCCTGGCCGGCAGGATATCCCAGGGCCGCAACGCCACCGTTGTCATGGACCGGATGGAGTTCCTTTCTCCTTTGAGGGTGGGGGCACAGGTGGGCTGCTACGGTGAGCTCATTGAAGTGGGCCGCAGCTCGATGAAAATCAATGTCGAAGTCTGGACCCTGGACCGCACCGCGAAGACGCCCCGCAAGGTGACGGAAGGTCTTTTCATTTATGTCGCCATCGACGAGCATGGCCGGATCCGCGAAGTCCCGGATCAGCACTCGGTGTCATAAAGATGGCAGACTTGGTTCAGCTTCTGCATGCCACTGCGATCAATGCATTCATTGTTATTGTCGTCGTTGTTATCCACAACGAGGCGCTCATCCGCCTCAGCCATTTGCTGGCCGGAAGGCGCAGGGGTCACCACTTCCGCCTGGTGACCGGCGTACTTGGGGTGCTCATCGCCCACACGCTTCAGGTGTGGATTTTTGCGGGCGCATATTACAGCATGCATCACGCCGAGGGCTGGGGAAGGCTCTCCAAGAACTTCGACGGCAGCCTGCTGGACTGCGTCTACTTCTCGTTTACAACCTTCACCACCCTTGGTTATGGTGATATTGAGGCCCATGGCGTGCTCCGCTTTCTGACCGGCATCGAATCCCTCACCGGCCTGGTTCTGATCACCTGGAGCGCGTCATTCCTGTTTGTTGAAATGCAGCGCTACTGGCCCACTCGTTAAACCCACTTGCAGCGGGCCAGGTTGTAGTAAAGCAGGGGCACTACCAGCACCGTCAGCAGGGTCGACATGGCCAGACCGAAAATCAGCGATATCGCCAGCCCGTTGAATATCGGGTCGTTGAGGATGAAGTAAGCACCTACCATCGCCGAAATGGCGGTGAGAGCTATGGGCTTGATGCGCACGGCGCCAGCCAGAACCACGGCCTCGCCCAGCTCCACACCTTCATCAAGCAACTGCCGGATAAACACCACCAGCAGAATGGAATTGCGCACGATGATGCCGGCCAGGGCGATCATTCCGATCATGCTGGTTGCGGTGAACTCGCGTCCCAGCAGCGCGTGGCCAGGCATGATACCGATCAGCGTCAGCGGGATCGGCGCCATGATGACCAATGGCAGAATGTAGGACCGGAACTGCGCGACCAGCAATACGAAAATCATGAAGATCCCGACACTGTAGGCGGCACCCATATCCCGGAAGGTTTCGTAGGTAATCTGCCATTCACCGTCCCATTTTAGGGTGCCTTTTTCCGGTAGCGGCGGCTGATCGATAAAGTATTGCTCGGGTGCGCCGTCCTGACTGTTCAGACGATCCACCATGGCAAACATGCCGTACAGCGGGGAATCAATGTCCCCGGCCATATCGGCTGTCACATAGGTCACCGGCAGCAGGTCCTTGTGGTAGATCGCCCCCATCCAGTCCGCATCCCTAACCTCGGCAACGCTGGCCAGCGGTATCAGGTTGCCACTGCGGCTGCGCATATTCAGCGACAGCAGCACCGACGGCTGGGCTTTATCGCCCTCCCCCAGAATGACCCGGATCGGCACCGGATACTTGGCATGCTCATCGTGCAGGAAGCTGACGCTGTTGCCGCCGAGGGCCGTCTGCAGGGCAGCGACAACCTGGGCCTGTGAAACCCCCAGTCGCGCCGCGCGATCCCGGTCAACAACCACTTCCCACTGCCTTGTTGGTGCTTCTAGAGTGGTATCGATATCCACCAGGCCGTCTACCCGGGTCATGCCTTCGGCCACCATGCGGGCCAGCTCTGCCCGGCGGGTTTCATCCACGGCGTAGATTTCGGCCACCACGGGCGACAGCACCGGCGGCCCCGGGGGCACCTCGACAACCTTTACGCGGGCATCGTAGCTGTCACCAATGGTGGTCAACGGCGCCCGCAGGGACTGGGCAATATCGTGAGACTGGCGGTTCCGGTTTTCCGCATGACTCAGGTTGACCTGAATATCGCCCTGGTAGGGATCGCTGCGCAGATAATACTGACGTACCAGGCCATTGAAGTTGATGGGCGAGGCGGTACCGGCATAGGTCTGCCAGTTGGCCACCTCCTCTACTGTTTCCAGATGCTGGCCCATTTCCATAAGCACCCGCTGGGTCTGTTCCACGGGCGTGCGTTCCGGCATATCCACCACTATCTGCAGTTCGGATTTATTATCGAAGGGCAGCATTTTCAGAATGACAGCCTGGAATACAGGCAGGGAGGCAGCGGCAACGGTAAGGCCAACCACACCCAACCCCAGCAGGCGACGGCGCCAGTGACGATCACCCAGAAACGGGCCCAGAACCGCCCGGAAAATGCGCAGGGACCGCGGGCTGACACCATCTGCAGAAGTGGAAGCGTCGTCCGCTTCGGCGGCGGCTTCACCCTGTTTGTGTTTCAGCAAGCGCAGGGCCAGCCAGGGAGCTACTACAAAAGCGACAATCTGGGACAGCACCATACCCGCCGAGGCATTGATCGGAATCGGGCTCATGTAGGGACCCATCAGGCCACTGACGAAAGCCATGGGAATCAGCGCCGCCATGATGGTCAGGCTGGCCATGATGGTGGGGGTGCCCACCTCGTCCACTGCCAGGGGAATGATGTCTTTCACCGGCGACCGGGAGTTCTGGATCCGCCGGTTGATGTTCTCGGTGATCACAATGCCGTCATCCACCAATATGCCGATAGAGAAAATCAGCGCGAACAGGGACACCCGGTTGAGGGTGAAACCCCAGGCCCAGGAAAATACCAGGGTCAGCAACAGCGTGATCAGAACCGCAACTCCCACAATCAGCGCCTGGCGCCAGCCCATGGCGGCCAGCACCAGCAGCACCACACACAGGGTGGCGGAAATCAGGTCCGTTATCAGCTTGGCGGCTTTCTCGGAGGCGGTGTCGCCATAGTCCCGGGTCACCAGTACTTCCACACCCCGGGGCAATGCCCGGTTGCGCAACCGCTCCAGCCGTTCCTCTATGGCAGTGGTGATATTGACGGCGTTTTCACCGGGTTTCTTGGCAATTGCAAGGGTGACTGCCGGGTAGATCTGGCCTGGCTGGCCGGCGTTGTCGACTCCCTGTGCCGGCCCGAAACCGGTCATCACACTCTGGTCAGCGACGGTACCACCACGACTGATATCGGCTACATCTTCCAGGTAAACGGCCGCGCCTTTGTTCATGCCCACCACCAGCCGGCGCACGTCCCCGACGGTTTCCAGCAGCGTCCCGGCCTGTACCGGAATGGAGAGATTATCCCGGGTAACGCGGGCCTCCTGACTGCTGGTATTGGCTGCAGTCAGCGCATTGCGGATATCGTCGACGGTGAGGTTGAAGCCCGCCAGTAACGCAGGATCAAACCGGATATCGACGCGGTCGGGAATGCCGCCGATCGTGTAGATATCCCGTGTGCCCGGAACCCGCTTCAGGGCGACTTCCAGCATGTGCGCCAGGCGGGTAAGCTGCTCACCGGTGTGACCGTTTTCCGGATCAAACAGCGTCAGGGTCATTACCGGCACATCGTCAATACCCTTGGGTTTGACCACCGGCTGGCTCGCGCCCAGATTGGCCGGCAACCAGTCCTGATTGGAGTACACCTGATTGTAAAGCCGGACCAGTGCTTCCTGGCGCGGAATGCCCACCTCGAACTGGACGGTAATCACCGCCTGACCCTGTCGCGACACCGAATAGACATGCTCCACGCCTTTGATCTCGCTCATCACCTGCTCGGCGGGCGTCGCTATTGCGCTCTCCACCTCACGGGTGCTGGCGCCGGGAAACGCCACCATGATATCCGCCATGGTGACGTCTATCTGTGGCTCTTCCTCTTTCGGGGTGACCACCACTGCCATGATGCCGAGAATAATCGCCAGCAGGGCCAGCAGTGGTGTCAGGTGATTATTCTGGAAGACCCGGGCAATGACACCGGACGGTCCGACTTGCGGCAGATCCCGGCTCACGGATTCGCCTCCCTGCCCGCTTCGGTCACAGGATTCAGCCGGTCACTGCCAACCAGTTCGGAAGGATTGGTAATCACCCGCTCGCCGGCACTGAGCCCGGCCAGAATCTCCAGGCTGCCATTGTCCCGGACACCGGTACGCACCTGTCGCAGCCGGGGCCGGTCCTGTTCGTCCAGCACGAACACCGCCCGCAGTTCACTGCGGTGGATCAGGCTGCTGAGAGGCACCCAGAGCGCTTCCCGGCTGGCAACCGGAACGCCGACCTTCACCAGCATGCCGGGAAACAGCGAGCCCCCGGGCTCGTTCAATCGCATCCGCAGGCGGAAGGTATGGGTTTGCGGGTCGGCGTAGGGATAAAACGTCATTTCACCGGTTTCCAGCACCTGGCCATCAACAAGCGTGACTTTTGCCTGGCGTTCGGTGCGAGCGGATTCCGCGTATTTCTGTGGCAGATCAACCACCACCCGGAGCTGCTCCAGCGACAGCCCGCTAAGCAGCGGCTGTCCCGGACTGACAGATTCACCCAGCTCCACATGACGCTCGGTGAGAATGCCCCCATAGGGTGCTAGCACCCGGGTATAGGACAGCTGCTGCTCTGCCTCGGCAACCGAGCTTCTGGCGCGCTCCACTCTTGCCCTGGCGGCCGCAAGACTGTTGCGGGCCTGATCAAATTCCTGCCGGGATACCAGGCCCCTTTCGTGGATCGCTTCGATGCGTTCGAATCGCTGACGGGCATCAGACAACGCTGCCTCGGCCTCTTCCAGCCCGGCCTGAGCCTGGCGCAAGCGGGAACGTTGTTCGCTGTCTTCCAACTGGACAATCAGATCACCCGCAGTAACCGAGTCATCAACATCATAGGGCAGCCTCTGGACGGTGCCGCTGGTCTGGGCTGAAACTGTGCTTTGCTGAACCGCCTCGATAACACCATCAAGATGAACAGTTTCATGTAATGCCCGGCGCTTGACGGTTTCAAACGCTGGTTGCGCGAACGTCATTGCTGGCGTCAGGAGCAGCAGAATCACCACAATGCAACCGGAATGGCGCATGTCGACCTCGTTTAGCAGAAAGTTATAAGAATATTCAATGTAACTGCAAAGTTTAACACTGGGACTGCCGTTTGCGCCTCAAGTACGGCCAAAATCGGGAACCGCCCCATCATATAAAATTTTTTCTTCTATGGTTAGACCAAAATTGAATATTACAATGTACAAAGGGTACCCTGATGCTGTTATCGGCGCCACCGGGTCCCATGCCGCAACACCAGATGGAGAAGCGACTTATGCAAACGCCTCTTGTTAAACATTTCTTTGACGAAGCGACCAACACCTTCAGTTATGTGGTAACAGATCCGGCGACGGACGCCTGTGCGATCCTGGATTCGGTGCTGGATTTCGATTATGCCGCCGGCAGGACCGATGTGCGCTCTGCTGACCGGATTATCGGTTACGTTGAAGCCAATGACCTGGCCGTTGAATGGATCCTGGAGACCCATGTCCACGCCGATCACCTGTCTGCCGCACCCTACCTCCATGAACGGCTTGGCGGCCGCACCGGCATCGGGAAGAAAATTGTCGAGGTGCAGGAAATCTTTGGCAAGACCTTTAATGCGGGCCCCGGGTTTGCCCGCGACGGCAGCCAGTTTGACCGCCTGTTCGAAGAGGGCGACAGCTTCCGGATCGGCAGTCTGGAAGCGCAGGTTCTGCATACCCCCGGCCATACGCCCGCCTGCCTGACCTATGTCATCGGGGATGCGGCTTTCGTGGGTGATACTCTGTTTGCACCGGATGCCGGCACCGCACGATGTGACTTCCCGGGTGGGGATGCCCATACGCTTTTCCATTCCATTGGCAAAGTGCTGGCCCTGCCGGACCAGACCCGGATTTTTCTCTGCCACGACTACAAAGCGCTCGGCCGGGACGAGTTTGTCCATGAAACTTCGGTCGCCGAGCAGCGCGCAAACAACATTCATGTCCGTGAGGGCATCACCGAAGCGGAATTCGTCCAACTCAGAACCGAACGCGATGCCACTCTCGACATGCCCGGGCTGATCCTGCCATCGGTACAGGTCAACATGCGGGCAGGGCATATGCCTCCGGCGGAAGACGATGGCCAGATCTATCTGAAAGTCCCGATCAATCGCTTCTGACCAGGGTCCATGAGAGGGAGTGAAGGCCATGACGGACCGCCTGACCCGGATGCTGCCGATTCTGAGCTGGCTGAAGGACTACAGAGCCGATACCTTTGTCAGCGACGGACTCGCGGCAGTCATTGTTACCATGATGCTGGTCCCCCAGGCTCTGGCCTATGCCCTGCTGGCCGGCCTGCCGCCCGAAGTCGGCCTCTATGCCAGCATGCTTCCGCTGGTGGCCTACGCCATATTCGGCACCAGCACTACCCTGGCGGTAGGGCCAGTGGCAGTGGCATCCCTGATGACGGCTTCGGCGCTGGGAGGCCTTGCCGAATCCGGAACTCCGGAGTACCTGGGTGCCGCCATCGTTCTGGCCACGCTTTCAGGGCTGATGCTTGTCACCATGGGCCTGCTGCGGCTGGGCTTTCTGGCCAATTTTCTCAGCCATCCGGTGATATCGGGATTTGTCACAGCCTCGGGCATTCTTATTGTCGGTAGCCAGCTCGGCCCGCTGCTGGGCATCGACAGTGGCGGCCATAACCTGCTGGAGATGATCAAAGGGCTATGGGGGCAGTTGGCAGCGATCAATATGGTCACGCTCATAATTGGCAGTGGTACCCTGATATTCCTGTATCTGTGCCGCAAAGCCCTCAAACAAGGCCTGACCAGACTCGGGTTACCAGAACGGCTGGCAGACCTTTGCACCAGGGCGGCTCCGGTGACAGCGGTATTCGTTACCACGGCAGTTGCCTGGTATTTCGATCTCGGCACCGCAGGCGTCCGTCTGATTGGCGAAGTACCCAGCGGTCTGCCTGATTTCAGACTGCCTCCCATCGACACGGATCTCTGGACCACGCTGATCCCGGCAGCCTTCCTGATCAGTCTGGTGGGCTTCGTGGAGTCTGTTTCGGTAGCCCAGACCCTCGCCGCGAAAAGGCGCCAGCGAATCGAGCCGGATTCCGAGTTGATCGCGCTCGGGCTTGCCAACGTGGCGTCCGGTTTCAGCGGGGCTTCCCCGGTATCCGGTGGCTTCTCAAGATCCGTGGTGAATTTTGAGGCTGGCGCCCGGACACCCGTTGCCGGCATCCTGACAGCCTTCGGCATCGCCATTGCGACCCTGACCCTGACCGGCCTGCTGGCTTTTTTGCCGAAGGCAACTCTGGCAGCGACCATCATCATTGCCGTCAGCACGCTGATTGACCTGCCAGCGGTTCGAAGAACATTGTCCTATTCAAAAGCAGACGGGGCAGCCATGCTGGCAACGATCACCCTGACTTTATTGCAGGGCGTCGAGACTGGCATTATCGCGGGTGTCGCTCTTTCGATCGGTCTGTTCCTGTACCGTACCAGTCGTCCCCACAGTGCCGTTATTGGCAGAATTCCCGGCACCGAACATTTCCGCAATGTCCAGAGGCACGCAGTGGAGATTGACGACAGGGCTGTTTTTCTCCGCATTGACGCGAGTCTGTATTTTGCAAATGCCCGCTATCTGGAGGATACGGTTCTTGCCCTGGTTTCTGACAATCCGGGGATGCAGGATCTGGTACTGGCGTGTCAGTCAGTCAACGAAATTGATGCCTCGGCGCTCGAAAGCCTCGAAGCAATCAACAGCCGGCTGGGGGATGCCGGAATCCGTCTGAATCTGGCTGAGGTGAAAGGCCCGATTATGGACCGTCTGAAAAAAACCCATTTCTGCGAGGAACTGACCGGGCAGGTCTTTCTCAGCACCTATGACGCATGGCAGGAACTTGCAGGTCGCTCAACCGCGCACTGATACGGCCTTGCTCATAATCTTTCCAGCAGATTCGTGACTTCAATCCTGCCCCGTGCCAGCCTGACCATATCGCGCCGTTCAAGCTCCTTGAGCAGCCGGCTTACCACTTCCCTGGCGGTTCCAAGCTCTACCGCCAGTTCCTGATGGGTTATAACAATGGGTCCGTGATCAGCGCGCTCGAGCAGCCACTCCTCCAGCCGCTGGTCCATTCGACGAAAAGCAACTTCTTCCACCAGCAGCATCAGATCATCCAGCCGCCGACCATAAGACTCCATGATCCCCTGGCGGAAACTGGCGGACTGATCCATCAGCCGGTCAAATACCCCACGGGAAATCATCACTGCGTCAGTTTCTTCCTCGACGACTGCCTCGGCACGATAGGCTTGCCCGGTCATCAGGCACCCGATGGAAAGCGGACAGAACTGATCAGTTTCCAGCCGGTAGAGAACAATACTGTTACCCGAAACACCCGTCATCTGGACCTTGACCCTGCCAGCCACCAACAGCGGTAAGCGCTCACATTTCTGCCCGGCACGGAACAGTACCTGGCCGGGAGGAAAACGCATCACCCGGGCGATTTCCCGGGCCTCCTTACCGAGAGTGTCGTTAAGGATATCGAGGATACTGTGATTTGCCATGAAACCTGATCCTTTGTGGTCGCTAAATACCCGCCGACTGTGACTTTATCACTGAAGTGGCCGGTGATGCTGCCGTATGATCCAAGTATTAACCGAAATAACCGGAAATCACCAAAGGAGACTGAAATGAACAAAAACGTGGGAACTGCAGACCGCATTATACGAGTCATTGCCGGAGTTGTATTGCTGGCACTGGTATTCGTAGGACCACAGACACCCTGGGGCTGGATAGGTATCGTCCCGATCGCAACAGCGTTGATGGGCACTTGCCCGGCTTACTCGCTGTTTGGCATCAGGACCTGCAAGAAGCAGGCCTGATATCCCGACTGGTCAATTCGCGGCCCTGCTGCGAATTGACCAGAGGACACACTATTTATAACGGCGCTGGTCAAGAGTTGTCAGCCGGTCTGGATGGAACACCAGCAGACCGGTGACCAGGGCGCCGTTGGCAAAACCTTCCGGTATCATGAACAGCGGCAGATAACGAACATATTCATGGACCAGTTCGCCGAACGTATAAACACCGCTGGTCCATAGCATCAGACACATGGTCGTCCCGGCCACCGCCACCGAGATGCCCGCCCCGAAAAACCCGCAGAAAAAGATGTAGGCGAAAAAGTTCCGGAAGCCCCGGCGACGCTCCCAGAGCATGATCCCGTGGCTGACAAGGGCCGGCACCATTACGGTAACCAGTCCGTTCACAGCAAACATCAGCAATGGCTCACGCCCGGTGATTACGGTGATCACCAACGCCAGCAGGCCTGCCAGCACCGCCAGCGCCCATCCCAGCATCAGTGTTACCAGAGTGATGCCGAAAATGTGTATCGACAGCCCGGGGGAAATGCCGGCACGCAGATGCCAGAGGAAACCGAGCGCCACAGCGGCCCCGAAAAAAGTATGCTGGAGTGCCTCGTCCTTGCGAAACAGCTGCCAGTCGATCGAACGCAGTGCCCGGACAAGAATGGCCAGAAACAGGATAAGGGCGATTGTCCACTGGCTGGTGGAAAGCAGATTTTCGGTCATACCCATAAATCAGGAACCGCAAGCATTTTATTGATTGATCATACGCAGACAAGCGTAAACGGGATGGCACAAAAACCCACCCGAACCAGAGGGTAACGGGGGAGTGGGCGGCACTACTCCCCGGCCAGAGGATCAGCCGCTGATTTATGCCGCCTGCCAACGCCGGGATACCTGGTGCGCATGTTCCAGATTCCGGCAGTAGGTCAGCGAACCCGCCAGCTTGTGAATACCCGCGCGGCGAAGCTTCACTATCATCCTTGGCTGCAGGCCGACCAGGATAAGCCTGATACCATCGCGCCCCATTTCAGCAACTATTGACTCAAGAGCGACGATGGCTGTTCCGTCCATGCTTGGCACATCATGCATATCCAGAACCACCGTTCTGACCTTCGGATCAACCAGATGCAGCGAGGTCAGTGCCTTTTCGGCCGCGCCAAAAAACAGCGGGCCGTTAATGTCATAGATCGCCACTTCAGGCGGAAACCCGGTGTTCGCGGGATAATGGTGACCCTCAAGCAGGTTGGCCTCGGTCAGCAGGGACATGCGTCTGATGAACAGTGCTGCTGCCAATGCCACCCCTACAGCAACGGCCAGAACCATATCGAAAAGTACGGTCAGACTGAAGCAGGTAACCAGGATCGTCACATCCCCCGGCGGTGCTGAACGCAGCGTACGCACAAAATGCCTTGCCTCACTCATGTTCCAGGCAATAATAAACAGCAGCGCCGCAAGCGCCGCCATGGGTACCAACCCGAGCAGCCCGGCGAGGGCAACGACCGCAAGCAGAACAACGAGTGAGTGAACCACAGCGGATATCGGTGAGCGTGCGCCACTGCGGATATTGGTGGCGGTACGTGCGATGGCCGCGGTTGCCGTGATGCCACCAAAAAATGGCGCAGCAATATTCCCCAGCCCCTGCCCGATCAGCTCGGCATTCGGATCATGTCTGGTTTTGGTCAAGCCATCGGCAACCACCGCACAAAGCAGTGACTCGATCGCCCCCAGCATGGCGATGGCAAATGCCGGGCCCAGAAGTGCACTGAACAGGGTAAAACCCAGTTCCAGAGGTTCACCATCAGGGCCTGGCAATAACCACGGTGCGATAAAGGTCGGCGGTATAGGTGGAACCCCGGTGCCGGTTTGGCCGCCCACCTCCCAGCTGAAGCGTGATGAAATCGTTGCTACTGCGCCATCAGTACCCGGACCACCCATTAACGAATTAATGCCGTAGGCGGCAACGGCGCCAAAAACAAGACCAATCAGGGGCGCAGGGATCGGAATCCTGAGACGTGGCCACAGCAGCATCAATACCAGGGCGAACGCGCCAACACCCAGCTCCAGCAGGTTGAAAGTCGGCAGCGAAGTTGAAATCGTCGCGACATTTTCGACAAAATGCCCGCCCAGCTTCCCCGTCTCCAGCCCGAGAAAGTCGGGGACCTGTAATACCGCGATAACGACCGCGATCCCGGCGGTAAAGCCCAGCACCACCGGATAAGGCACAAACCGGATCAGCGCCCCCATCCGGGTGAGCCCCAACGCCACAAGGATAACACCCGCCATCATCGATGCGATAAGCAGGCCGCCCAGGCCAAATTGCTGGACGACAGGAAACAGGATGACGACGAAGGCGGCGGTTGGTCCTGACACATTGAAACGGGCACCACCGGTCATCGCAATTATGGCGCCTGCTACAATCGCTGTGTACAAACCGTGCTGGGGCGGCACGCCGCTCGCTATTGCCAGTGCCATAGAGAGGGGCACAGCCACGGTACCGATGGTCAGACCAGCCATCACATCCTTCTGGAAGTCGGCCAACCGGTAGCCACCTTTCAGGGCGGACCGCAAGCCCGTGGCGATACCCGGCAGGCCGGTCAGAAGTTGTCGCATGGCGATAATTTGTCCTTTTCCGGAATCGATAATCTGCCCGGCCCGCAACCGGAATGAGCACTTTGTTGTCCGGCCATTTTCGTTTGCGGGTATAATACAATGCTAATGCTATTACAATATATGATTGCTTTACCTGAGCCCGGAATTCTGCCGAATTGCCCAGTGATTCAGATACTTGAAAAACGGTGAAAGATGAAAAGGAATGAGATAAAAGAACTTCTTGAGAAGGATCGCATTGATGCCGTGAAAATCATGAGATCCCCCGCGGATCCGGGCCAGTGGATCGTACTTTTGAAACTAAACGACGGGAAAAGCTTTTTCCTGATTTCTGACGATGATCAGGTGTGGGCCTATCCAACGCTTGATGACGCCGTCAATACGCTGGATGAGATAGGGTTCGTCCGGGCCGAAGTCATGTTTTGAGCGGCCACCGGCCTCATTTCATTTTCTTGCGGAAGCTCGGGGCACGTCTGGTTTTGATGTGTAGTCGACACCATGCTCTTCAAGATAGTTACGAATCAACTGCCGGACTACCTGGGAGGGTGTCAAATCCTGGGTGGCGCAGAGATCTTCAAGGGCTTTCTTTTTGGCCGGATCAATCAGCACCGTCAATCGCGCAGTTTTTGTTTCCATGAAAATACCTGAAGCCGGACTATTCAACGATTATAACAAGATTACAATACTTTGAAGAGTCAGACGCCTGCGGGCTACCCGTTCAAAGCCGACCGCGCTTCACCGGGAACGAAGCTACGACGAGGCCCGCTCTTCCTGCAGCTTGGCGCGTACATTCATCAGCACCTTGCCATACCGGTTGTCGCCGCGTCTGTCGCGGCCACAACCCCAGAAATAATCAAAGTTACTGTTCTCGACAATTTTCTGGTCGCCGGTGGCAAGGAGTTCCTCAGTCAGCTCGGGATGAGTCCGACATCGGGTGTAAACACCGCGGGTCATAACGGTTTCACGCACCTGCTTCCAGTCTTTCCGAAAGCTCTTGTGTCGCTTGCGGCCCAGTTTCCGTGCCTGTTGAGGTGAGGCAGCAGCCCTGACCTGTTCCTGCCGGGCATCATCCGTGAACTTCATGCCCTGGAAGTAGTGCTCCACAGAGGGCCATACCTTCCCCTCCAGTTCAAAACTGAAAAAAGAGTGGGTGCCCAGGGGGACCAGGGGATCAGATCGTGAGATGAACAGATCCTGTTCGCCGTCGTCGGTTGGGAAAATAGCCATGGTAGTCAGGTAGCTCCTACTTTTTAAAGCAGTTCGATAGCCACGGCCGTACCTTCGCCGCCGCCGATACAGAGGGATGCCACGCCACGGCTGAGGCCGCGCTGTTTCAGGGCGTTGATCAGGGTGACCATGATCCGCGAACCGGAAGAGCCGATGGGGTGGCCCAGGGCGCAGGCTCCGCCATGTACGTTGACCCTGTCGGCATCCAGCCCGAGCTCATTGATGGCAGCAAGGGTGACCACAGCGAAGGCTTCATTGATCTCGAACAGGTCCACCTGGTCGCGGCTCCAGCCGGACTTTTTCAGCACCTTTTCAATGGCGCCGATGGGCGCGAGTGTGAACTCGGCCGGCAGTCGGGCGTGGGTGGCGTGGGCGACAATCCGGGCCTGGGGAGCAAGGCCCCGCTTTTCGGCTTCCTCGCGGGTGGTCAGCACCAGGGCGGAGGCGCCATCGCTGATTGAGCTGGAGTTGGCGGCGGTGACGGAGCCATCTTTGGCGAAGGCCGGTTTCAGCTGGGGAATCTTTTCCGGCCTGGCTTTGCCCGGTTGTTCGTCGGTGTCGACGACGGTATCCCCGCCCCGGCCGGAGACGGTCACGGCAGTGATTTCGTCAGCGAACCCGCCATTCCTGATGGCTGCCAGGGAGCGTTCGAGGGAGGCGATGGCAAAGTTATCCATGGCTTCGCGACTGATGCCGTATTTGTCCGCCGTGCGCTGGGCGAATACGCCCATAAGACCGCCTTCGTAGGCATCTTCAAGGCCGTCCAGGAACATGGAGTCGATGACCTGGCCATGGCCCATGCGATAGCCGGCACGGGCCTTGGGCAGCAGGTACGGGGCCTGGCTCATGTTTTCCATGCCGCCAGCAACCATGATGCTGTTGGTGCCGGCCCTGATCTGGTCGTGGGCCATGATGACAGCCTGCATGCCGGAACCGCACATTTTGTTGACCGTTGTGCAGCCGCTGGAATCGGGTATGCCGGAGGCGCGGGAGGCCTGGCGTGCCGGTGCCTGGCCGAGGCCGGCGGGCAGCACGCAGCCCATGATGACTTCCTGGATGTCGGCGGGCTGGAGGCCACTTCTTTCAATGGCCGCCTTGATGGAGGTGGCGCCGAGGTCCGGGGAGCGCACCGAGCTGAGGTCGCCCATCATGCCACCCATGGGTGTTCTGGCGGAGCCTGCTATTACTACGTCTGTTGTCGACATTTTGCTTGCCCTCTTTATCGTGTAAGCCTATTTATCAGGGAGTTCGCCGAATAGCGACCCTCCCCTTCGGGACACGCCGTGAATACCTCCATGTAGGCTCGAAAAAAACATCCCTGTTTTTTACGGTCCCGAAGGGAAGGGTCGCCATTCGGCTTCCGGCTCGTGAGTTATCGCCAGGTCGACGTCATTCAGGCTTTGCCCAGAACAGACCTTGCGATGATTTCTTTCATTACCTCTGAAGTACCGCCATAGATTCTTTGTACTCTGGCATCTACAAACGCCCTGGAAATCGGGTACTCGCTGGTGTAACCGTAACCACCGAACAGCTGCAGGCAGCCATCTGCTACCCGGCACTGCATTTCCGTGGCGCTGTACTTGGCCATGGACGCTGTGGGCGCGTCGAGCTCGCCTTTTTCGTAAAGTTCAATGCATTCGTCGACGAAGGCGCGGTTGACGCGGCAGTCGGTTTCCATGCGGGCAATTTCGAAGCGGGTGTTCTGTAGCTGGGCCAGTTTCTGGCCGAACAGTTCCCGCTCCCGGGCGTAGGCAATGGTCAGGTCAAGGGCTCCGCGGGCGGCGGCAACGCCGAGCGCACCGATGACCAGGCGCTCGCGGGGCAGTTCCCGCATCAGGTACATAAAGCCCTGGCCTTCTTCACCCAGCAGTGCTGACGCGGGAAGGCGCATGTCGGAGAAGAACATTTCCGAGGTGTCGCCGGAGTGCTGGCCGATCTTATCGAGATTGCGGCCTTTGCTGTAACCCGGCAATGAGGTGTCCACCAGGAACAGGCTTATGCCCCGGGCCCCGGCTTTGGGGTCGGTTTTGGCAGCGACGATGACCATGCCGGCGTGCTGGCCGTTGGTAATGAAGGTTTTGGAGCCGTTGAGGATGTAGTCGTCGCCGTCTTTTACTGCACTGGTGCGCATGGCCTGCAGGTCGCTGCCGGCACCGGGTTCGGTCATGGCTATGGCGCCAACGACCTCGCCCGAGACCATTTTCGGTAGCCATTGCTGCCTCTGCTCTTCGTTGCCGATGTGGCTCAGATAGGGGGCAACGATATCGGAGTGCACCATCACGTTGGTCGACAGTGCGCCGAAGCCCATGCGGGCCATTTCCTCACCGACCACAACAGAGTACAGAAAGGGCGCACCGCAGCCGCCCCAGTCTTCGGGTACATCGACGCACAGCATGCCGGCGTTGCCGAGGGTGTCCCATAGTTCACGGGGCACGATGCCGGATTTTTCCCAGGCTTCGTACTGGTGAGTCACCTCGGTTTCCAGGGCCTTGATGACGGATTCCCGGAACATTTCGAGTTCTTCTTTATCAACAACACCGGTCATGGTTGTATCCTTCGATTGCATGGGCACCGTAATTGCCTGGGCACACAGCTTGAGCACATACTGACGAGTGGGAAAGCAGGCGGATACGTCCATTCAGGACACGCCGTGAATACATCCATGTAGGCTCGGATGCAGCATCCCTGCTGCATACGGTCCTGAATGGACGTATCCGCCTACTTTCCTTCAGCTTAATAAATAGTTACCTGGGCGCCATGCGCAGGGCGTTGTCCAGGCGGATGACCTCACCGTTGAGAATCGGGTTGCGCACCATCTGGTCCACCAGCATGCCGAACTCCTCAGCCTTGCCCAGGCGTTTGGGAAACGGCAGGGTAGCGGCCAGGCTGTCCTGCACTTCCTGGGGCATGCCAGCCATCATCGGGGTCATGAAAATGCCCGGTGCGATGGTGTTCACGCGAATGCCTTCCCGCGCCAGTTCCCGCGCAGACTGCAGGGTCATGGCGACAACACCACCTTTGGAGGCGCTGTAGGCGGCCTGCCCGATCTGGCCCTCGAAGGCGGCGACGGAAGCTGTTGAGATTACCACCCCCCGCTCGCCGTCGGCGTTGGGTTCACGCTGGGCCATGTCGGCTGCCGCCAGGCGCATGATGTTGAAGGTACCGACCAGGTTGACCTGGATAACCTTGTTGAAATTCTCCAGAGGCATGGGCCCTTCCTTGCCGAGGATCTTGCCAGCCGGGGCAATACCGGCACAGTTGACGACGATGCCGCACAGGCCATGGGCATCACGAGCCGCCTTCACCGCGACTTCGGCGCTTTCGGCGGAAGCCACGTCACATGCGATGAATACACCACCAATATCCCTGGCCACGGCTTCGCCCTGCTCCTTCTGCAGGTCGAAAATGGCAACTTTACAGCCGGCAGCTGCCAGTGCACGGGCGGCGCCTTCGCCAAGGCCCGAGGCACCACCAGTTACGATGGCTGGTACATCCTGAAATTCCATGATCATCTCCTGTTCTCAATATCAGCCGCGCAGTCAGAGCTTTTTGGCCTCGTCCCGCAACACGAACTTCTGGATTTTTCCGGTGGATGTTTTCGGCAGTTCGCTGAAGACAATGGTCTTGGGCGCCTTGAACTTCGCCATCCGTTCCCGGCAGAAGGCGATGATTTCGTCCTCACTGACGTCCCCCGCTTCCGGCTTGAGAGTGACGAAAGCACAGGGTGTCTCTCCCCACTTGTCGTCAGGCCTGGCCACCACGGCGGCTTCAAGGATATCGGGGTGACGGTACAGCACGCCCTCGACTTCAATGGTGGAAATGTTCTCACCCCCGGAAATTATGATGTCTTTCAGGCGGTCCTTGATCTCGGCGTAGCCATCGGCATGCCAGACCGCCAGGTCGCCGGTGTGAAACCAGCCACCCCGCAAGGCTTCCGCCGTGGCTTTGGGATTTTTCAGGTAGCCTTTCATCACGGTATTGCCGCGCAGGAAGATCTCGCCAATGGTTTTGCCGTCTTTCGGCACCGGTTCCATGGATTCGGGATCGCCCACCATCATGCCGGCCAGGGTGTGATAACGAACCCCCTGTCGCGCCTTGATACTGGCGCGCTCTTCCACCGGCAGCTGATCCCATTCGGATTTCCAGGCACATACGGTCACCGGGCCGTATACTTCCGTGAGGCCATAAACGTGGGTGACGCGGAAGCCCATCTCCTCAATGGCCTCAATGACCCTGGCCGGTGGCGCCGCGCCAGCGGTCATTGCCTGCACGGTATGGCTGAAGCCGGATTTCGCGGCTTCCGAGGCACCCAGCAGGGTATTCAGGACAATCGGCGCACCACACATATGGGTGACCCCGTGTTCACTGATCAACTGCAGGATCTTCTCCGGATCCACCTTGCGCAGACACACATGAGTGCCAGCAAAAGCGGTGATCGTCCAGGGAAAGCACCAGCCGTTGCAGTGGAACATCGGCAGAGTCCACAGATACACCGGATGCATGCCCATGGACCAGACCGCCTGGTTACCCATGGCATTTTCATAGGCGCCGCGATGGTGATATACCACCCCTTTCGGGTTACCAGTGGTGCCGGAGGTATAGCACAATGAGATCGCATCCCACTCATTCCCCGGCATCTGCCATTCGAATTCCGGATCACCGCCCGCCAGGAAAGCCTCGTAATCCAGGTCACTCACCTGAGTGCCGCCACCACCCAGTTCCGGATCGTTGACGTCAATCACCTGTGGCGGGTGGTCCAGCTGGCTGACAGCCTTATTGATGACTTCACCGAATTCCCGGTCTGCAATCAACACCTTGGCCTCGCCGTGCTCCAGCATGAAGGCAATGGCCTCGGCATCCAGCCGGGTGTTAAGCGCATTCAGCACGCCGCCCAGCATGGGAACACCGAAATGGCATTCCAGCATCTCGGGAATATTCGGCAGCATTGCCGCCACGGTATCGCCTTTGCCTATTCCCTTCGCCGACAATGCCGAGGCAAGGCGGCGACAGCGCTCATAGGTTTCCTGCCAGTTGCGTCGCGTCTGGCCGTGAATCACTGCCGGATATTCCGGATACACGCTGGCGGTACGCACCAGAAAATCCATCGGTGTCAAAGCCACGTGGTTTGCATCGCTGGGCTCAAGGCCCTGATCAAAAATTGAGACCATACATCTCTCCTAAGATTGTTCTGGGCAGGGTTAGCCGCTGCTACAGAAGGTTATAGATGAAAACGACCGCTACAGCGACAGGAGTTACGTAACGGATAATGCCATACCAGAGCGAGAAACTGCGGGCCGACATGGCCAGTTCGTTCTGCAGGGCCTCGCGGGTCATGATCCAGCCGGCGAACAGGGCCACCAGCAGGCCTGCCAGGGGTAGCATAACGCTTGCGGTCACGAAATCGAGCAGATCGAATATGGTCTTGCCTTCAAACATGGCGAACATACCGAGAGGTGTCACATCCGACCAGACATTGAGCGAGAGAATCGAAACAATGCCCAGTAGCCAGCAGGCAATACCGGCACCAATGGTGCTCTTGCCCCGGCTCATGCCTTTTTTCTCCTCCAGCCACTCAACCACCGGCTCCAGCAGGGAGATGGCGGAGGTCCAGGCGGCAAAGGTCAGCAGGATGAAGAACAGCGTACCGAACAGACTACCCCAGGGCATCTGGCCAAAAGCCAGTGGCAGGGTCTGGAAGATCAGTCCCGGCCCGGCACCCGGTTCAAGGCCATTGGCGAACACAATCGGGAAGATCGCCAGGCCCGCCAGCAGCGCAACGCCGGTATCCATAACAGAAACTACAATGGAGGTTTTGGCAATGGATACATTCTTCGACAGGTAGGACCCGTAGGCCATCATTACCGCCATTCCCAGGCTCAGGGTAAAGAAGGCATGGCCGAGGGCCACCAGAACGCCGGCTGTGGTCAGTCCGGAAAAGTCGGGCTGAAAGAGAAAAGCAACGCCTTCACCAAAATGCCCGGTTGTCATGGCATAGCCAACCACAATAAGCAGCAGCACAAACAACGCTGGCATCAGGATGGTCACCGCGCGCTCAAGACCACCCCGGAGGCCACGGATCACCACAAAAACCACCAGAGCCATGAACAGTGTGTGCCACCCCAGCAATGCCCAGGGATTGCCCAGCAATCCTGAAAAGATCTCTCCGATCGCGTCCGCCGATAGCCCGGTCAACTGGCCGGTGGCAGAGGTACTGATATAGGAAACCGCCCAGCCACCAATCATGGAATAGAACGACAGAATCAGAAAGGCCGCCAGCACACCTATTACAGCGGCGAGGCCCCAGGCACGGTGATGGCCATCACGCCTGGTGATCTGACCCATGCTTCGTATCGGGCTCGCCCCGCCCCGGCGACCGATGAGTATCTCGGCCATCATGATGGGCAGACCCACCGCGGCAATACAGAAAAGGTATACCAGCACAAAGGCACCACCGCCGTTTTCGCCGGTCACGTAGGGAAACTTCCAGATGTTACCAAGGCCAACCGCGGAACCGGTCGCCGCCAGAACAAAGGCCATCCGTGATGACCAGAGGCCACGCTTGATGGAAGCTTCGCTGTCTCCGCCTCTCTGACTGGCAGGGGAAGGGTTATTCATGATGTTCTCCTGAGATCATTCTTGTTTTCTGCAGATTCATACCGGAGTGTCAGCCGGCGATGTCGATTAGCCAGGGATTCTGACTTCAGCCGGGTGATGCTCGAAGCGTTCTTCCGCCAACTCATTGGCAATCTCGCCGGTTGGCCGCTCATCCCTCTTTGAGCGCGCAAAGATCTCGTCCAGGGTGTCTCCAATGCTTTCCACATGGCTGCGCACTACGGCCGGCTCGGCGCCAATGCGCTCATAATAGACATCGATGATGCCACCGGCATTGATCACGAAATCCGGCGCATAGAGAATGCCCTTCTGCCAAAGGGTGTAGTCGTGACCCGACCGGTATAACTGGTTGTTGGCGGCCCCGGCAACGATGGGAGCCTGCATTCGGGGAATCGACTCATCATTGAAAGTGGCCCCCATGGCACATGGTGCCAGCACATCCACCGGCAGGAACAGGATTTCATCAGCACTGACCGCTGTCGCCCCCAGCTCATCCACCGCCCGGTTCATATTGTCATGATGGATGTCGAAGACCGAAAGGCTTGCGCCTGCGTCTTTCAGGTGACGAGCAAGCCGATAGCCGACATTGCCAACCCCCTGGATGGCGACGCTCAGTCCCTCCAGATCGTCGGGGTCGGTACGTCCCAATTTGTGTTTCACCGCCGACTGGATACCGACGAAGGTTCCGTAGGCGGTTGCCGGTGACGGGTCGCCACTGCTCGGCTTGCCATCAAAACCGGGGCGTGAGGAAACACCGGCTACATAATCAGTACACCCTGCCATCACTTTGAGGTCGGCAACACTGGTGCCGGAATCCTCTGCGGCGATGTACAGGCCACCCAGGCTTTCCAGAAAGCGCCCCATGCTCTCCAGCAGGGCCTCCGTCTTATGCTGATGGGGGTTGCCAATGATAACGGACTTGCCACCTCCCAGATCGAGATTGGCCAGCGCGGATTTGTAGGTCATGCCCCTGGAGAGGCGCAATACGTCGGTAAGCGCTTCTTCCTCGCTGCTGTATGGGAACATCCGGCAGCCGCCCAGAGCCGGGCCACGGGAGGTATTGTGCACAGCAATGATGGCGCGCAGGCCGGTTTTCGGGTCGCAGTGGAAAGACAGATGTTCGTGGTTATCAAATTCGGGATGAGTAAATACACTCATGGATCGATACCTTTTTCAGAGCACGACCGCGATCAGCAGCTGTGCTTGCATTCAGCTCAGGACGCCGGGATGGCAGTTTGTGCCATTGGCTGCCTTTTCAGTTGTTCAGGCTCTTTTGAAGCCGGACTGCCGAACGATAGGTTAACCTGCACGTTAACGTCAATGGTTATCTTTCATCCAGGTGCCGTTTACGTTAATGTAAGTTCTAGTCTGGCTCTATAGTGCCTCACCGGGCTCGCCGAACCGACGTCATGGTACCCTCATAAGGGGTGCCTGGTCCCTCAACCCCTACCCTAGGAAGAGGATTATGAATACGAAAACAACACCCAGCACTGTACATACGCCAACCTTTACCGACGGCGACGAGTTTCGAATTCCCACCTTTCAGCTTTTGCAGCAGGACGGCACACTCTATAAGGGCGCCAAAGCCCCGTCCCTCAAAAAAGACACCGCTCTGCGCATATACCGAGCCATGATTTTTACCAGGGTTCTGGATGAGCGCATGCTGGCTGCACAGCGCCAGGGCCGCCTGAGTTTCTACATGCAGTGCATCGGTGAGGAAGCCGCCGCCATTGGCAGCGCCGCCGCGCTGGATGAAGACGACATGATCATGGCCCAATACCGTGAACAGGGCGCACTGGCCTATCGTGGCTTCACCGCCGACGAATTTATGAACCAGCTTTTCGGTAACGTAATGGACTACGGCAAAGGCCGCCAGATGCCGGTCCATTATGGTTCCGCCAAGCTGCATTACATGACGATTTCGTCCCCCCTGGCGACCCAGATTCCCCAGGCCACCGGCTATGCCTACGGCCAGAAGCTGGCCGGCGACGGCAAGTGCACCATTGTATATTTCGGTGAGGGCGCCGCCTCGGAAGGGGACTTTCACGCCGCCCTGAACATGGCTGCTGTGCACCGGGCACCGGTGATTTTCCTGTGCCGCAATAACGGTTATGCCATTTCCACACCGTCCGTGGAGCAGTTTGCAGCCGACGGGGTGGCGCCCCGGGCCTACGGCTACAAGATGGATGTGATCCGGGTGGACGGTAACGACATTCTGGCCGTCTACGAAGCCACCCGGCTTGCCCGGAAAATTGCGGTAACAGACAACCGTCCAGTGCTGATCGAAGCCATGACCTACCGCCTGGCCGCCCACTCCTCCTCCGATGACCCGTCCGGTTATCGCAGCAAGGATGAAGAAGCTGTCTGGCGCGAAAAGGACCCTATCCTGCGCATGCGTCATTGGCTGGAAGGCAGGAATTGGTGGAGTGAAGACGAGGAAAAAGAAATCCAGGAACGCCTGCGCCGC
This sequence comes from Marinobacter sp., assembly GCF_035268745.1. GTDB lineage: Bacteria > Pseudomonadota > Gammaproteobacteria > Pseudomonadales > Oleiphilaceae > Marinobacter. Next base: position 42,347 of record NZ_DATFKH010000090.1, read on the forward strand.
GAAGTGCTGGAAACCATGAAAAGGGCCCAGAAGCGGCCACCACCTCCCCTCGAGAGTCTTGTCACCGATGTGTATGACGAGGTGCCACCGGAACTGAACCGGCAGCTGGAGAACCTCAAGACTCATATCCGCAGGTATCCGGATGCATATCCCAAGACCGCCGAGCAGGCCAGGGGAGGTGAATGAAATGCCCAGGATGAATATGCTTCAGGCCATCAACAATGCCCTTGATATTGCCATGGCCGCCAATGACCGGGTGCTGTGTTTCGGCGAAGACGTTGGCGTGTTCGGCGGAGTTTTCCGGGCCACCAGCAACCTGCAACAGAAATACGGCAAAGACCGTTGTTTCAACACTCCCCTGGTAGAACAGGGCATTATCGGGTTCGCCAATGGTCTTGCCGCCCAGGGCTCGGTACCTGTGGCCGAGATCCAGTTCGCGGATTACATTTTTCCGGCTTTCGACCAGATCGTGAATGAGTCGGCCAAGTTCCGCTACCGTTCCGGCAACCTGTTCGACGTTGGCGGGCTGACCATCCGCGCGCCCTATGGCGGCGGTATAGCCGGCGGCCTTTACCATTCCCAGTCACCGGAAGCCTACTTTGCCCATACACCGGGCCTGAAGATCGTGGTCCCCCGCAACCCTCATCAGGCCAAGGGGCTGTTGCTGGGTGCCATACATGACCCCAACCCGACCCTGTTTTTCGAGCCCAAAAGGCTCTATCGGGCCTCGGTGGGCGAAGTGCCGGAAGAGGACTACCGCCTGCCCCTGGGTCAGGCCGAAGTGCTGAAAGAAGGTGCCGACATCACCCTGCTTGGCTGGGGCGCGCAAATGGAAGTGATTGGCCAGGCCGTGGAAATGGCAGAGAAGGAAGGCATTTCCTGCGAAGTCATCGACCTGCGAACCATCCTGCCCTGGGATGCAGATACGGTGGTCGAATCGGTGCTCAAAACCGGAAGACTGCTGGTAAGCCACGAGGCGCCGCTGACCGGCGGCTTCGCCAGTGAAATTGCCGCAACAATCCAGGAACGTTGCTTCCTCTATCTGGAGTCCCCCATCGCCCGGGTTACCGGCATGGATACGCCCTTCCCCCTTGCACTGGAGAAGGAGCATCTGCCCAATCACCTGAAGGTTTTTGATGCCATCAGGGCGAGCGTGGAATTCTAGGTCGATATCAGGACAGGAGAGCAACAATGAATGATTTTATATTGCCCGATATCGGCGAAGGTATCGTGGAGTGCGAACTGGTCAAATGGCTGGTGAGCGAAGGCGACATGATAGAAGAAGACCAGCCGGTCGCTGAAGTCATGACCGATAAGGCCCTGGTGGAAATCCCTGCACCCTACAAAGGGCAGGTTACCCGGCTGTACCACCGGGAGGGAGACATCGCCAAAGTGCATGAGCCCCTGTTCGAACTGGTGGCCGAAGGCGAAGAAGGCCAGCAAGGCAGAGCAAGCGACAGTGCCGGCCAGAACCGGGCAGAGGCAGCCACCCGTGCCACCGAAGCTCCAGCGCGGGAACAGCCAGCGCCGGCGACCACCTCAGCGCAACCGGCCACCGCAAAAACCGATGTAGCCGGCAAGCGGATTCCTGCCAGCCCCGCCGTGCGGCGCCTGGTGCGTGAGCACAAACTGGATCTGGCGGATATTCCCGGCTCCGGAAAGGACGGCCGCGTACTCAAGTCCGACATACAGGACTACCTTGAGCACGGCAAAAAGGCGCCTGATGCGACCGCCGTTGCGGAACCGACAGCAAAGACCGGCAAAACCCGGGATGCGGAAACCGGCCAGGTCCGGGTGGAGCCCATCCGGGGGGTAAAGGCGGCCATGGCGAAGCACATGGCTTCGGCCGCAGCGAACATTCCTCACTTTATCTACAGTGAGGAAATCGATGTTACCGAGCTGCTGGCATTACGTGCCCGCCTCAAGCCGGAGGCAGAAGCTGCTGGCTCGCGGCTGACCCTCATGCCCTTCATAATGAAGGCCATGGCCCTGGCGGTACAGGAATATCCCGTACTCAACAGTCAGCTCAATGAGCAGGTCACCGAAATCCACTACCAGCCCAATTGCAACATCGGCATGGCAGTGGACAGCAAATCCGGCCTGATCGTGCCCAATGTAAAAGGGGTGGAGCAGCTCACCCTGCTGGAGATTGCCAATGAAGTGGCCCGCCTGACAGAGGCAGCAAGATCCGGCCGGGTGAGTCAGGAGGATCTCAGGGGAGGCACCATAACCATCTCGAATATTGGTGCCCTGGGCGGCACCTATGCGGCACCCATTATCAATGCGCCAGAGGTAGCCATTGTTGCCCTTGGCCGGACCCGGAAGCTGCCGCGCTTTGACGCCAACGGACAGGTGACAGAAAGGGCGATAATGACCGTAAGCTGGGCCGGGGATCACCGCATTATCGACGGCGGAACCATTGCCCGTTTCTGTAATCGCTGGAAGAGCTATCTGGAAAGTCCCCAATCCATGCTACTGCATCTGGGTTAGCCGGAAATCATGCCGCAGCAGAGCCAGCTTCAGCAGTTCTATATCCCGGAGGAGCAGTCCGTTTACCTGCTCAGCCAGGACGACGCCCGCAAGCTCAAGGACTGGGTGGCGCTCTGTGCCAGCCAGCTTGAACAGCTGGGCTACCGGGATATAGAAATGATAGGCAAGGGCGCCTACGGTTTTGTGTTTGCCGGCAAGCTGGTACAGCAGGGTGCGGACGACCTCGAATACGTGTTCAAGTTCACCCGTGTGACCCTGCCCCGGCATCTTCAGGACCGCCTGGAGGAAGAAGCCTTCATGCTGGAGCAGGTAAAGCACCCTCGCGTACCCGGGTTGATCGCCTATCAACGGGCGGGCAACCAGCCCATCCTGGTAATGCAGCGGGCGCCAGGGCTAAACCTGGAGGAGATCTCACTACGGGAGGGTCCGCTGAAGCCACGCCTGATCGTGCGCATTGCCGACCAGCTGGCCGATATCCTCCGCAACCTGCGCAGGGAAGCCGGGCCGGCCGGACGGCCCATTGTCCATGGTGACATCAAACCCTCCAATCTCGTCTTTGACGAAAACACCGAAAGGATCGCGCTTATAGACTGGGGCTCCTCCGTGTTCGCCCAGCTCGATGCCAACCAGCAGTTCATCAATTCCAATGTCATGGAACTGATGTCCGACAATCTCCAGCAGACCAACGCCCGGCTGGGAGATGTCTACTTCATTGGCGAAGAACAACTCAATGGCGGACTGTCTTCCCCCCGATTCGACGAACAGGGTGCGGCCGGTACGCTTTATGCCCTGGCCTCCGGACAGTCCTGCCGCTTCGGCCACCAGGCAATTCCACCGACCTCCCTGGGCCTGCCCATGGAAGTTGCCCGCATGCTGGAAGGCATGCTGGATCCGGATCCCGGGACCCGCCGGCGGGCGGGGGACTATTACCTGCAGGAGATGCCACGGATGGCGCGGACCGTGATGGTCGACCTGCCTGAACCCGCCCCCGTCCCCCTGGTGCCGGTGTGGCTGCGACCCTCCGAACGGGAAACAGATACCGTGGTTTACAGCTCCCGTAAGTCATTCCTGCGCCAGGAAGATGCCCGCGAGACTCTCAATGACGTCAACGATGTCCAGCTCGACCGCTACTACAAGAACTTCATGCAAGGCATGGGCGAAACCGAGAAAGCTTTCCTTGCGGCGGTAAGCCGGCTCGGCAAATATCCCGTGGCTGGCGGCCTGGCGGTACGCTGGGAGACCGACGGTGTCTACATAGACACATCCCTTAACCTGCACGACCCGGAGCTTCGGAATGCTTTCGTCACGGCCGTGAACAACATGGTGAACCTGGCCCGGGCGATTTACCGCCAGGGTATCTTCAAGAGCTGCCTGTTCAACGCCCGGGACACCCTGCACATTGACCGCGCCAGCCCGGACCAGCCTTTCCTGGTGTCACCGGACATGCACCTGCCCTACCAGGTGAGTGCAGCGCCGGAAGTGGAAGACCGTACCCGGGTACACTCCTACTTCGAGGACGGGCCGGACCCGGAGGAGTTCCTGGTGTTGCCCGACACCATTATCCGCTCCCTCGAAGCCCTGAACGGCATCCACCACACCGGCATGATCATCTTTGAAGCCCTGCCCACCCATCTCAAGATCCACAGTCACTATCACCTGCTGGACCCGGCCCGGGAGGAGGAATTCTCCCGGCGGCTGGGAGAGATTCTTGCCGCCGTGAGTCAGATCGAAGGACTGGGTGTTTCCGGCTTCATGAAAATGCCCTACAAGGATACCCGCCTGTTTAGCCACATTGAGCGAGTGCCTGAGCGTTATTACCCCAGGAACCCACGCCTGGCAGTTGATACCTGACTGGATAGCCGCGCCGGAGGTCCGTTTTAAAACGCAGTGGTTTTGTAAAAATACCTTTACGTTAACGTAAACTTTATCTAACCTAAGGCTAAAACGGGAGCAAGCCATGAACACCAAAAAAACCTACAGCATCAGTGAGCTCGCCAAAGAGTTCGATGTCACTACCCGAAGTGTGCGTTTTTACGAAGACCAGGGCCTGCTCCACCCCACGAGGCGGGGCCAGACCCGGATCTTCAGTTCCAAAGACCGGGTACGCCTGAAGCTGATCCTGCGGGGCAAGCGCATGGGTTTTTCCCTGGCGGAAACCAAGGAGCTGTTCGATCTGTGGGACGAAACCCCCAGCGGTAACGAAAAGCAGCTGCTGTTGATGCTGGAAACGCTGGCCAACAAGCGGGCACAGCTCGAGCAGCAGAAAAACGACATTGCTCAGGCAGAAATGGAAATGGACACGGCAGAAGCCCGGTGCCGGGAAGCGCTCGCCGAGCTTCAGAAAAAAACGCGTAAACAGGCGAAGGCTGAGAAGGCAGAGCCTGAAGTACTGGAACAGAAGTAGTGGCGGACACCGAAGCGAGCGGATATCGGTTTCCGCTTGCGGAGCCCGCGGCCAACTCCAAGTTAGAGAACAAAAGGTAGCCAACAATGAAAGCACAATACTCAGAGTTCAATTTCGGCCTCGGCGAGACGGTGGATATGCTTCGCGAGCAGATCAACGGCTTCGCCGCCGGTGAAATCGCACCCCGTGCCGAAGCCATTGACCGGGAAAATCTGTTCCCCAACGACCTCTGGAAAAAGTTCGGTGATATGGGCCTGCTGGGCATTACCGCTGATGAAGCCTATGGCGGCTCCGAAATGGGCTATCTGGCGCATGTGGTCGCCATGGAAGAAATCAGCCGTGCCTCCGCATCCGTTGGCCTGTCTTACGGTGCGCACTCCAACCTGTGTGTCAACCAGATCAACCGCAACGGTTCTGACGAACAAAAAGAAAAGTATCTGCCCAAACTGATCAGTGGTGAACACATCGGTGCCCTGGCCATGTCTGAACCCAACGCCGGTTCCGACGTCATCTCGATGAAACTCAGCGCCAAAGACGCGGGCGACCACTACCTGCTCAACGGCGCCAAAATGTGGATCACCAATGGCCCCGACGCCCACGTTTACGTCATCTACGCCAAAACCGACCCGGCCGCCGGCCACCGTGGCATCACTGCCTTTATTGTCGAACGGGACACCCCGGGATTCACCCAGGCCCAGAAGCTGGACAAGCTCGGCATGCGCGGTTCCAACACCTGTGAACTGGTATTCCAGGACGCCAAAGTGCCCAAAGAAAA
>NZ_DATFKH010000091.1:0-2390 GCF_035268745.1 Marinobacter sp.
CCGGACCGCGAAAAATACATGAGCTTTACCACGCCCTATCTGGAATTGCCTGCCTCCATCATCATTAATGAAAACACCCGGGGGGTGTCGGATCTGTCCGACCTGAGCGGGAAAAAGGTTGCCGTGGTCAAGGATTATGCATCCCACGAATACCTGGAACGAACGCATCCCGAACTGGATCTGCTGCCGGTCGCGGATATGGAAAGCGGTCTGTATGCGGTTTCCTACGGCGAGATAGATGCCTTTATTGCCAATGTGGCGACTGCCTCTTACTACATCGAGAAGCTGGCCATCCAGAATCTCCGCGTGGCGGGCGAGACCGGGTTTGTCTACAACATCGGCATCGCCTCCAGAAACGACTGGCCGGTGTTGCGGGATCTGCTGCAGCGGAGTATCGACTCCATCAGCAATGAGGAACGGCAGGCGATTTATCGCAAGTGGATCGGTTTGAAGCCCAGGCAATGGAGTCCGACAAAAGAACAGATGATCAGTTTTGCCGGCATACTGATTCTTGTCGGATTCGGTACCACCCTGATCTGGAACCGGCAGCTGCGAAAAACCGTTGAATTCAGAACCCGGGAACTACGGGCGAGCGAGGCACTGGCCAGCGCTGCCCGTGAAACCGCTGAAACCGCAAACCGTACCAAAACGGATTTTCTTGCCGCCGCAAGTCATGACCTGCGCCAGCCCCTGCATGCCATGAGCCTGCAGATAGGCATGTTGAAGGATTTGCTGAGGAGCGAGCAGTCAGACGAAATTCTGTCACAAATAAGCAATTCACATTTCGCCCTGAGCGAAATCCTCAATGCGTTGCTTGATATCTCCCACCTGGACTCCGGCAATCTGAAGCCCCGCTTTTCCCACTTTCCAGCGGCGCAGCTGTTCAAGCGCCTGGAAACCGAGTTTATCTCCCAGGCCAATGAACATGGTGTCCGGTTGCGTATCAGAATCACCCATGCCTGGCTCTACTCGGATCCGGCGCTGCTCTACCGGGTACTTGCCAACCTGGTGGACAACGCGGTGAAACAGACTGGCAAGGCAGGGGTGCTGGTAACGGCGCGCAAACGAGGTGATCAATGGCGTATTGAAGTATGGGATGATGGCCCGGGTATACCTGTCGAGCAACAGCAGGACATCTTCAACAAGTTCGTACAGCTGGATAAATCCGGCCGTAATCGCTGCGGGGGCATTGGCCTGGGACTTGCCATTGTGCAACGGCTGGACCACCTGCTCGGGCTGCAATTGACCATTCACTCACGGCCCGGTATTGGCAGCTGTTTCAGGTTTACCGTAGCAGCAGGCAGACCGGTTCCACAGCAAAGCGGTAACCCTCTCAGTCCCGAGGAACGTGGTTATCATCTGCAGGGTGCAGTGGTACTGGTGGTCGATGACGATCAGGATGTGCTGAGTGCCACTCGCAGACTGTTGAGTAGCTGGCAGTGCGCGGTAATAACCGCGCCGAGTTATGAAGCTGCTGTGGCGGAAGCGGCCGACGAAGACATCGACATTATTATCGCGGATTACCAGCTTGGCGATGGCCGCACGGGTCTGGATGTCATCAAGACATTGCATGAACAGAACAGCAAAAACGGAAATAAAAAAAGCAGGGCCGTCGTTATCACCGGTGATGTTGATCCTGGTGATGTAATCAATTCCCACGATTGTGATTACCCGGTACTGAGAAAACCGGTCGCGCCAATCACCTTGCGCAGCACCCTGCACAAGTTAATGATCGACTGAAGGCTTTGATGAGTCCCTGACCAGGCCCAGGCGGATCGCTTCCATCACCGTGTCCATGCGATTGCTGGTTTGCAGGCGCTCAAACAGTTTCGCCAGGTGCGCTTTGACAGTATGTACCGAGACGTTCAGTTCTGTGGCGATCTCCTTGTTGGTTTTGCTTCTGGAAAGCCATATCAGTACCTGGTAGGTCTTGTCGGTAATGCCAATCTGTTCGCAGCGTTGTCTGATGACAGCATCGTCTGTCGGTATCGTCGTCTGGGTGCATTCTTCCGGCAGGTAGATTTCCCCGCCGAGGATGCTCTTGATGGCCTCCGCCATCTTCGCCAGATCGTAGGACTTGGGGATATAACCCACGGCGCCGGCGTTGATGCAGGCATGGATGGTTTCCGGCTCTGCGCTCGAGGAGATGATAATCACGGGCAGCGCCAGCCTGCGCTGTTGTATCGCCCGTAAAAAAGCGAGACCGTCGAGGCCCGTCATGGAGAGATCAAGCAGGATGAACTGGTAATAGGGGTGGTAGTCGATCTGGCGCAGTGCCGCCTCGGCAGAAGTGGCCGTGTGAATATCAACACCCAGGTGCATGCCTTTAATCAGTGATTCCATGGCAGAGATAAAGGCGGGGTGGTCATCGACAACGAGTACTTTCATTG
>NZ_DATFKH010000092.1:0-1164 GCF_035268745.1 Marinobacter sp.
CCGGAACGCACGACCGCATTGCAGGCTGTCGTGCATGAAGTCCATCGACCAGACTTCGTTGACCGCCGCCGGCACCGCCAGCGGCTCCGGCACTTGTCGAACGATGCGCTTCTTCGGCTTGATCCGCAGGTTCAGCTCCAACGCCCGGTAGATCCGATAGACCCGCTTGTGATTCCATTGGAAGCCCTTGACGTTGCGCAGAAACAGAAAGCACAGCCCAAACCCCCAGTTCTTCTGGTTGTGGGTCAGGCGGATCAGCCAATCGGCAATCTCGGCGTTCTCGTCCGACAGCTTCGGCTGATACCGATAGCAGTTCTGGCTGATGAAAAGCGCCTCGCAGGCCAGCCGGACGCTGATCGCCCGAGTCTCGACTGCCTCTTTGGCCATCTCCCGGCGACGAGATGGCCTTAGAGCTTTCCCTCGATCACCTCCTGGCGGATCTCGGCCTTAATACGCTCCTCGGCGTACATTTTCTTCAGCCGCCGATTCTCGGCCTCAAGCTCCTTGAGCCGGGCCATCAGCGAGGCATCCATGCCGCCAAACTTGGCCCGCCACTTGTAAAACGTCGCGCTGCTGATGCCGTGCTCGCGGCAAAGGTCTGGAACCGACGTCCCGGCTTCGGCCTGGTTGAGAATGCCCAGAATCTGGCGGTCGCTGAATCGTGATTTTCGCATGTGGAATCTCCTGTCGTGCCATTATGAAAATTTTCCACTTCTGAGCAACACCAATTTTCGGGAGGATTACCCTTGCATCATTCATCCAAACTACCCTCGGCAAGCAAAAGGCCTACCGCCCGCTTGGAGCTGACCTCCGCCCCCCCGGTTTAGACCGGAGGTCACACTTCAGCCACGGCTCCAATGCCAAGCGCTAGGAAAAAAAACGACGGATCTTCCATGTCAAGCTCATATTCCTCAAGTGAAACACTTAGCTTAGCGATGTATTCGCTTGCTTTCGGATGTCCGTCGTCCAGCGCGTCTAACCAAGGCTGAAGGCGGTGATGAAACCAAATCGCATATAGCGCCTGACGTTCTTCCACTGAAAGGTTTGGAAGCAGGATTGGTTCAGCAAACATGTGTATTTTTCGATATCCAGCGCGGTATAGTTGATAATATAACTTCCGGCCGTGGCGCATATCCGATTTTCCGGGGGCTTCTTCAGTTATTT
>NZ_DATFKH010000093.1:0-4943 GCF_035268745.1 Marinobacter sp.
GAGCGGCTGAAAATCGACCCGGCGTCGTATGTCAAATTCATCAACCGAAGCCAGAAAACCCGGTTCGGCAACTTCATCGGGCCGCTTGAAAAAATGCGAGACCTGGCCGAGCGTTTTGGAAAGTCCTTCCTCAAGGGCCAGACGGCCGCCGCGCAGCTGTTCAGCCCAGGCTAGAACCGTGTTTCAGATCTCTGCTCAAGTGGTCGAAAGGCCAGGTTCCGCATGCCTGCGATTTGTGATTTTTGCCGAGATTGACCAGAAGATCGCCCGAAAAGCGATATCTCTTGTCGGTCTTCGCCCGTGAGCTGAGCACCGCCAGTCAAATTCACGACGCTTCTTATTCGATGGGTGTCCGGGTTGTCAGTGTCAGTGTCTTATCAGGGGAGACGCTGTGCATGGGTGTCCGGCATCTCCCGGCATCTCTCTTAGGTGTCTGGTCTGTCTCATTGAATGGACTCGAACAAGCTCTTCCCGACAGTTGTTCAGAGGTTCCCTAGAAAGGATTTGGTCCATATTCGGCGGGGAAATACATCAAGATCAGCGACAGGTCTTTGGCATTTGCGTTGCCATTGCCTGTGGTTTCGCTCCCCATCAAGTAGATTTCATGCTCTCCCGCCGTCACAGAAAATGCGGAAATCGCTGTCGCCGCAAGATCGAGATTATTGAAGTCGTCATTGGCAGCGACCTGAGTTGGGCTGACGCTGTGAAAACCGAGGTTTCGAGAAACCGAAAACAAGACTCTCGGGCCCGGAACGGCAAAACTGTGCGACAGATTGAAGGTCCCTTTGCCGATCGCGACGATGACGCCGTCATCTGGCGCGGTAATCGTTTGAGAGCCCAAATTCGTAACTGAGCTGTCCAATGACGTTTGCGTGAAGAACGCACTGCTGGTTACTCCAGCGGGCTCGGTATCGGACCCTACTGGCTCACAAATGACCGTGCCATCGGATTGGATCGACCGGATTGCATCGCCGACGTTGCAGCTCTCAGATACCCGGCGCTGGACTTCGGAGGGATTGATTTCAGCTTGACCGACGGTTCCGGCGGCCACGAATTCTGAATGAACAGCATACGGCACCGCAGTCAGTTTTTGCCTTGGGGCGAGCTCTGTCAGCGCATTGGTGCTAGCGCCTTCGCGAACACGCAAATCCAGCCAGAGATCACTGCCGTCAAAGGGTGATAGACCAAAATCCAAACTGACGGTAAAAACACCCTCGCTCACCTCCAGATCATCGACGCTCAACGCAATGCCGCCGATGGGTGAACCGCCCGCTACGGTGTCGAACAATCGAAACTCGAAATCGTAGGGACCGTCGGCCGGCGAACCACTCACCGAGAGCTGGCCCTGGTACGTAAATTCGGTTCCAACACCGTGCGCTGATCCCGAATAAAGGAAAACGGTTAAAACAAGGAGGTATGAAATGCGCTTCATGGGGTTATCCCTCGTATCCATCGACGAACAGGAACCCTTCATCATTTCTGGGCCAGAACCCTCCGTAGACCTGAAAGGTTGCGCCGCTTGCGGGTTCAATGCGAGCTTCCGGCTGAGCAATCGTGCCGATGACTTCGAAGACTCCTCCGCTGGAGATTCGCCCGCCCGCGTCTATGGTGGATTTTTCGAGAACGAAATCGCCGCCTTGCGACTGTGCAGATCCTGACAGGCTTGGGACGCCAAATGCCATCAATGCAAGCAGTATTATCAATAGACATTCCCTTGCGGAGGGACTGAGCGAGCCGCTACTGGCCAGGAGGTTCTCGTCAGCACATCGGCAATTGGAAGTTAGTTCAGCCATGAAACCCTGAGTTGCGGTTTAGATACGCATAATGCGGTATCAGTATAGCGTATGTGCATTTAAAGAACAGTTGACGCAGCAATCGGCTATGCAGCGATTCCGAAAGCCGATTGCAGCCAGCCGGATGATGCACGGCAAGGATATGATGCTGCCTTCGAAGAACTTGGGCGCGGCATGAGCAAATTGGTGACTCAAAAGTGACCGTGCATGGCGGTCATGCGGGTGATACCGTTGGCAAAATCGCATCGGTCGCCCAGGGGACCTCGGGCACAAGACATGACGCACCAGCATCCGTTTTTCCTGAAATCGCATGCGGAACAGAAGCGTTTTCAGGCGAGGCTCGTATCGGTTTCGCTGTTGTTCATCGGCGCCGTCAGCGCCCTGCTTTACCTGGCCGGTCTGCTGCCGCTGATCTTCCTCGTGTTCGCCCTCGTGTTGAGCATCATCGCCCCGTTCCTGGACGTTCCAGCCATGGTCAGGTCCGGCAAGCTGCGCTACTACTCCCCGTTCCTGCTCGGCGAGGCCGAGCGGAATTCGACCCTGGTATTGCACGCCGGAACGCTGTTCGATTTCTGGTTTCTGTTTAGAAAGGACATGTCGGCAAGCGAGCGAAAACGCCTGGCGATGGCCGGGATGATCGAGGGCATGATCAACCTGATCGATGAGCACAAGCGAGCTGACCGGCGCGATCTTAAGGTTCGAACGACGAGCTATATCCTGAACGAAAGAAGCGCCGCGAAGCTGGGCCTGGAAAAACGGCCTACGGACGGAATTCAGACGCTGATCCTCTACTACAACTACTTCAATCTCGCGGCCAGTTATTCCCTGCTCAACCGTCGGCTTGCCTTCCTGTCGATCAAGTCGGTACAGACCTTCGAAGGCAGCATGGCTGTGCTGGCCGAGCGCAGGCCGTTTCTCGAGAAACTCAAGAACAGCCGCCGCCTTGCCATGCCGACCGGGGCGACTTCCTGACGACGTCACCAGGACCATTACCAGCCGCTCTCCGCCTCCATGCATGAATCAAGACCTGACCCCAAGAATACCCGACGCGAGAAGGACAACGCAGATTCCAATGGCGATTTTTCGTTTCATGTCGCACATATACCTGAAAGTTCAGCATACCCACCGATAATCTGCAAGTTCACGCGATAACTCTCTCAGGCACATGACGCCCCGCATCAGCCGGGCATGGATGTGTGCGTAGCGAGCAGCCATGCCTCCGACTGCATGCGATTGTTATGTTTTGGGTGCCTTTTTTGCTGTAACAAAATAACTAGATGCTCCTTTGAATATTTTTTCAGACTCAATTGTCTGAAACTTCCCGATTGCTAGTAATTCGTCTATGTCTGTGCTTTTTATCCTTCTGATAGGAATAGGAATTACTCCTAATTTACACAATACCCGAACAAACTGTATCTGGAGGTTAACCAAAAATGACATCTTTTGCCCTAGACAAGGCGTTGTAGAAATAAATAGGCCATCATGTTTTAACAGGTCATTAACTCGTTGCACAACACTCTGTGGATTGGGTACGGTATGCAACATGTTAAAGGCCAGAATTACGTCAAACGACTCATTTTGATATTTACTATCGAAAATATCCGCCTTCTCGAAATTTACGTTATCAACTTCACTAGCAGCTAATTTATCTTTCGCTATCCGAATCATCTCAGATGAGATATCGATACCATAAATCTCTTCCACCAGACTGGCGAACTCGCAGGATGCAGTGCCAGTACCGCATCCGTAATCCAACACGATTTGGCTTTCTTTGAGATATTTTCTAGTGTTTTCCCTGGCCTTTTTATGGATGTATTCAAAACGTTCTTCTGTTTTGTCGTAATTCTTTGAAGCTTTATCCCAAAACTCTTCGGATTTATTCAATATTTATTGCTCCGTGAGAAAAACGTCGCCGAGTTGAGAGGCACTTGAGGGCGGCCGACCGAAGCGGTAGCTGCGGTCAAGCGTCCGGCTCCAACGACTTGTTAAATGGCCGGCGGTATCGGCTCTCATTGATCCCCAACCGGCTCCAATTTTCGGCGAGCAGAAACCTCATAGCTCCAATAGTTTCTGGATTGCAATTATGTAAAAGTTTGTAGCGCCAACAGCAAGCACGAGAAGCAATGAAGCAGTATATGAGAACGAATAACCGAAAATAGGCATTTGCAAGATATTCGAAGCTAAAAGGCCCGATGCCGCCACGGCGCAGCTCCAACCAATGAGCAAATTGTTCCAAGGGATATTTTTTCTAGCCGTATCCGGCAACTGAAAATGCCGGACCGCAGTGTACGCCGCTATGCTGCCAATCATGACAATGAATGCGGCACTACTAATGACCCATACCTGTACAATATCCAAGTTGGTTTCAGCGATAGCTATGGGCAATAGGGACATGGAGATCCCCGCGAATCCGACCAGCACCATCACTCGTATTCTTATTGCATCCTCCGCTGGAAATTTCTCCTCGCGTCGAACGAGGACAAGAAATATTGCAATGAAGCCAACAAGCGCCGCCGCGACTTCCGCGAATACGCTTAGGTGTTCGAACGAAGAATCCATAGGCTACCTAATGCCTAGCTAAGCGGCCGCCGGGCGCCTAGCGTCCTGGCGGTCCGAGGGAAGGAAGTGGCGGGCTTGAGCGCCAAGTCAGGCGCCTCAGCACAATGACGATCAGGACTCTTCTTCATCCTTGCCAGCGTCATTTGACTTCGGTGCCGACATGGCAGTGCCGATACCCACACCCACCGCTATTCCAATGGCAATTCCAGCGCCTATGTTGTCCATTGCGGCCCCTATGGCAACACCGACGCCAATTCCTATCGCAATGCCTGCACCCATGTAGTTGGTTGAAGTATTTTTCATATATCAGCTTCCGTTTTACGCCTAACTAGAAAATACTTGGCGCATGGTGTTTTTATCGAGTATCAGGGAGACGCTGTAGATGGGTGTCCGGCATCTCTCTTATGTCTTCACGCATGATCAGTCTGTGACTTTTTCAATTAACGCCTCAGCATCAAATAGGGCCACCTGCCGATCGACTAGCTCGCCTTCACTGTTGAAAAATAACAGGTCGGCTGAGCGAGTCTGATACTGCTCTTTGAAATCATCCCTCGTAGGGTCTCCCGCTCTGACGACCAGAAAATTAGCTTG
>NZ_DATFKH010000094.1:0-1503 GCF_035268745.1 Marinobacter sp.
TCTGACGCACCGGATGATGTTTGGTGGTTGCACACTTTACCTGGACGGCAAAGTCGTAGCGCTTATCTGCGACGACCAGTTATTCGTCAAACCCACCAGAGCGGGCAGGGAGTTCATTGGTAATGTCGTTGAAGCACCAGCCTACCCAGGGGCAAAGAACTCATTTCTGATTGACGATCAAATTGAGGACCGCGATTGGTTGACGAAGTTGCTGAGGGTGACCGCGGCGGAGCTACCTTCGCCGAGGCCCCGGAAGAAAAAGAAGAAGAAGCACTAATTCTGTACGACTGCTCCTGGCCGCAAAGCGACCATTCCGCGGCGAACTCCGGATGCTCGCTCTCGGGTAGTAAGCTAGCGTCGCTTTTCGACTCGAAGTGGAAAATATTACGCAAATTGAGCGAGACCGGCTGCGTGTATGGATCAGCCGCCGAGGATTGCGGCAGCCACTATTCGGCGATAGTCTGCTGATGGCCCATTTCAATTCGGCGCGTGCTGAGCGGCGTTGGGCACCCTTCAAACCTTCTGAGCTCGGCTACTTCTATGAGTGATTACAAGCGGATCGTCGTCGCCGATCACGGCAGCGTGGACGTTCTCAAAACCGTCGAAGAAGCGATTCCCGAGCCAAGGCCAGGACAAGTCAGAGTCAAGGTTCTTGCCGCAGGTGTTGGCTACGCCGACATCATGGCGCAGCACGGAGGTTATCCTCTGGCACCGAAAGTACCGTTCACCCCCGGTTATGATTTCGTCGGAGTCATTGACGCCTTTGGTTCGGACGCTGCCGGCCTTGAAAAAGGTCAGTATGTGGCTGCGCTCAATCCAGAATTCGGTTGTTACTCAGAGTATGTATGTGTGCCTCCAGAGCTTTTATTGCCTGTTCCTGAAGAATTGGACCCGGTGGAAGTTGTAAGCCTGCTTCTGAACTATCTGACAGCGCACTGTATTCTGCATAAGAAGGCTCAGGTAAGAAGCGGCGAAACAGTGCTTATTCATGCCGCTGCCGGCGGTGTTGGTACTGCACTTCTTCAATTGGGCACATTGCTGGACTTGAAAATGTACGGCACTGCCTCTGCCACTAAGCATCCGACTGTCCGCGACTACGGCGGCATCCCAATAGACTACAAGAGCCGGGATTTCCTGGAATACATTCGGAATGAAGTTCCGGATGGCGTCGATGCCGCATTCGATCCAATTGGCGGGCCGAACCTGCGGCGCTCGTATAAAGCGGTAAGAAAAGGTGGCCGACTAGTGAGTTATGGTTTTGCCGGAGACAGCTTCGGCGGCCTGACAACAATGGCATTCGGCGTACTTCAAATGGTTGCGCTCAATTGCTGGCCAGACGGAAAAAGGGTATCCCTCTGCGCTACCCCCGGCGAAGTAAAGAAAGATAATGGTTGGTACCGTGAAACTCTTGGAGAGCTCATCAGCATGCTTGCTTCGCGGCAAATAGAACCAGTCATCGGCGCAAGGGTACCGTTAGTCGAAGTAAAGCGTGCCCATGAAATG
>NZ_DATFKH010000095.1:0-30122 GCF_035268745.1 Marinobacter sp.
TGGCTGATCGGAATGCCCGGAGAGTCAGAGGCCTTCGCCCATGAAGACTTTGCCTTTGACAACGAAAAGCCGCGGTTCGAAATCGAGCTTCCTGCTTTTGCCATCTCCAGGCTGCCGGTGAGTAACCGGGAGTTTATGGCGTTTGTCGACGATGGCGGTTATGAGCGCCCGGCGCTCTGGTCCTTTGGTGGCCGCAAATGGCTGCAGACCGAAACGGATATTGCCCTTGCCCAGGGCGAGACCGGGCCGGTGATCCGGGCCCCGAAGCATCCGCTGTACTGGCGGCTGCACAATGGCCAGTGGCAGGAGCGGCTGTTTGACCGATGGCAACCGGTGAACCCGGATGCGCCGGTGGTTCACATCACCTACTGGGAAGCAGAAGCCTGGTGCAACTGGGCGGGTCGCAGACTGCCTACCGAGTATGAATGGGAGGTGGCGGCTCTCGGTAACCGGCCGGGTGAGCCATTCCGCCGTTTCCCCTGGGGCAATGATCCGGCGACCCCTGAGCGGGCTGACCTTGGTGGCAGAAACCTGGCCCAGAACCCGGTCACTGATTACCCGGAAGGTGACAGCGCCTTTGGCTGTCGCCAGATGATCGGCAGCGTCTGGGAATGGACCAGCAGCCAGTTCTTCCCCTACGACGGCTTCAAGATTGACGTCTACCCGTTCATGTCGACCCTTCAGTTCGGTGACCACAAAGTCACCAGGGGTGGCGGCTGTGCAACGTCTTCTAACCTGATCCGCGGTACCTATCGACAGGCCTACCTCGCCCAGCGCAACGATGTGTTCACCGGTTTTCGTTCCTGTGCATTATCTGATACCTGAGGACATACCATGAATGTTTATGAAACCGATGAGCTGCTGAGCCAGTATCTGGATTTCCATTTTGGCGAGAGTCACTTTGGCGTTGGTAACTATCCGGCGCGCTGCGCGCGGATCTGTCAGCAACTGATGGCCGGACATGACAAGGGCAAGGCCCTGGATCTCGGATGCGCGGTCGGCCGGGCGGCGTTCGAACTGGGCCGGGTTTTTGATGAAGTCGTCGGGGTGGATCTGTCTGCGCGATTTGTAGACGCCGCCGCCACTTTGCAAAAAGATGGCGCCATCGATTTTTTCCGGCGGGATGAAGGCCAGCTGGGTGAGCGCGTCACGGTCACCACGGCGGAACTGGATCTGTCCCGCGCTGCCCACAAGGTTGCTTTCGCCACCGGTGACGCCTGCAATCTTGCCGAGGAACATCGGGACTACGATCTGATCTTTGCGGGAAACCTGATTGATCGCCTGGAGGATCCGGCTGCCTTTCTGAAGGGTATTCACAGTCGCCTGTCAGCGAACGGCACCCTGGTGATCAGTTCGCCCTACACCCTGCTGGAGGAGTTCACGCCACGGGCCAACTGGATTGGCGGGTTTGAACTTAACGGGCAGCCAAAAACCGTGCTGGATGGCATGCGGGAGATTCTGGCTGATCATTTTGAGGAAATTCTGAAACCCCAGGACGTGCCTTTTGTGATCCGGGAGACCCGGCGTAAATACCAGCACACGATTGCCGAGCTCAGTGCCTGGCGTCGCATCCGCTGATCAGTCTTTGCGGGTGAAAAAAGCAGTCTGGGAGGGGTGGCCGACATCGGGGACAAACTCCCCGATACCGCCGAAACGAACCTCGTAGCCATTGCGATCAGCCACGCCGCGCGCCCAGCGCTGGAACTTGATCCGGTCCCACTCAAACTTGTGGTCTTCCTCGCGGAACTCACCTGGCGCGAGGTCAAACAGGGGGTTGTACTCCCTGTTCGGCGTGGTCATGAACAGACAGCCGGGTCGGAATCCGGCAAATACCGCCAGCTCAACCTTCGACAGCTGCTCCGGTCGAACATGCTCGATTGTTTCCACCATTGCCGCCGCCTCGAAGCCGGTCAGTGCGGGGTTGCGCTCGGCGTAGGAGCCGTGGACAAGCTGTATCCGGCACGGGTCTTCATTCAGGAATTTCTCCAGGACAGAGCGGGCCTGCCTCAGCGAAACGCCGGAGTCTTCCAGGCCGGTCACCCGCTCAAACTGGTCATCCGCCAGTAACCGGTACAACAGGGAACCAGAGCCGCAGCCAAGATCCAGTACTGTACGGGCACCGGTGGCCCTGATGGTTGTGAATACGAAATCCAGACGCTCCTCATGCAGTGAAGTCATCTGGGTCATGGTGTCTGCTCTGGAACCCCCGGGCTGGTACATTAAATCGTGCCTAGCGTTGGTGACCGGGTGTCCCGGATATGGCTGGCCAGCGCCACGCCGGTCTCGCTCATGGTCAGGTAAGCCTCGTCGGCACCTGCCTTGCGGATTTTCCTGGCTTCATCCTCGTACATGGTGTGGGCCACGATGTAGCCAGTGAAGCCCTTGCGACGCAGCATGCGGGCTGCGATCAGCGTGCCCTCGATGTCGCTCATGGCAAGGATGACCGCCTCCAGTTTCGGCATCTCCAGCCCCTGCCAGAAGGTGTTATCCTCGGCATCGGCAAAAACCACATTACGGCCTGCTTTCTGATGGGTCCGGGCTTTCGTCGGGTCGGAGTCCAGCCCGATAAGGTGCGGCTCGGATTCATACAGCCAGTCGTAGGCGGCGGTGCCGGTCCGGCCCATCCCCATAACCAGCACCCTGGTATCACCCAGGGAAATCGGCTGTTCATCCGGGTGGTGGGTGTCGCTTTCAAACCGCACCAGCGGGCGGGAAACCCGCTCATAAAGGGAGTGGGAAAGGCGATTGAGAGGGGCGGAGATCACGAATGACAGTGACACTGTAATTGCCAGTGGAATCAGCCATTCGGGAAGCGCAACACTGGCCACAATCAGGCCGAATTCACTGTAGTTGGTCAGCGTCAGGGCGCTGAGGAAACCACTGCGGGCGCGGAGCCGGAACAGCAAAAGCAGGAAAAAAAACAGGATCCCTTTCAGCGGCAGTACCAGTGCGGCAATGACAGCAAATATCAAGGCGTCACCAGCCGGCAGCCCGCCGATACCGATCTGCAGGAAGAAGCCCACCAGAAAAATCTCTTTCACGCTCCAGAGGGACCTTGCCAGCTCCTGAGACCGGGGGTGGTTGGCCAGCATGGCACCGAATACCAGGGCGCCCAGCTCGGAGCTGAGACCGACCGCCTCGAAGCCCAGCCCGCCAACCACCAGCGCCAGCAGCAGTCCCAAAAGAACCAGCAGTTCGTCGTGCCCGCTGGCATCCAGCAGTTTGTAGAGCAGAGGCCGTAAAAGTGGCAGGCCGAACACGATTAATGCCCATTGTGATGGGCTCTGTCCGGCCGCCAGACTCATTACCACCAGGGCAATCAGATCCTGCACGATCAGGATGCCAATGGCGACGCGGCCATGGAACGCCCGCAATTCGCGCTTGGTTTCCAGCACTTTGGCTGCCAGCACCGTGCTGGAGAAGGAAAGGGCGATGGCTAGGAGGAAGGCGGTTTGCCACTCCAGTTCCATCAGCAGATAAAGGCCGGGGGTGAAAACCGCGCAGGTAATGGCGAAATGCAGAAGGCTTCCGCCGATGACTTCGCGGCTTACAAGGGAGCGTAGTTTCAGCTTGAGGCCAACCGTAAAGAGCAGCAACAGCACGCCCAGGTGGGCAATATGCTGGAGCACATCGGTGGCTTCTATGGTGATGTCGGTGGCGGCGGAAATGCCGCTGAGGGCGAAACCGGCGGCAAGATAGCCAACCAGTGGCGGTAACCCGACGGTCTTGACCAGAAGGCCAAGGCCGAAAGCAAATGATATCCAGATAGCTTCAGGCATGAGTTACTTCACGATGAGTGAGCCGACCCCGGTAAGGCTACCGTGTTTCCGCCAGAAATTCACGGACCAGTTGGGCAGACTCTTCCGGCACCTCTACCATTGGCACGTGGCCAACACCTTCAAGCAGAACCTTGCGGGCATCAGGAATCCGGTCGACGAACACGTCGGCATTGCGATGGTTGATCACCCGGTCTTCCAGGCCCCAGACAACCAGAACGGGCGCTTCGATGCGGGTAATTGCCTGGCGGAAATCCGGCCCATATCCACTGTCGCGAATGGCCGCAAAAATCACCTCGTTTATTTCGCGGTTGGCGATGGCTTTTTCTTCCATGACCTCGTAGATCGGCCAGGGCGCAAAGGGCTTCTTTTCCATGACCAAATCCATGAGCCGCTCAAAGTCGCCTTCTTTTTTCGGAATCAATGGGTTGTCGCCTTCTGCGACCTGCTCCACCAGTTCGCCTTCATATTCCAGAATGCCGGCCGGATCAAACAGCACCGCCGAGCGGATCTGGTCCGGGTAGGTGGCGGCGTAAAGTGCGGTAATAGCCCCACCCATGGAATTGCCCATCATATGGGCCTGGTCAAGACTCAGAGCTTTGAGAATTTTTGCCAGGTGTGAGACCTGGTCTTCAAAGCGGTAGCCCAGGTCCAGCGCCTTGCTGCTGTCGCCATGGCCGGGCAGGTCGACGGCATAGATGTTGTATTCGTCCGTGAGTTCGGCCGCCAGGCGGGTCCAGCTGTCCTTGTTGGCGCCAAAGCCGTGCACCATGACGATGGATTCACCGGCTACCGGGCTGGCATTGCTCAGGTAGGCAATGGTCATGTCGTCTACCTGAACGGTCGATTCGGTGAGCCCCGCCGCAGAGCGCTCCCAGTTGATGGCATTTTCATACAGGGTCTGGCGGGAACAGGCGCCAAGCAGCATTGTGGCGATCAGGAGTATGATCACGACAAGGGTGGTGCGGGGTTTCATGGGGAAGCGCTCCTGGCAGAATGGTTTCAAACGTCTGTTTGCCGAGTCGCTAACACTACCCCAAAAAAAGACCCGGTCAAGGACCGGGTCGAGGGTTTTAAGAGCAACAATCAGAAATCAACACTGACTCCCAACGAAGCCGTGCGCGGCAGATTTGGCCGGGCGCCATCCGGCAGACGCGAAACGATCCGTTGCTGATCAAACAGGTTGTCGACCTTCAGGAATACATCCGCATTGCGGGTAAGCGCATACCGGCTGATGTAATCGACAGTAACCAGCGATTCGGTCTCATCAAGGTTGGTGGCCGTATTGTTGCAGCCCGCCTCGACGCACATCTCATCGAGGTAGCTGGCCACCAGGTAGTTGTCCCAGCCGTTCTGGTGCTCCAGACCTACCCGCAGGCTCATCTGGTTTTCGGGCACATCCTTGAGCTGCTCACCCTTTGCCAGACCCGAGGTGGCATTGTCTTCGCTGATTTCAGCCCGGGTGTAGGTGTAGGTGAGGTTGACCGGCAGGTAGAAGGCTCCGGCCCGGGTTCCTGTCTGCAGCTGGAATTCAACCCCGGCAATTTCCGCTTCCCCGGTTACAAAGCTGCCTGAAGTGGCGCCATTGCTGCATGGAGAGCCCACGGAGCAGTTCTCGGCCTTGTTGGAGAAGTCGCTGTAGAATCCGATCATTTCCGCAAAGAAGGCGTCGCCAAAGTAGCGGGCACCGAGCTCAAGGTTATTACTGGTTTCCGGGTCCTCATTCGCCCTGGCCCCGCCACCCAGGGGAGAGAAGCCGCGATGTGCGCCACCCAGCAGCTGCCAGCTCGCTGACAGGTCATAGGTGAAGGAGGCTCCGGGCAACAGCTCGCTGCTGTCGTTGCTGCGGGTGCTGTCGATCGTGGCGCGGGTGGCATCGGCGTACTGGGTGCGGCTGGTTTCGACATCCTCATAGCGCAGGGCGAAGTTGAGGTTGAGCCGGTCAGTGGCCTGCCACTTGTCGAGCACCCAGAAGCTCAGGGCCTCGCCGGTTTCAAAGCGATTGTTACTGCCGGTGGGGGCAACGGTATTCTGGAACACCAGCGAACCGTTGACCTGATCGTAGACATCCACCGGCTGGAAGCGGTCCATTTCATCTTCGTGGTAACGGGTGCCGAAGGCCAGCTGGTGGGCGCCGAGGTCCAGGTCAAAGTTGACCTGCACACCTTCGGAGACGTATTCCCGGTTATTGTTCTTGTAGTCCAGGTCAGTGACATCAACTGCGCCGTCGAGGATGCCCTGGGCATTGGCGTCGCCATCATTGGCATCATCGACAAAGCTGCCGCCGCCGTCGAGCTTGAACCAGTTGCGCTCAAACCAGTTGTGGTAGAGGGTCGCGGTGCTGCTCAGACTGTCGGTCCAGGCGAACTGGTGGGTCAGGTTGACGCTGTAATGTTCGTTGTTCATCTGGTCGATGCTGGACAGACCGTAGCGCCGGTCGGGATCCCGTTCAAAGTCGGCATCCGTCAGGCCAAGGTAGCTGGCGTTGGAGGTTTCCTCAGAGTATTGAAGCTTGGCAGTCACACTCTGGCGATTACCCTGCCAGCGCAGTTTGCCGACATAGTCCTCGATATCAAAACCGGTATCGCGGTTGCTACGGTCAATGTCCTTGAAGCCCCGGGCGGAACGCTGGACCGTTTCCAGCAGGTAACTCCAGTCGCCGGTCTTATCGCCGTGGGTCACATGGACGTCGGTGGAACCACGTTCACTGGTTACAGCTTCGATCTGACCCTGCCGCTGGTCGGGAATGGGTGTGGAGATCAGGTTGACCACGCCGCCGGTGGTCTGGGGGCCGTGACGCAGCAGCGGCGCACCCTTGAGCACTTCCACCGAGGACATGCGCTTGATGGTGGGGAAATAGTAGGCAGCCGGGTTGGAGTAGGGGGCCGGGGCGATCAGCACACCGTCTTCCATCAGGGTAATGTTATTGCTGCGTTCGGCGGTGGCGCCGCGGATACCGATATTGGGGCGCAGGCCGAGGCCTTCCTCTTCCCTCACGTAGACGCCCGGTACGGTTTTCAATACCCGGTGAATGTCCGTTACAACTTCGACTTCCATCTGTTCGCTGCCGACCACATAGCCGGAACCGGGCAGGGTCTGGGCTGCCGAGGCTTCGCCGATAATTTCGATGGGCTCAAGAACCCGGGATTGGGTATCACTGGCAGCCCAGCTGGCGCCGGGGGCGAGGCAAATGGCCACGGCCAGTGACAGGGGGGAACGTTTGAACATACAGCTGATCTCCATCCTCATTAGGTAATCTAAAGTTTAACGATAATCATTACCATTAACGTCGGAAGGGGAAGCTACGTTGTGCTAACTATAAAGTCAATAGTCAATGTTTATGGGCTGTAATGGACAGGTTTTGAGGTGGGGAAAATCCCCGGCCTGTCCGGGGATTCTGGAGGTTGCCGGGCGCAGCCATCCGGCTCAGGTGGTTTCCCGGGCAATAGCCCGAAAGGCGATATCGCCGCGGTAGAAAACCCCCTGCCACTGGATGCTCCTGGCGAGCTTGTAGGCCCGCTGCTGGGCTTCAGTCACGGTGTCGCCAAGCGCGGTGGCACAGAGCACCCGACCGCCATTGGTGATGACCTGATCGCCATTGAGCCTGGTACCGGCGTGGAATATTTTCTCACCGGCAACCTCCGTTCCCGGCAGCCCGGAAATAACGTCGCCCTTGTTGTAGCTGCCGGGATATCCCCCGGCGGCCAAGACAATGCCCACCGAGGCACGTTCGTCCCAGTCCGAATGGCACTGGTCGAGTTTGCCGTCGATGGCCGCACCACAGAGCTCGACCAGGTCCGATTTCATGCGCAACAGGATGGGCTGGGTTTCCGGGTCACCGAAGCGGCAGTTGAACTCGATCACCCTGGGGGTACCGGATTTGTCAATCATCAGGCCTGCGTATAAAAAGCCCTGGTAGGGATGGCCTTCCGCAGTCATGCCACGGACGGTCGGGTGGATCACCTCGTCCATGATGCGTTGGTGGATATCGGGCGTGACCACCGGAGCCGGAGAGTAGGCGCCCATACCGCCGGTATTGGGGCCGGTATCGCCGTCACCGACGCGCTTGTGGTCCTGGGACGTAGCCATCGGCAGCACATGTTTGCCATCCACCATGACAATGAAGCTGGCTTCCTCGCCTTCCAGGAATTCCTCGATCACCACGCGGCTGCCAGCGTCACCAAAGGCATTACCGGCCAGCATGTCGCGAATGGCATGTTCCGCTTCCGCCAGGGTCATCGCCACAATAACGCCCTTGCCGGCGGCCAGCCCATCGGCTTTTACTACGATAGGCGCACCCTGTTTGCGAACGTAGGCCAGGGCCTGATCGACATCGGTGAAATTGGCGTAGGCCGCCGTGGGGATCCGGTGGCGTTCCAGGAAGTCCTTGGTGAAAGCCTTGGAGCCTTCCAGTTGCGCTGCTTCAGCACTGGGGCCGAAAACCCGTAGTCCGCGCGCTTCGAAGCGGTCGACAATGCCGGCTACCAGTGGCGCTTCCGGGCCGACAATGGTCAGGCCCACCGTGTTGGCGGCGGCAAACTCTGCCAGGCCGTTGAGGTCCATGACATCAATATTGATGTTTTCCAGACCGGGTTCGCCGGCAGTGCCGGCGTTGCCGGGGGCGACAAACACCCGGTCTGCAGCAGGGGACTGGGCGGCCTTCCAGGCCAGGGCGTGTTCACGGCCGCCGGCGCCGATTACCAGAATGTTCATGACTCTCTCCCCATCAGTGCCTGAAATGCCGCATCCCGGTGAATACCATGGCAATACCATGCTCATTGGCCGCGTCGATCACCTCCTGGTCGCGCATCGAGCCACCGGGCTGAATCACTGCGGTAATGCCTGCCGCGGCGGCGGCATCAATGCCATCCCGGAACGGGAAGAAGGCATCGGACGCCATCACCGAGCCTTTCACTTCCAGGTTTTCATCAGCGGCCTTGATGCCGGCGATTCTTGCGCTGTAGACCCGGCTCATCTGGCCCGCACCAACGCCGATGGTGCGGCCTGCCCTGGCGTAGACAATGGCATTGGATTTGACATACTTGGCCACTTCCCAGGCAAACAGCAGGTCGTTCAGTTCCAACTCGGAGGGCTGGCGTTCAGTAACCACTTTTACGTCTTCCATGGCCACCATGCCCAGGTCACGGTCCTGCACCAGCAAACCACCGGTGACCCGCTTGTAGTCCATGGACCTGACGCGCTCGCCATCAAACTCGCCACAGGCCAGCAGGCGGATGTTCTTCTTGGCCGCTAACAGTTCCACGGCATCGGCGGCAATTGCTGGCGCGATGATGACTTCCACGAACTGGCGGTCGATGATGGCTTTTGCCGTCTGTGCATCCAGCTCCCGGTTGAACGCAATGATACCGCCAAAGGCCGATGTTGGATCGGTGGCAAAGGCCAGGTCATAGGCCTGCCGGATATCCGTACCGATCGCCACGCCGCAGGGGTTGGCGTGTTTGACAATAACGCAGGCCGGGTCGGCGAAAGGCTTCACACACTCCAGCGCAGCGTCTGTGTCGGCTACATTGTTGTAGGACAACTCCTTGCCCTGCAGCTGCCTGGCGGTGGCTATACAGGCTTCCCGGGGCTGGCGCTCGCTGTAGAAAGCGGCACGCTGGTGCGGATTCTCGCCATAGCGCATGTCCTGCACTTTCACGAACTGGGTATTGAAGGTACGGGGCAGGTCGGGATTGTCGTTGTCGGCAGTGCGGCCACCGAGGTAGTTCGCAATGGCACCATCGTACCCGGCCGTGTGCTCAAACGCCGTTACCGCGAGGTCAAAACGGGTCTTCTGGGTCAGCTGACCGCCGTTGGCTTCGAGTTCTTCAAGCACCCGACCATAGTCAGCGCTATTCACCACAACGGCCACGTCGTTGTGGTTCTTGGCAGCAGCACGAACCATGGTTGGTCCGCCAATATCAATGTTCTCGATGGCTGTTGCCAGGTCGCAGTCCGGTCTGGCCACGGCTTCCTCGAACGGATAGAGGTTTACGATGACCATGTCGATGGGGTCGATACTGTGCTCTGCCATGACCGGGTCGTCGGTGCCGCGGCGACCAAGAATACCGCCGTGAATTTTCGGGTGCAGGGTTTTTACGCGGCCGTCCATCATCTCGGGGAAGCCGGTGTGATCACTGACTTCGATGACCGGTACCCGGTTTTCCTTCAGCAACCGGTAGGTGCCACCGGTGGAGAGCAATTCGATGCCGCGATCGGTCAGCGCACGGCCGAACTCAACGATACCGGTTTTATCAGACACGCTGATCAGCGCGCGACGGACGGGGGTATTAGCCTGATTTGCCATGGGTCACTTATTGCTGCTGGTATTAACGAATGAAGGCCTCGCGAATGTAGTCCGGGAGGCCCTCGTTGAAGTCGGGTAGCTGGATTATAGCAGACCGTACTGTTTGAGTTTCTTGCGCAGGGTACCGCGATTCAGGCCGAGCATGGTGGATGCCTTGGTCTGGTTGTTGCGGGTGTACTTCATCACCTGCTCCAGCAGTGGCGCCTCCACTTCTGACAACACCAGCTGGTAAACCTCGGTGACCGGGGCACCATCAAGCTGGGCAAAGTAGTTTTTCAGGGCAACTTCAACGCTGTCGCGAAGGGTGACGGCGTTGCCGCTGCTGTTCAGCGTCTGCAACTGGTGAATATCATCGTGGGCGGACTGGGTTGTGTTTTCTGTAGCCAAAGTGTCAGCGGTCATGCTGCAAATACCTCTCCATTTCGTAAGCTTGAAAAATACTGGCGGATGCTTGCTTTCTGCTCTAACGGATCATCAATGGCGTTAAAGCGTTTGCGGAACTGTTTGTCTTCATCGTGAGACTGCAGATACCAGCCCACGTGTTTTCTGGCGATTCGCACGCCCATTGGCATGCCATAGAATCGGTGCAGTTCTTCCAGGTGGCCACTGAGAACCATTTCGACCTCGTCCAGCGGTGGCAGCGGACGCTGGCTGCCGGTTTCCAGAAAATGCAGGATTTCACGGAAAATCCAGGGTCGCCCCTGGGCACCACGGCCAATCAACAGGCCGTCGGCACCGGTGTATCTCAGGACGTCCCGGGCCTTTACGGCACTGGTGATATCGCCATTGGCAAAGACCGGGATACCGACCTGCTCTTTCACCGCGGCAATGGTGTCGTATTCGGCTTCACCCTTGTAGGCATCCGCCCGGGTGCGGCCGTGAACTGCCAGCGCCTGAATGCCTGCGTCTTCTGCCATGCGGGCGATCAGCGGGGCATTGCGGTTATCCCGGTCCCAGCCGGTGCGCATTTTCAGGGTGACCGGGATATCCACGGCGGCAACCACGGCCCGGAGAATTTCACCCACCAGCTTTTCGTCTTTCATCAGCGCCGAACCCGCTGCCTTGTTGCATACCTTCTTGGCCGGGCAGCCCATATTGATGTCGATGATCTGGGCGCCGGATTCGGCATTGAGCCTGGCCGCATTGGCCAGCATGTCCGGGTCGCCACCGGCAATCTGTACCGACCGTGGCTCGGGTTCGCCGTCATGGTTCAGCCGGGTCTGCGATTTTCGCGTGTGCCACATACTGCTGTCTGCGATCACCATTTCCGACACCGCCAGGCCCGCCCCCATTCGCCGGCAGAGCAGGCGGAACGGACGATCTGTCACCCCTGCCATGGGGGCAACGACCAGTGAATTCGGCAGGGTATACGGCCCGATGTTTGCCGTTGGCAGCATATTCTCAGTCCGTGTTGGGGCGGATTAAGCGAGCTCGAGCGGAAGGATTGCCTGATTAGTGACCGGTTTCCACTCGAAGGGGCGTAATGATACCGCTGCACCGGATGCTATTGAAGGGGTCAGAGTCGCAAAAACTGATTATTTTTCGTTCTGTCTGAAGGACGTCTGGTCGCTCCGGTAAGCTCTGCCCGAGCCCTGATACCAACTTTCCAGGTCAGATTTCCGCGTCAGGGCTCTTGCGCCCGGAAAACGATGTTGTAGTTAACAGCGTCTTTGCCCGGGTCGCGGATATTGATCAGTATACGCACAGGGGTATCCGGTGGCATGGCCTCCAGCTCCCGACCGTCGCCTGCCAGGTACTCCTCAGGCGTGAAAACGCTCTGGGCGACGATATCATTATTGAGATTTGAAAAGGTAAGTGCGATGGCCGGGAACGGCTGTTCGAACGCGGCCCTGTTAGTGATTACCGCATCGACAATAAGCTGGCTGCGATTTTCGGGATTGGTTTTGACCACCAGTTTCCGGGTCTGTATTGACTGAACGTCAACCAGTGGTTTGAGCTCGCAGTCAAATATCTCGCAACCCTGAACATAAAATGGCCGGAGTTGCGGGATGGAGGACAGGCGGTCAAACTGGAACCAGACGACCTGCGATACCAGTCCGCCCAGCAGAGCGAGGATCACCAGGAACCAGAGAAATCCCCGCAGGCGTCCGCCGCCGCCCCCGGAAAAAGCCACCGGCTCGCGTCGAAAATTCTGATAGGGCGATTCGGGCCGGGATGGCTGCGGGCGATCCTGCAGCTCTGTGGGGGCCAGGTCCAGGTCCAGATCCCAGGACGGGGTGCTGTCAAAAGCCGACGACTCTTGCTTGAAGTTGTCTGGCGACGGCGATTCATCGAACCCTGACGGCTGCGGCTCATCAATAAAGAAGCCATCGTAGTCATCTTTTACCGGCGTCGGTGGTTTTCTAATTTCTGTTGATTCCGGTTCCGGTTCCGGTTCCGGCTCAGGCTTCTTTTTCGGTTCCTTGTCATCGGAAAGCATGGCTTCGGCCCAGCTTTCGTCGATGGGCTCTCCAGCTTCCTCGTCTTCCTCGACAGCGAACCCTGTTGCCTTTTGTTTTTCGTTGAATGATCGGAAGCTGTCACTCAGTTCATCTTCATTGAACGTCAGCCTGGTGCCGGTATAATTGCTTTCAGCCGCGTCTTCTGCAGGGTTGTCGGCAAACAGCACATCGTCTTCCGGATGTGCTGCCTGCTCTTTCGGAACGGGTGCGCCGGGCTTCGGGATCTTGTGTTCAACTGCATTGAACACCGACATGCAGTTGCCACAGCGCACTTTGCCACCAGCCACACTCAATTGGGCGTCCGTCACCCGGAACCGGGTGTCGCATTTGGGGCAGTGGGTCTGCAGGCTGCTCTGGGTCATGCCGGGTTCCTGTCAGCGATCTTGCTACGAGTTAGGCAGTTTAGTCGGTTCGGTCAGCTTCGTCATCCGTCGTGACGTCGTCCTGTGAGCCTGGTCCACTCCTCGCGCTGTTCAGGCTCGTCCATGACAAACCAGGGCTCGTATGCTGCCATCACCTCTCTGGCCTGACTGGAAAGAATGCCGGACAGGACCAGGTGGCCGCCAGGTTTCACTTTGCCTGCCAGATGGGACGCCAGGCCGATGAGCGGTTGCGCAAGGATGTTGGCAAGCATCACGTCCGCAACCCGGTCGGGCTCCTCTTCTGGCAGGTAAAGATCCAGCCGGTTTTGGTCCACGTCATTGCGCCGGGCGTTCTCCCGGCTGGCTTCCAGTGCCTGTGGGTCGGTATCCACGCCAGTGACGTGGTCTGCACCGAGTAACAGGGCCGCCAGACCCAGAATGCCGGAGCCGCAGCCGTAGTCGATTACCCGTTGCCCGCTGACATCCTGGCCGTCGAGCCATTCAAGGCACAGTGCGGTGGTCGGATGCGTGCCTGTGCCGAAGGCAAGGCCGGGGTCGAGGGACAGATTGGCAGCTTCCGGGTCCGGGGGCTGGTGCCAGCTGGGTACGATCCATAAACGGCGGCCAAACTGAATGGGTCTGAAATCCTCCATCCACTCACGTTCCCAGTCCCGGTCTTCCACCAGGGTGACGTCAATATCCGGCAGTGATTGCTGGGTCTGCTGATGCCAGGCGTCCTTGATATCGCTGCAGAGCTGGTCGATGTCGTGCCGGGAATCAAACAGGCCGGTTACGCGGGTCTGGTGCCAGAGTGGTGTGGTTCCGGGATCGGGTTCGTAGAGGGGCTGGTCGGCGGCGTCTTCCATGGAAACAGCCTCAGCGCCCATTTCCATAAGCAGATCCTCCAACTGATCGGCATTATCCGGATCAGCCGGGATCTGTAGTTGTATCCAGGGCATGCTCAGTCCCGTATCAGTGTTTCCAGGTAGTGTATGGTGAAGTCTACCTGTTTAAAACCGCCATCGCGCACCAGTTTCCGGTGCAGCGGCTGATTGGTCTTGATGCCTTCAACCAGCAGCTCGTCCAGAGCATTCTTCATTCTGCGTCGGGCGATCTCCCGGTCGTCGCCCCAGGTGATCAGCTTGGCCACCATGGAATCATAATAGGGCGGTACGGTGTAACCGCTGTAAAGGTGCGAATCCACGCGAATGCCGTTGCCGCCGGGGGCGTGGAAGTGATTTACCCGGCCGGGGCTGGGGACGAAGGTTTTCGGATCCTCAGCATTGATCCGGCATTCCATGGCATGGCCGGAAATCTTGATCTGGTCCTGGGTGTACTGCAGCGGCAGGCCACTGGCAATGCGAAGCTGTTCGCGGACAATATCCACGCCGGTCACCATTTCCGATACCGGATGCTCCACCTGGACCCGGGTGTTCATCTCGATGAAATAGAAAGCGCCGTCCTGATACAGGAACTCGAAGGTTCCGGCACCAACGTAGCCGATTTCCTTGCACGCATCCACGCAGGCCTTGAGGGTCTTCGCCCGTGCCTCCTGGTTGATGTTGGGGGCCGGAGCTTCTTCAATAACTTTCTGGTGGCGACGCTGCATCGAGCAGTCGCGATCTCCCAGGTGAATCACGTTGCCATGGGTGTCGGCAAGTACCTGCACTTCCACATGGCGCGGGCGCTCAAGGTATTTTTCCAGGTAAACGGTGGCATCGCCGAAAGTGTTCTGGGCCTCGCTCTGGGTAATCTGGACGCTCTTCAGCAGTGCTGCTTCCGAATGCACTACCTGCATGCCGCGGCCGCCACCGCCCGAGGCTGCCTTTATGATCACCGGGTAACCGATTTCACGGGCTACCCTCAGGGTGTGTTCATCGTCGTCGGTGATGGGGCCGTCGGAGCCGGGTACCGTGGGAACGCCCGCCTTGATCATGGAGTTGATCGCAGAGACCTTGTTGCCCATCAGCCGGATGGTTTCTGCCCGGGGGCCGATAAACCGGAAGCCGCTTTTTTCCACCTGCTCGGCGAAATCGGCGTTTTCCGCCAGAAAGCCGTAGCCGGGGTGAATGCCCACCGAGTCAGTCACTTCGGCAGCGCTGATGATGGAGGGGATGTTCAGATAGCTTTCCGTTGCTCTGTTGGGGCCGATACAGACCGATTCATCGGCCAGGCGCACGTGCATCAGTTCGCGATCAATCTGGGAGTGAACGGCGACAGTCTTGATGCCCAGCTCCTTGCAGGCGCGCAGGATACGCAGGGCAATTTCACCGCGGTTTGCGATAAGAACTTTTTCTAACATAGCCATGAGGGAGTCACCGGTATCAGGAAATGATGATCAGGGGCTGATCGAACTCGACCGGCTGCCCGTTTTCCACGAGAATCTCGGAAATCGTGCCACTTTTGTCAGCTTCAATCTGATTCATCATTTTCATGGCCTCCACGATGCAAACCACTTCACCCGCCTTGACCGACTGGCCAACCTCGACAAAGGACTTTGAGGCCGGAGAGGGTGATCGGTAGAAGGTGCCGACCATTGGTGATTTCAGCGCGTGACCCTTGGGCTCGGCTTTCTTGGCGGACTCGGCCGAATCGCCAACTGAACTGCCGGTTGCGGGCGCAGCCTGGGGTTCGGGCTGGTGCGCAGGGGCCGGATAGTGCGTCATGTACTGAGGCGCCGGGGCCTGCTCACGGCGGCGGGAGATACGAACAGAATCATCCCCTTCGTGAATTTCCAGTTCCTCAACGTCGGATTCCTCAAGCAGTTCTATCAGCTTCTTTATTTTACGAATGTCCATAATCGGTCCGGTTCTGTCAGGTCTAGCGGTGGGTTCGTTGCAGGGCGGCTGTCAGGGCCAGATCATACCCCAGGCTGCCCAGCCCGCAGATAACGCCGTCGGCGATATCAGAAAAATAGGAGCGGTGGCGGAATGCCTCCCGCGCATGCACGTTCGAAAGATGCACTTCAATAAAGCCAATGCCCGAGGCCAGAATGGCATCTCTCAGGGCTATGCTGGTGTGCGTGAAGGCGGCGGGATTAAACAGAATGAAGTCCACCCCCTCTGAACGCGCGTCGTGAATCCGTTCGATCAGTTCGTATTCGGCATTTGACTGTAAATGTAGCAGGTGATGTCCAGCTTTGGCGGCCTGATCGTGCAGGCGCTCGTTGATCTCGGCCAGGGTTTCGCGGCCGTACACTTCCGGTTCACGGGTGCCAAGCATGTTCAGATTGGGGCCGTGGAGTACCAGTATTGTTGACATGAACGCCTATGCCTTGGTGTCTTTCCTACAGGATCGCCGAAAATATCGACATTTTCCAGAAAATGTGTGGATTTTAACTGAATCAAAATGATCGTCCGGTTTAACACCACATAATATCCAAAATACCGGCCATATTGTCTTAGAGCGCGGAACCGACTTCTATAAGACGTTGGTTTCATAGGTCGGTCCGGGCAAATCGGGAACTGCTGGGTGACAGGGTCAGTCATAAAAAGCAATGACACAGTTGCGGCCCTGCTGTTTGGCCCGGTAAAGCGCCCTGTCTGCCCGTTCACACAGGGACTGAGAGGATTCTCCGGGTTCCAGGGAGGCGACGCCGCAACTGAAGGTAACGTTGAATTCCCCGTCGTCGGCAGGCTGCGGTAACTCAGCGAAGCGCGCCCGAATTTCGTCAAGTAGTTTGCGGGTATCGTTGGCGCCGGTTTGCGGCAGAATAATGGCAAACCCTCCGCCGCTGTAGCGGCCGCTGAGGTCGGACTTTCGCAGTCGCTGGTTCAGGAGCATGGACAGTCTGCGCAGTACCCGGTCGCCAATCGGGTGCCCGAAAGTGTCGTTCACCTTCCTGAAGTCATCAATATCAAGAATAACAAAGCTCAGAGCGTGTTCCTGCTCACTGGCACGGACAATTTCCTGATCCAGCAGGTTGAGGGTGTGGCTGTGGTTGAACAGTCCGGTCAGGCTGTCGCGGACCATGAGCGCCAGCAAGGACCGGGCGCGCTGCCCGCGATTGTGGATGGTGGAAATCAGATGCCTGGGGTCGATGGGCTTGGTCAGGAAGTCATCACCGCCCAGACTCATGGCGTGGAGCTGCTTGCCGATATCATCCTCGGCCGACAGGTAAAGGATGGGCAGGCGGTGGAAGCGATCCTGCTGACGAATCACCCGCGCAATCTCGGTGCCGGTGCAGCCAGGCATATACATGTCCAGGATGATGATCTCTGGCAAAAAAGAATCAAGAGCGGTGATGATCTGCATGGGGTCGGTGATGACGCAGACGGTCATGCCGGCTTTTTTCAGCACGGTTTCCACGTATTTTGCCTGGGCGCGGGAATCGTCCAGAACCAGCACCCGGTAGGGTTTGACAGTGTTGTCGCAGATATGGAGCTCGACTTTTTCAAGCAATTGGCCGGTGTCTGGGGCCGGGTAGAAAAATTCCTCGCCACCGCAGCGTAATGTGCGCAGGCGGGTTTCAATGGAGCCGTCCTGACTGCTTAAAAAAATGATCGGGATGAAGGAGTCGTGGCGTTCCTGCAGCTTTTCGACAGTTGCAATTCCGTCGAGCGGCTGAGAGCCGAAATTCACGTCCATCACAATGGTGTCCGGTTTGTGCTGTGAACAGGCGTCCATCAGATCTTCTCTGGTGTGGAAGGCGACGGCCCGGAGGCCGAAAAGTTCAAGCTGCCGGCTCAGGCGATTCGCCATGTCATCGCTGGCCAGTGCGATATACACTGGCGTGCGGTCGAACTGCCGGGGTGCTTCCGGGGCCTGCCGGCCGGTAATGGGCTGGGTGTTGCGGTAAAGCTGCCTGATGGATTCTTCCATCGGCTGGAGCAGGTTATCCGGAAGGGCTTCTCCCCGGGGCCAGTCAGCGATCAGCCTTAGTACCTGTTGGCCAGGTCGGCAGTAACTCTCCATTTCAAAGCGCCGGGCAAAGCGAACCAGCTTGTCGGTCGCACCGGTAAAATCATCGCGCAAAGCCGCAGCCTGGCCAGGGTTTGCGTGAATCTTCTGCCATCTATCCAGCACCAGCCGGGCCTGAGTGGTCACCCGGTGGGCAAAGTGCTGCCTGAGTCTGGCTTTCTGGCTTTCGTCGCTCATCGTATTCTCACGATACTCTGGCCTGGTTTTAGGTTTTTGCGCGCGGTGTTTGCGATGCAGATAATCAGCCTTCAAATTAGTTGTTTTACAGCGTCTATAATGTTTAGTGTTGTGCGCTTGCGTGACGCTGTGTAAGTCTTTGTCAGCAGCCACAGGACCATAGCAACCAGGTTCCTTCTCCGTTTCGCCCGGTAGCAGAGGCTGCAAATTGCATCTGGCGGGGCATTGCTGCATGGTTATGCCAGTAGGGATTTATCAAAGGAGACGAAATAACCGATGGCCGGAAAAATTAGGCAGTATTTCAGAGATCGTAGAAGCGGTACGCAGGATTCTGGCGGTGGCAGCGCCATTGGAAAGCTTGTTCTGGCCCTGATCGGCGTTTATCTGGTAGTCACTCTGGTGCTGGGCATGATCTGGAGCAGTGAGCCTGACAGGTTTTCGGTGCGTGACCACACCCGGGCACTGGCCAACGAAATGCAGCGCGAGCCCGTCAGCGGATTTGCCACCACCGCAACCATGATCCGGGTAGCGGAAACCCTGCTGGATAAATCCGGCGGATACATATCCAATGACATTTTCCCGCCGGGTCTGTGGCTGGACAACATCCCCAATTGGGAATTCGGCGTGCTGGTTCAGTTGCGGGACCTGTCCCGGGCCATGCGCAAGGACATCAGCCGCTCCCAGAGCCAGTCCGCAGAAGACAAGGATCTGGTCATCGCCGAGCCGCAGTTTCATTTTGACAGTGGCAGCTGGGCGATTCCATCCACAGAAGCCGAGTACCGCCGTGGTATCAAGGCATTGAAGAGCTATCTGGATCGTCTGTCCCGCCCCGGCCAGCCGGATGCGCAGTTTTTTGCCCGCGCGGATAACCTGGCGAACTGGCTGGCGGATCTTGAAACCCGTCTTGGCAGTCTGTCCCGGACCCTTGGTGAAAGTGTCGGTAAAGCATCAGTGTCGGATGCAGTCGCCAATATCGATCCCGATGATCCCCTGTCCGAGGACGTTCAGGGTGAAGAGGTGAGGACCGACTGGACCAGGATTGACGATGTGTTTTACGAAGCGCGGGGAACCTCATGGGCGTTGCTGCATATCTTCAGGGCCATTGAGGTGGACTTCCGTAAAGTGCTGAGGGACAAGAATGCACTGGCCAGCGTAAAGCAGGTCATTATCGAACTGGAGGGCACCCAGCGCAGTATGTGGAGTCCGGTGGTGCTTAATGGCAGCGGTTTCGGGGTGTTGGCCAACCATTCCCTGACCATGGCAGCTTACCTTTCACGTGCCAGTGCGTCGATCAGCGATATGCGGGATCTGCTGACCCGCGGGTAAACTGTGACTGATTACAGAATGCAGATTACCTTTCGATAAAAAAACCGGGCCTTGGAAGGCCCGGTCTTGTTGTTTCTGTAGAGCCTGTCGATCAGCCTTTGTAGGCCTTGACGGACTCTTCAATCGCCTTCCTGGCCTCGGCAGCGTTTGCCCAGCCCTGAACCTTGACCCACTTGCCGGGTTCCAGAGTCTTGTAGTTTTCGAAAAAGTGCTGGATCTGATCGCGCAGCAGTTGTGGCAGGTCATCCACGTCTTTTATGTCGGTGTAGGACTTGGTCAGCTTGTCATGGGGAACCGCGACCAGCTTGGCATCGCCACCCGCCTCATCTTCCATGTTCAGCACACCCACCGGGCGGCAGCGAATCACCGAACCTGCCTGGACCGGATAGGGCGTAACCACCAGCACGTCGAGGGGGTCACCGTCATCGGCCAGGGTATGGGGAATAAAGCCATAGTTGGCCGGGTAGAACATCGGGGTCGCCATGAAGCGGTCGACCAGCAGGGCACCCATGTCCTTGTCCAGCTCGTATTTTACCGGGGAGCTGTTGGAGGGAATTTCGATGGCGACGTAGATGTCTTCGGGAGGGTTCTTGCCAGCCGGAATGTTGTCAAAGTTCATGAGTGATCCTTTCTGCAGTTTGTTTTACGGCGCTTTAAAAGTGGACGCAATTATACGGGACAATAGTATGGACCGAAACTAAACCTTGGTCTGCAGACTTTTTGCCGGGAGCGGAATTGTGGCTTGCAGGCAAAAACGTGGTGACGGCATGATTCGGCAGAACAAGCTGAGCTCGCCGTCAAGTTCGGCGATCCGCGTGTGTATATTGTTCAATCCGCGCCCGCGGAAGTGCCCTGACGCCCCCGGGTTATTGCGCCAGAGTGGGTTTTCCAGGCGAATCTCAATGACTTGTTGCCCGACCGCGAGGTAAACGTCAAACTTACCAGCATCGCCATGCTCAAGTGCATTGCTGACAGCTTCACTCAATATCCGTCTGATATTGATGAAATAGCGTGGCGGCAGGGTCAGGGTTTCTGCCGGCGGTGCCTGCCAGGCGATTTTCAGTCCTGTTGGCACGACCCGTTCGTCCAGTTCTGAACGGAATTCTTCCAGCATGTCCTGAAAGTTATAACGGCGCTGCTCATCAAGGGCATAGATGGTTTCTCGCAGCGCCGACAGGGCATTCCGAGCCAGTCTGGCAGACCGGTCATCGCCGGCTGTGTGGATCAGCGTCAGCAAACGCCCACCGACATCATCATGCAGGTCGCGCATTATCCTTTTTCTCTCCTGGTCAGCGCCGGCCAACTTCGCCTCCCGCAGGTTGCAGATTCTTGATGCAATAGCGCTCAGGGCATCGGCCAGGTCCTTGTCACGTTCAGTGAACAGGCGCCTGCCACGCTGGCCGTAAAGCAAGCTCAGCCCCTGGGCAGTGTCGGCAGGAGCCTGAGAGGGCTCGTCAAAAGAAGGGACCCGCAAACGCGCGCCATTGCCGGAAAGTTCGGCTCGCTCCGGGCGGCGGGCCTGTGTCTCCAGTGTGAGTGGTTGAAACACGCTGACAAGCATGGCGCGCCAGAGCCCTGATACTTTATCGGGCGGGCTGGTAAACATGGATTCTATAAACGCCGGTAAATACCGCTCCATGTAAACCTCGGTGGAAGGCGATAATTGCCGCCATAACCATTGGCGGAATGGCAGATAAAACCAGCCGACGGCCAACAGAGAGAGCGTCAGTGCGTACTTCTGGTTTACCCCCAGAGTCGATACCACCAGCAGATCCACTGATAACACCAGCAGGCCCGCGAGAAACCAGCCCCAGGCAATAAACCACCAGCGTTCCACCTGAAACAACCGATAACGTAGGATGCCAAGGGCGAATCCCAGGTAAAGCGTGCTGGCGATACCCACCATGGTGGTCAGGTTCGAGAACGGGGGATACCCAAGCATGGCTGGCAGAAAATACACCATCATGCCGCCGCCCATGGCCAGAAGAATGGACAAGAACAGCCAGCGCAAGGCGCCTCTGTCAAGCGGGTGATGTCGGGTCATTCGCCACTGGAAGACAGCGGCGGCGACGCCAAACAGATAATAAACCCCCAGCGGCAGGTAGAAGGTGTGCAGGGGCAGAGTCCAGACCTGAAGATTCTCGTTGAGCTGCTGCAGGATTGCCAGAATCACCAGCACGGCTACTAACCAGTTCACTTTTGGTAGCCGGCGCGGGTAGATGAACATCAGGGTCAGCAGCGATACCAGCAGCAGGTAAAGGCCCATGTGGTTAACGCGCATCAATAGTTCAAAGGTTTCCCGTGGCAAGGCCAGTTCTCTTGCGTTCCAGACACTGTGTAGTGACGTCGCCAGAAAGAAGCCGCAGCCGGAGAGCAACAGCAACCTGGCGGGCCAATGCCCGGGGCGGAACATTGCAACGGAGAGGCTGACCAGGAAGGCAATGGCTCCAAACAGGTTCAGTAACCAGAAGGTTAGCGGTAACGCGGACAGTGGGCGTGATGTCATGGGTTCCACTTCCAGGGCCGGGCCATCTTCGCGCACCAGCGTGACCGGGCCTGCCCGCAGGGCGGAAGCAATCCGTCCCTGGTATTCCAGATAAGCATTATAACCGGAAAATTCGGGCTCAGCATGAGGGTTGTGAGCAGGGTTATAGGCGCGAAGAGATAGGGTCTGTTGCTGTCCTTGAAGGTCGGTCAGGTGTTCGCCCGGCATAATGTTACCGGCCAGAGGGCCCGCCGGGTGAGCGTAGAGCACTTTAAGACCACGACCATCGCCGGGCTCGGTTTCCAGGCCAAGCCAGGGGCCGTGGAGAGCAAAAGCGGTGGCGCACGCGATCACCAGAAATACCGTCAGTGTGGCCAGAGAAAGCAGTGGGAAAGGAGGAAGAGTCGGTTGTGCGAGGCTAGCCATCGACGACGCCCAGACGCACAGCCTGCAACGTGGCTTCGGCACGTCCGGAAACGTTTAATTTTCGGTAAATCTGCTTGGTATGAGCCGCAACGGTATTGCCGGAAATTTCCAGAGCCAGGGATATATCGCAGCGGTTGTAGCCATTGGCCAGTAAGCGCAGAACTTCCTCTTCCCGGGGGGTAAGGCCTGTCTGGCTGGTGCAAGACAAGGATGGTGCGACGTGACGGAAATGGCGCAGAACACGGCGGGCAATGCTGGGAGACAGTGGTGGTTCACCTCGGGAAATGCCCCGAAGCTGTTCCACCAGCCGCTCTCTGGGCTGATCTTTGAGCAGGAAACCCTGAGCCCCGTCTTTCAGGGCGGCAAAGAGGTGTTCATCATCGTCGTAAATGGTCGCCATCACTACATAGGTGTTGGCGTGGGAAGCCCGGACCTGCCTCAGCAGATCCGTTCCGCTGCCGTCTGGCAGGCTTATGTCCAGCAAGGCCAGATCATAGTGAGTCCGGGCCAGCAGGCATCGGGCCTGCGTCAGACTATCCACGGCGTCTACGGCGATCCCGGGCAAGGCCTCGCTGACGATCCCGTCGAGCCAGTCACGGCTTTCGGGTTGATCTTCCAGGATCAGTGCTGATTGCATGTCCATGCATCCCTGACAAACTGCTGTGAGCGAACAGTTCCTCAACCCTACGCCCAAACCCGAATAAACGCCATTTCTGTGGAAACCGGCTGATGCTGAGCTCCGGTTTCTAGCGATCGGGATCACAGTTCAGTGCAGGGCCCGCAGTTACAATCGAGTAGATCCCGTTAAACTCAATATTGAGGAACGCAGGCACGAAATTATCAGGCGGTGCCTCATTTCGTGCAACGTTGACGCTCCCGTAGATTCGCCCTTCTAATGCAACAGAACCGATAGCTCCAAGCGCAAGAGGGGTGCGGCTGGTGATATCTACCGTCAGGGCAGGCAATGGCCCATCCGGCCCGAACAGGACATAGCTTTCACCGTTAATAAATCCACTCGACCGCGTGGTGGTTGATACGGTACCGCTCGCGCCGATCACAAGCGCCGGGTCAAGGTCCAGAAGCATACCTGTGAGGTTATCAGCGGAATCCTCCTGACCAAAGAAGCGAAGCTGATTATGGGTGGTGTCGTCCCGACCCAGAGACAGGTAGCTGAAACCGGCACGAGAAACCGCGGCACTCACGGTCCCACCGCTGAGTTCGGCATTGAAGTAGCAGGTGCAATCGCCGACCGTAACCCTTGCCGGGCGAGTTGTTCCAATTCCCTCTGCAGGTCTCGCGGTGACCAGGGCGTCTCCCGGGCTGCCTGCCGTAAACACACCACTACCATTGATGCTGCCGTTGGAGGCGGCCCAATTTACCTCTACTTCTTCGTCGGTCGAATCGTCCAGGGCACGGAACTGGTGCGAGCTTCCAGGTGCCATGCACTTGCGAGGAGGGTCAACAACAATGTTGACAACGTCCGCACTTATGAACAGGGCGTTTTCGCGCGGGGGTGGGTTGTTGGCCGGGGCACGGAGATTCTGAGCCGGGCTTGAATTGGAAATCGATTCCGTTCTTACTTCAACGATGGTGCCTTCCGGAAACTCGTCCGGAACAACGTATCTGAATGTATGGGTGAAGGTGTTGGGGTTTTCCTGCGGTTCCTCCCTGACGTAAAAAACTTCACCGATAGCCGGCTCCGGCTCAAGGATCCAGTCAATAAACGGAAAGTCCCTGTCGTGCAGTGCGGAGTTTTTCACGGTAACAGAGAATTCCATACTGGTGCCCAGATCTTCTTTGGTGATCTTGAGACTGGACGGGCTGAACTCGAGTGCGATGTATCTCAGGTTCACTGTGGACGTATGAATGGCCGGAGAGGAGACCAGAGTCTCATTGTTGGTGCTGAAGCGTAACTGCGAAGACTGAATGTCAAACGCGCGCGGCGCAAGCAGGCCGAACTCGAAGCGGTCGGAGGTGGTGTTGGCCTGATAGAGCATGGGTTCGCCACCGGAGCCGAAAGTGTCAATTTCGACCTCCAGCCATTTCTGCGCCTCGGCGCCCATGAGATCGATGTCATCCCATACGAAGACCACATTCTGTCCAGGCGGAAACTGGCCAATAATATCCTCAGTAAGGTCGGACAGAAAATAATTGGCAATGTCGCCCGCCCCTTCACCAAAATCGGAGTAGGCGGTATTGAACACGTTACCGATCGTCTGGGATGTGAGTTCCTCGCCTATTGCGGTAAACACCTCTTTGGTGACATCGACGCCAATGCTTTCAGCGCGTCCGGTTGCGCTGGCCAGGCGCACCTGTGGGACGCTGGCATCTTCCAGAACCTGACCACCAGGAGGCGTCAGCGTCGTGGTCATGTCGGTTATGCAGCAAGGCAAAAACCACCGAGCCACTTCGTTCACCTTGGTAAAGCCAGTGATGGCGTTAGTAGCCAGGTCCAGGCTCTTTGCCCTGGCAGTGTTTGCCGCGACTCCAGCCGAACCACCACTACCGGCGACCGCTGCCACTGTCGCTACCAGTCCCACTGCTGAGAGATAGCTGCCAACTGTGTCATCAAACAGTTCGGCGCTTTCCTGCCGCCGTCGAAAATCCCTCTGCAGCGCGAGCAAGGGCGCCAGAGACTCGGAATCGGGAAGTGGCGGAACGCCGATGGTTTCAAACGCCGGAATGTTCTGAGCCACAACCAATGTCTGGGCTTGCATGGTCAATGGAGCCGCAGGCTGCGTCCAGCTGATACTGGAACTCATTATTTCAACCTGCTGACCTGCCTCTGTAAGCGGTGAATCACCTTCGGCTACCAGGTCTGCCTGCTCCCGGATCGCGGCTGGCAATCTGCTGCCGGCCAGAAAACGTTCCAGAAAAAGCAGTGTGTCCGGGTTAAGGCCGTCCTGAAGCTGGCGGCTGATTGAGTTTTCGTTTTCGGGATCCATTACGCCGTGCCACGTGAGCATGATGGGCAGCAGGTAGGCGGGAATCTGGTTCAGGCTATTGTCCCGCCAGCCTTCCCATTCGTCCGGGTAGGTTTTGCCAAGCGCTTCTGTTGATGCGCGCAGTAGATTGTCGATTTCGTCGACAACTTCATGGAATATTCCCTCATCCCTCGGCGGCAGGGCGTCAAGGTCCAGCTGCATCGCTCGGCTGCGGCTTTTGCCGTCCGTGATGACAACCACCAGAGAGGCGGGTTCGTCGTCATCGACCAGAGGTGTGGGCAGGAAGATGCCTGTTTCGCTATCCTCATCGGAAGGATCTGTTGGCAGACTGAACAGGGGAAGCACACCATGCAGAACACTGTCGCCAGAATCATTGGTCGCTAACGCATGGAATTCCGCAAAGGTGTCTTCCAGGGGGATCTCGTCGGAAAGGCCCTGTACTTCAATATAGTTCAGGGACTTTGCACGGTCAGAAGCAAGGCTGGTGGAAGAAAGGTCGGCGCCCTCGGGATCATTCTGCGCTGGTGTGCCAACCGTCGGCGGAGGGTTCTCGCCGCCACCACCGCCGTTGTCGCCGGAACCTCCGCCGCCACAGGCGGCCAAGAAAATAGCCAGCAGGCTGATAAGGAACAGCCTTGGAATACACAAAACCCGTGCTTCACTCTTCCGACGTCCGTAAACTTCCATTACTACTCTCCCTGAATTTTGCGCGCTCGCGCACCGGCCCAGTCTGGAACAGGATATATAAGAAAAGGGTATCGGAGGCTTCGGGCGAATGGTATTACCCAGACGGGTAGTATTCATCGGCGAATGCGTACGGTGGCGATGAGCAAGGCAGGTACAGGAGGGCAGTACTAACCGGCATTCGGGTCCAGTGGTACAGCTGTATCTGCTTCGCGATCAATCAGCAGCAGGCTGATACCGCCATGGCCCTCGCCCCCGGTGCGCACCGCAACGGTAAAATGATCGGCCGGCGCGCCGTTGATGATAAATGTTTTACTGCCGTTGACGATGTAGTGGTCACCGTCCTTAACCGGTATCGGTGACAGCCAGCGCCGCAAAGAGGTGGGTGCATCAGGGGACGTCAAAATCATGGATGATTTTGTCGAGCGTACAGGGATGTATTCACAGCGTGCCCCTGATGCATCCACCTCTTTGCGGCCGCACCAGAAGTCAGAGGGCCGTTTTTCAGGTGGCTGAAAGGTCAGTCACCCCCACGAGTAACTGTCTTCACCCCTTCGCTGGTGCCAAGCAGAAGCACATCGGCAGGACGCCGAGCAAACAGCCCGTTGGTTACAATGCCGACAATATTGTTCAGCTTCTCCTCCACCTGAATCGGCCGGGAAATATCCAGATTATAAATGTCCAGGATCACGTTACCATTGTCGGTGGTGAAACCTTCACGATAAACCGGATCTCCCCCCAGCTTCACAATCTCACGGCCGACATGGCTGCGGGCCATGGGGATAACCTCGACCGGCAGCGGAAAGCTTCCCAGGATATCCACCTGCTTCGATTCATCAGCAATACATATGAAGGTTTTGGACACTGCCGCCACAATCTTCTCGCGGGTAAGGGCGCCGCCGCCGCCCTTGATCAGTTCCAGGCGTTCATTGGCTTCATCTGCGCCGTCGATGTAAAACTCGAGCGGGGCGGAACTGTTGAGGTCATATACCGGAATATTGTGTTTTTTCAGGCGCTTCGCCGTGGCATCGGAACTGGCGACGGCGCCATCAAAATCATTGCGAACCCTGGCAAGCAGATCGATAAAACAGTTGGCTGTGCTGCCAGTGCCGACGCCAATGATGCTGTCCTGATCCAGATGCGGCTTGATGTAGTCCAGGGCAGCCTGGGCAACGGCTTGTTTCAGTTCGTCCTGATTCATCGGCAACTCCGGTTTTTTGGCGGCAAAAGGTGAATAGCCCAGTCATTATAACCGCTCAGGGCCTCTGCCTTATAGACGGGACCCGCCCAAAGTTCCTACACTGTGCGTTTTTCCGACAAATCCCTGATTCTGTCTAATCTGGAAAGCACCATGCCGCAACGTTATATCAAGAAAATACTCGATGCCCGCGTTTATGATGTGGCCATCGAGACCCCGCTGACCGAGGCCCGCAGCCTGTCCAAGCGTTTTGGCAATAACATACTGCTTAAACGTGAAGACCTTCAGCCGGTGTTTTCCTTCAAGATCAGGGGTGCCTACAACCGGATTGCGCATTTGTCGGAAGAGCAGAAAGCCAAAGGCGTAATCTGTGCCTCTGCCGGCAATCATGCCCAGGGTGTGGCGCTTGGTGCCAAGAGCCTGGGCATCAAGGCAGTGATCGTAATGCCCCAGACCACGCCGGAAATAAAGGTTCGTGCAGTGCGGGACCATGGCGCCAGAGTGATTCTCAAAGGCGACGCCTTTGACGAAGCCGCGGCCCACGCCCAGGAGCTGATCAGCAAACACGGCTACACCTATATCCCGCCCTACGATGATCCGGACGTGATTGCAGGCCAGGGCACTGTGGCCATGGAACTGATGTGGCAGTTCTCCGGGCCGCTGCATGCCGTGTTTATCTGTGTCGGCGGCGGTGGCCTCATTGCGGGCATGGCGGCCTATATCAAATACCTGCGGCCCGAGGTCCGGGTAATCGGTGTGGAGCCGGAGGATTCCAATTGCCTTCAGGCTGCGCTGGCGGCCGGTGAGCGGGTGGTGCTGCCGGAAGTCGGGATCTTTGCCGACGGCGTGGCGGTGAAACAGATCGGTGCCTACCCCTGGGAAATCTGCAAAGATCACGTCGACGAGGTTATCACCGTTTCCACCGACGAGATCTGTGCCGCCATCAAGGATATTTTCGAGGACACCCGCTCTATTGCCGAACCTGCGGGCGCTCTGGGTGTTGCGGGCGTGAAGAAGTATGTCGAACGGGAAAAGATCGAGGGCGAAAACCTGGCGGTTACCCTCAGCGGCGCCAACATGAACTTTGATCGCTTACGATACATCTCCGAGCGCACCGAAATCGGCGAAAAGCGCGAGGCGATCCTGGCGGTGACCATTCCGGAACGCCCTGGCGCGTTCAAGACCTTTATCAATGCCCTGCACAGACGCAGCATCACCGAGTTCAACTACCGCTATGCCGACGCCACCGATGCCACCATCTTTGTCGGTATCCAGATTCAGGCCGGCGGTCTGGGCCGGGACGAGCTGGTCCAGGAACTCCGTGAAAGCGGCTATGGCGTGGTGGACCTGACAGACAGTGATCTGGCCAAGCAACATATCCGTCACATGGTCGGAGGGCACGCGCCGACCATTACCAATGAAAAGGTGTTCCAGTTCGAGTTCCCGGAACGGCCGGGCGCGCTGCTGAAATTCCTGATGTCCATGGGTACCCGCTGGAATATCTCCATGTTCCATTATCGCAATCACGGCGCTGCCTATAGCCGGGTTCTCCTGGGGGCACAGGTGAACGATGAAGAAGTGGCCGATTTTGAAGCGATGCTGGAGAAGATCGGGTTCCGCTACGAGAACATGACAGACAACGAGGCTTATCAACTCTTTCTCGGTGCGGGAAATGGCGGTCGGCACTAAATTGCAATGTAGAATCAGATAACATTACTGAAATTTAACCTGTCATAAATTGTAAAATCCAGGTTGCATGATAGTCTTGTTGCAGATTGTCGGATTCGGCAATATCTCACTGATTTCGATAATTTTTAGAACCTGAAACACCGGAACGCTCTGCAATGAATCGCAAGCCCGACATTATTCGCGCAATTGTACTGGTCTTTGCTGTTGGCCTGGTTATCACCGGATTTACTTCGATGCAGGCGCCGGACGGCGGTTTCACTACTCCGGCCAATGCCCTTGTCAGCGAAGCTGTGCCTGCCGACGAGTCGCGTCGTAACTGACCCTGCTGATTCAGAATTGCTGTTATTTCCTGGCCTGATATCGCTGCACATCAGTCACGATGCTGTGCAGCGGCACATCCCAGCTTTGGGTCGGTATCACTGACACTTTCTGACATTCGTGGGCGAGGCCTATCAGCTTTGGTGCCA
Source organism: Marinobacter sp. (assembly GCF_035268745.1). GTDB lineage: Bacteria > Pseudomonadota > Gammaproteobacteria > Pseudomonadales > Oleiphilaceae > Marinobacter. The sequence continues at coordinate 29,225 of NZ_DATFKH010000095.1, forward strand.
GCCTCGGCCGGTGCCGGGTAAAGGCAAATGTGCGGTCGTAAAAACCGGCGCCCATTCCCAGCCGTCCACCGGCCTCATCAAACCCCACCAGCGGAAACAACACCGCATCCAGGGCCCAGGGTGGGCGCTTGAGACCGTCACTGAAAGCCGGTTCAGGAATACCAAAACGATTTCGCGCCAGGGGTGTGTCGTCGGTAAAAGGGCTGAAAACCAGTCGCCCGGCATGAATCGGATGAAGCACTGGCAGATATAACCGAAGGCCCCGCCGTTTTGCCAGACTGACATACACAGACGGGTCTATCTCACCGTCATTGGGCAGATACACCGCCACCTGCCGGGCCCGGCGCAAATCAGGATGTCCGAGCAGATTCACCGCAAGATTGTCAGCTGCGTCCTGCTGCTGCTGCAGAGTCAGTGCGTTGCGCTTGTCACGAAGTTGTCTGCGCAGGACTGCGCGTGAAGGGGTTGTGGACAAGATAAAGCTTCCCGGGCTGCCGTTATCGGATGTGGCCCTTGAACCCAGAGTTCAAGGTCGGTGGCCGCTGTGACATATTAGGCTTTCCCCCGCAGGGGACATGCTCACAATGCCCTGGAGTAGCCACCTTGGCAATACGCATCGGCTCGAGGACGAATCCGACCAGCGAACAGCCCAGGAAGTCCTTTTGATTATACGGCCAGTTCGGGGGTCGATTGCAAGGCTTGTGGCTGCGAACTTTCGTGACCGCCAATGTCAGCGGCCGGAGCTGTTGCCCGCCGCACTATCGAAGGCAGTATCCAGGGCACTATCGAGTTTTTCATCCATGGAATTGAGGATACTGCTGGCGGCGTCGGACATGGTGTTCCGCTCCAGCAGGTCGTGGGTGATGTTCAGTGCTGCCATCACAGCAATACGCTCGGT
>NZ_DATFKH010000096.1:0-1398 GCF_035268745.1 Marinobacter sp.
TAGATATAGAGTCCGCTTGCAAGATTTGAGGCATCAAAGGTGACCTGATGATATCCGGCTTGTTTCTGTCCATTTACCAATGTCGCAACTTCACGGCCAAGGATATTATAAACAAGCAGCTCTACATAGCCGGTCTCAGGGAGTGCGTATTCAATCACTGTAGAAGGATTGAATGGATTTGGGTAGTTCTGCGAAAGCTCATACTCAACCGGCAGGCCGGCGGATGGGTCAACGCTGGTCGGCATAAACGAAAATGTTTGCGGATCGCTGTACTCGCCGAAGCCCACGTCGTTTTGGGCACGGACTCTCCACCAGTAGGTGTTTTGATCTGCCAGATCCCCAAGAACAATGGAGGTGTCGGTAAGAACCGAATCCAGCTGAATAGAGGTAAAGGTCTCATCTGTCGCCAGTTCAAACTGATACTGATCGATTTGCGGGTCGCCTTCCTGCCAGGTAAACAGGACAGAATCGGCGGCAACCACCTGTTCGTCTGTCGGCTCTCCAAGGGTGACAGGGAGTGGCCGGCCAATAGTTTTGAACGTGCAGCGAACGACGTCTCCTTCGGCAAGGTCTATGGTAACCGACCCATTGCCAAGATCCGTTGTGATGCCTTGTGCCGCCGTACAGGAGATATCAGATAGTTCCCAGTCGTCTTCATTGGGAAGCTGCTGGGTAATATCATAGCTACCTGCCGGCAGATAGGGAAAAGCATCTGTATGTGTGACTGTGGAACTGTTTCCATTATTGGATAGGACAAAATCTCCCAGCTCACCTGATCCGCTGAAGGTAAATTCCTCTCCGCCGGCCGGAGCGGCATCCAGGCTTATTTGAATCTTGGTGTCGGTGTCGCTCAAATAGTCTTTGACCTGTTCATTGGCTACCGGTGTAATAAGCTCCCGGGTGTCGATCGCAAAGCGCTCATCACCGGTTTGTGCGATGTCGAAGATACAGTTGTCCAGCAGGATTGGATCTTTAATACCGAAGTCTTGACAAACCGATTTGGCCTCAGATACCGCATTAGGGTCCATGTCGGCGGTGGTCACTTGCTGGCTCGGTATATTCAAATTCTCAAATGTTTCCGTGCCGAAAAGCGATTCTTCCTGCGTAATCCGCCAGCTGTCGCCAAACTCCCTGTAGAGTTCATCAAATGAAAGAGGAGGTACAAGCACTGTCCCACCGCGGGTGGTAAAGTCGTTTTCCGTGTTTCCGTCCATGTTGCCCAAAAGCCCATCAACCTTTCCGGCATAGTCGGTCGAGAACATCGGCTCGGCCAGGATGCCCATTTCTGTGGCGCTCTGGCGAACATCCACGCGGTTGTTGCCATCGGGCCACTCAACGATGAGGGTGCGGCCCGACCGCTTGATGGAGCCGCCGCCCGGCAGCATCATTGGTTCCGCG
>NZ_DATFKH010000097.1:0-9412 GCF_035268745.1 Marinobacter sp.
AGGTTTTCGCGTGTGGGCAATTTGGTTTGTCTGCTTTTTCTGCACAATTAGGTGTTTATTTAGGTGTTTATTTGTCAGTCTCGTCAAGTGTTTCACGGGTAGAGATCGTTAGAGCGGGATTCTGAGGGAATAATAAAAGCACCCAAAACGGTGACCAATTGGTGACGGGATTTAGAAGGGTTTGAGAAACGGTGACCAAACGGTGACGAGAAAGGCTGTTTTCCAGAAACAACAAAGCCCGGCTCTTTCGAGGCCGGGCTAAGTTTTTGATCGAATTGGTCGGGACGGTAGGATTTGAACCTACGACCCCTTGCACCCCATGCAAGTGCGCTACCAAGCTGCGCCACGCCCCGTTTCGCTCTGCGCCAGTGAGAGACTTGATCGAAATCTCAGTGGCTTAGCGGAAGCGAAGTCTACACCAGCCTCTTTTAAAAATAAACATCGCCAGAGGACACTAGCGCAGTTTTGTTTTCCTCAGCTCCCTGATGAACTCGGGCGGGTCAAAGCTTTCGCTGCGGGCGTCTGGCCAGTATTTATCGTAGACCCGGATGCCGGTTTCACCTTTGAGCAGGTCACCTGGCTCAAGATACGGAAACAGTTCCAGATAGGAGTGGATCTCGGTTTTCGAGGTTCGGCTCAATATGTGTTCAGGTCCCAGCTCCGAGGGATGCTTGAGACCGGAGGCAGCCAGCAGGTTTTTCAGCGCATCCAGAGTGTTTTTGTGGAAGTTATAGACTCGCTGGCTTTTATCCTCAACGTCCAGTTTGTTGCCCCGCCTTGGGTCCTGGGTGGCGACACCACTGGGACACTTGCCGGTGTGGCAGCTGAGCGACTGAATGCACCCGAGCGCAAACATATAGCCCCTTGCCGCATTGCACCAGTCGGCACCCAGAGCGAGGGTGCGGGCAATATTGAAAGCCGAAGTAATTTTGCCCGCAGCGCCGATGGCTATATGTTCACGCAGATTGGTGCCAACGAGGGTGTTGTGCACCAGTAGCAGCGCCTCCGTCATGGGCACGCCCAGGCGGTTGATAAATTCGAGAGGAGCGGCACCAGTGCCACCTTCGCCACCATCCACCACGATGAAATCGGGTTTCTTGCCAGTTTCCAGCATGGCTTTGACTATGGCAAACCATTCCCACGGGTGACCAATCGCCAGCTTGAATCCGACCGGTTTTCCGCCCGAGAGCTCTCTGAGCTTTTCAATAAAATCGAGCATTTCAATGGGTGTACTAAACGCCGAATGTCTGGCAGGAGAAACCACATCCTTGCCCACTTCCACCCCCCTGGCTTGTGCTATTTCCGCTGTTACTTTCTCGCCTGGCAGAATGCCACCATGCCCGGGTTTTGCACCCTGGGATAGTTTTACCTCTATCATTTTCACCTGATCGAGGGCCGCGTTTTTGCGGAACATCTCTTCGTTGAAGCTGCCGTCTTCATGGCGGCAGCCAAAATAGCCGGATCCGATTTCCCACACCAGGTCGCCTCCGGGTTCCCGGTGATAGCGGGAAATCGAACCCTCACCAGTGTCATGGTAGAAGTTCCCCAGTTTTGCGCCCTTGTTCAGGCTGAGAATGGCGTTGGCGGAGAGCGAGCCAAAACTCATGGCCGAAATATTGAATACGCTGGCTTTGTAGGGCTTCGCGCAATGTTTCCCGATCTCGATCCGGAAGTCGCTGTCTTTGATCTCCACCGGGCGCATGGAGTAGTTTATCCACTCGAAGCCTTCGTCATACATGCCGAGCAGGGAGCCATACGGGCGCTTGTCGAGGACGTTTTTAGCACGTTGATAGATGATGGTGCGCTGTTCCCGGGAAAACGGTCTTTCTTCCGTATCAGACTCGATAAAGTACTGACGTATCTCCGGTCCGATGGATTCAAGAAAATAACGAAAATGAGCCAGAATCGGATAGTTACGGCTGATCGTGTGGTTGGTCTGAAGCATGTCCCGCACGCCCAGTATGGTCAGCGCGGCGAATACAACAGGGAGCAGATACCACCCGCCCAGGTAAATGCTGAGGGGAAGGGTGATCAGCAGTCCCGAGGCGCAGATGACCAGTGTTGCATAGCGGAACGGGAAGGTCGTTGTTCTGGCCATTGAAACCTCGGTTTTTTAGAAAGCGGCACTGTTCCGAATGGCAAGTCGCCGGCTCCCGGAAATTTGATCTATGCTTTTAAATGTATCCCAGTATAGCGTCGCTTTGATGTTTTGAACTCAAACCAATAAGATGTCGATTCTGTAACGTAAAGACATAAGTACTTTTACGAATTCCTTGTCCAAAAATGGAGACTTCCATCGTGGGTGAAACAGTTAAAGACGAATACTCGACGGATTACGTCGCGGGGCAGGATAACATCCAGAAGTATGGTCTGGACCTGCACGCGCCGGTATTTCCGATTACGGCAGCACTGGTTGTGCTGTTTGTGGTCGGTACTCTCATGTTTCCCGGAGAATCCAAGGAGATTCTGGACGGTCTGAAGTGGGACATTATTGGCGCTTTTGACTGGTTTTTTCTTCTCAGTGCGAATATTTTCGTGGTTGTGAGTCTGGCGCTCATTTTCCTGCCGGTCGGGAAAATCAGGCTTGGCGGCATGGATGCCAAGCCCGAATTCTCGACCTTGTCCTGGTTTTCCATGCTTTTCGCAGCAGGCATGGGCATCGGCCTGATGTTCTGGGGTGTTGCCGAACCAGTCGCCTACTACACCGGCTGGTATGAAACACCGTTTAATGTTGAGGCCAATTCTCCGGCTGCGGTAAACATGGCCCTGGGCGGCACCATGTTCCACTGGGGTCTGCACCCCTGGGCTATCTACGCCATCGTGGCGTTGTCACTGGCGTTTTTCGCGTTCAACAAGGGCATGCCCCTGACCATCCGGTCCGCATTCTTCCCGCTGCTGAAAGACCGTGTGTGGGGCTGGCCTGGCCATGTGATCGATATCCTGGCCGTTGTTGCGACCATCTTTGGTCTGGCAACTTCGCTTGGTTTCGGCGCTCAGCAGGCGGCTGCGGGTATGAACTACCTGTTTGATACCGGCGCTGGCACGAATGTGCAGATGGCCATCATCGTGGGCGTAACGGCCCTGGCGCTGATCTCGGTTCTGCGGGGTCTTGATGGCGGCGTAAAGTTGCTCAGTAACCTCAACATGGCGCTGGCAGGCATTCTGCTTTTCTTTGTGATCTTCGCCGGCCCGACAATGGCCATTCTTGAGTCCATCTGGATCACGTCTTCCACCTATGTTGCTAACGTGGTTCCGCTGAGCAATCCCTTTGGCCGTGAAGACGAGGCCTGGATGCAGGGCTGGACTGTGTTCTATTGGGCCTGGTGGATTTCCTGGTCACCGTTCGTCGGTATGTTCATCGCGCGTGTCTCCAACGGTCGCACAGTGCGTGAATTTATCACTGCCGTTCTGCTGATTCCCACGCTCATTACCGTGGTATGGATGAGTGGATTCGGCGGCGCCGCGCTGGAGCAGATCCAGCAGGGTGTTGGTGTTCTGGCTGAAGACGGCCTGACCGACGTGTCGCTGGCGATGTTCCAGATGTTTGCCAACCTGCCGTTGACCGGCATTCTGTCGTTCGTTGGTATTGTCCTGGTGCTGGTGTTCTTCGTAACCTCCTCGGACTCCGGTTCACTGGTTGTCGACAGCATCACCGCCGGCGGCAAGACCGACGCCCCGACCGCCCAGCGTGTGTTCTGGGTAGTGATGGAAGGTGCCATCGCCGCAGCCCTGATATTCGGTGGTGGTGAAGACGCACTCGGAGCGATCCAGGCGACCGCCATCAGTGCGGGACTGCCGTTCACGGTGGTCATGCTGATTATGACCTGGGGTCTGCTGAAAGGCCTGACCCATGAGCGCAAGCTGCTGATTGCCAGAGGCGAAATGTAAGCTCGCCTGCCGTTAAAAAAAACCGGGGCCGGTCAGAGTGCCCCGGTTTTTTTATGACTGGTCGTTCGGTCCCCCGACTTTGATTCCTGGAACTCAAACTTTTAGTATGCCCGGAGATGACACTGGATTCATCTGCCATAAGCGGGTGGCCAAAGGTTCCAGCTACCAGAGGAGTCTTCATCGTGGGTAATGTCATTCAAGACGAATATCAGACCGATTATGTTGCCGGGCAGGACAACATCGAAAAGTTCGGTTTTGATATGCACAACATTGTGTTTCCGATAACGGCGCTGCTGATACTTGCGTTTGTTGTTGGCACACTGATTTTCCCTTCCGGTGCGAAGGAGCTACTTGCTGGCGCCAAAGATGGTGCTATCGCAATTTTCGACTGGGGTTTCCTGATCAGCGCGAATCTGTTTGTTTTGTTCTGCCTCGCGCTGATATTTATGCCAGTGGGCAAGATTCGTATTGGCGGCATGGAGGCCAAGCCAGAGTTTTCACTGCTGTCCTGGTTTGCAATGCTGTTTGCGGCGGGTATGGGTATTGGCCTGATGTTCTGGGCCGTGGCCGAGCCGGTTGCCTATTACACCGACTGGTACGGCACCCCTCTGGGCGTTGAGCCCAACACCGAAGAGGGTGCCCGCCTTGCCATGGGCGCTACCATGTATCATTGGGGCCTGCACCCCTGGGCGATCTATTCCCTGGTTGGTCTGTCGCTGGCGTTTTTTGCCTATAACAAAGAGTTGCCGCTGACCATCCGTTCCGTCTTTTTCCCGCTTCTGGGCGACAGAGTCTGGGGATGGCCCGGTAATATCATTGATATCGTGGCGGTTCTGGCCACTATCTTCGGCCTGGCGACGTCACTGGGTTTTGGCGCCCAGCAGGCAGCATCAGGGCTGTCCTATCTTTTTGATATTGAGGGCGGGCTCAATGTCCAGATTGGTGTCATTGCCGGTGTGACCGCAGTTGCCACCATCTCGGTGATCCGTGGCATCCACGGCGGTGTCAGATTGCTGAGTAACGCCAACCTGATACTCGCGGGATTGCTGCTGGGCTTTGTGCTGTTTGCCGGCCCCACCCTGGCTATTTTCCAATGGCTCTGGGACACCACCACTTCCTACGCGGCCAACATGTTTGCCCTGAGCAATCCGTTCGGGCGCGAGGAAGACACCACCTGGTTTCATGGCTGGACTGTGTTCTACTGGGCCTGGTGGATTTCCTGGTCACCGTTCGTGGGTATGTTTATCGCCCGTGTCTCCAGAGGCCGGACCGTTCGGGAATTTGTGACCGCCGTCCTGCTTGTCCCCACGGCGATCACAGCGTTATGGATGAGTTCGTTCGGCGGCACCGCCCTTGAACAAGTCCAGAATGACGTTGGTGTGCTTGCGTCAGAAGGGTTGACCGACACCTCCCTGGCAATGTTCCAGATGCTCGAGAACATTCCGTTGACGTCCATCACCTCGTTCATCGGCATTGTGCTGGTGCTGGTATTCTTCGTGACCTCGTCCGACTCCGGTTCACTGGTCATTGACAGCATCACTTCCGGTGGCAAGATCGACGCGCCCAAAGCACAGCGTATTTTCTGGGCAGTGACCGAAGGTGCCATTGCCGGTGTACTGCTATTTGTCGGTGGTTCGGACGCCCTGAGTGCGTTGCAGGCGGGGGCTGTCAGTGTTGGCCTGCCATTTACGATTTTGCTGCTGCTGATGTGCTACAGCCTGTTCAAGGGTCTCCACCACGAACGCAGGCTGCTGATGGCTGAAGGCAAGCTGTAGCCCTGGCAGCGTGAGCAGCGTGGACAGAGCAGCAATAGCCGCTGTAACCGGGTTTGGCGTCCGGAATCAGATGGTTGCCGGTCGGGATTTGCGAGGTAGCTGGATTTAATATGCGATAGACTGTTGGTCGTTTACGAAATTCAGCCCTTGATTCAAGGAGTTCCCGGTGCCGGAGCTGTTAAACGATTTCCTCCAGCATGAGCAGTCAGTTGTTGCCGCTCTCGCCTTTGTTGTGCTGTTTGCGCTGATGCTGCTGGTGTGGCTGTTGCAGGAGCGCAGGACCCGGCAGGCTCTGGCCGCAAAGCTGACAGAGCTTGAACACGCCCGCGCCATGGACAGCCAGCGCAATGACCAGGCCCAGGAGGTTATGGCCGAGCAGCGGGCCCTGCGGGAACAGGCCGAAGCAGCCCTGGAAAACTGGCGCAATCGCGCCACCGCGCTGGACAACCGGGTTGCCGGTCTGGAATCGGAAAATCGTGGCCAGCAACAGAAAATTCGCGAGCTCGAAGCTGACAGGGCCGCCCGGCAGGCGAGCGTGGATCAGCTCTCGGGCGAGCTCTCCGAGGCCAGAATTTCGCTGCGTGAGCAGGCCGTCACCCTGGACAAGGAACGGCGTGCCACCAGCGAAAAGCTCGAACTGCTTGAGCGCAACCGCGATGCGCTCAAGCAGGAATTTGAAAACCTGGCCAACAAAATCTTCGAACAGAAAAGCGAGCGGTTCAGCCAACACACCCGAACCAGCCTCGATACCCTGCTCAACCCTTTCCGCGATCAGCTTCAGGATTTCCGCAAACGGGTTGAGGACGTTTACACTATTGAAACACGGGATCGCCAGGCTCTCAGAAGTGAAATCAAATCCCTCCAGGAACTGAACCGGCAGATCACCGAAGAGGCTTCAAACCTGACCCGGGCCCTGAAAGGCGACAAGAAGATGCAGGGTAACTGGGGCGAGGTTATTCTCGAGCGGGTGCTTGAACGCTCGGGCCTGCGCAAGGGCATTGAGTACGATACCCAGGGCAGCTACCGCGACGACAGCAACCAGCTGTTGCGCCCGGATGTGGTGGTACATCTGCCGGACAGCCGCAACCTGGTGATTGACTCCAAGGTGTCGCTGCTGGCGTATCAGCAGTTCGTCACCGAGGAAGATGAAACTGCCCGGGCCGAAGCCCTGAAGCAGCATATCGAGGCCGTGCGTAATCATATCCGCAGCCTCAGTGAAAAGGATTACAGCCAGTTGCACGGGCTGCATTCTCCGGATTTCGTGTTCCTGTTCATGCCGATCGAACCGGCCTTTGTGGCGGCATTTCAGCAGGATGAGAACCTGTTTGCAGAAGCGTTTGAGCGAAAGATTATTGTGGTAACACCCTCAACATTGCTGGCCACCCTGCGGACCGTTGAGAATATCTGGCGTTACGAGCGCCAGAGTCAGAACGCAAAGCTGATAGCAGAGCGCGCCGGTGCGGTGTATGACAAGTTGAGGATATTTGTAGAGGCGATGGAAAAACTCGGCGGGCAGCTACACACCGCCCAGGGAACTTACGATAATGCCATGAATACGCTGACACGGGGCCGAGGCAATCTGATTTCCCAGGCCAACCGTTTTGTTGAACTGGGTGTCCGTGTTAAAAAAGAGTTGCCAAAAGGTGTGCTGGATCAGGCCGAAGTCGATTCGGAAGGCGGCGACGATGTCGGGGCAACGCGTGCTGATATCGCTGTCGATGATAACCACGGAGCGTAAGTGATGCTGAGAAAAGTCCGGGTAGTGCGAAATTTACTGGGGGGCTGTCTGTTTTCGGCCTTTCTTTTTGCGGGTGAAGCAACGGCGCTTGAGCCGGAGCATGAGGTCCGGCGACTGATGCTGGCGACCGAATCTGCGGTACAGGGCGGGAACTGGGAGCAGGCCAGCGAATATCTCAGCCGGCTGCAGCAGATGGAATCGGAAAAGCCCGCCGACTACCTGTATTTTCGCGGGCGCGTGATGCTCGAGTCCGGCCACTTGAATGCCGCCCGGTCGGCGCTTGAGAGCTATATCGCAAAAACCGGATCCGAAGGCGAATATTACACCAGTGCGCTGGCAATGATTACCCGTGTCGAGACCGCCCGTGAAGGCGCCAGGTCAGTCGCCGGTCAGGCAGCCAGTTCCCCCCGGGAACCGACAGCGGTGATTGAGCCGGCAGGGGAGGGCTCACTGGATCAGCTGCGGGAACTCTACCTGGCCGATTCCGACACCGAGGCCCTGGTTATCCATCTGAATGCGCTTCTTGATCGTGCCGGCTGGACCGCCGATCGGCGTATCAAGCGTCTTGATCGCCCGGCCGATCTGTCCTACCAGGTTTACCGCATGAACGATTCCCTGAAGATCCAGGAATCGCGCCGGGACAACAGTGGCCGGGTGACCCACAAAAGCGAATCCCTGAGTGTGTTTGGCGTAAATACCAGTATCAACTGGGACTGTGAGCCGGCGGCCGCCGCCTGCTGGATCTATGATCCGAGGGACGGGTCAAGGCTGATGCAACTGGCAGAAAAACATGGGGTTGCCGCAGAGGTTGCCCGTACCCTGGGCAAGCTCATCCGCACCATGCAGAACCGCAGCTAGACATGATGTTTTGACCTGCCCGTCCTCAACGATCGTGGGTTACAGTTGAGGACGGAAGATCAGCCCGGCCTGCCTCTGTCACCGTCCCGGTAGGCCCCGGGCGTCACCCCTGTCCACTTTTTGAAGGCGCGATGAAAAGTGGACGGCTCGGTGAAGCCGACTTTGAAGGCAATGTCGTTGATGGCCAGATCAGGCCGCGACAGGTAATAAATCGCCATATCCCGTCGCAACAGATCCTTGAGCTCCTGAAACGAGGTATTTTCCTGCTTCAGCCGCCGCCTGAGAGTCTGCGGGCTGGTACCAAGCTCTGAGGCGATCGATTCGAAATCCGGCAGCGACCGTGACAAGTCCCTGCCGATCAGCGCCCGTATCCGGGCGGTGTAGGTATTGCTTTCATCCGGGCGTGATAACAGGTCTGCCGGCGAGGTTCGCAAAAACCGGCGCATCTCGGATCTGTCCCGGATCACCGGCGCGGACAGGAAGCGTTTACTGAAGGTGAGGGCCGTTTCTGTGGCGTCGAACGCCAGCGGGCAATGGAAAATATGCCGGTATTCATCGCCGTGGGCCGGTTCCGGGTAGCTGAACTGTGCCAGGTCAAGTTCCGCTGGCCGGCCGATCAACCAGCTGCCCAGGCGGTGCCAGATCACCAGAATGCTTTCCTGGAAAAAGTGCAGGGAATCGTCGAAATCGCCCTCGATCACCGTTACCAGCCGGAACTCGTCCTCGCGCTTTTCAAGCTGCATGCCGACCATGGGTTCGAACAGCCGACAGAAATCAAAGGCCTGGCGATACACCGCCTCAAGATTCGGGCAGTCAATCAGCAGTGCACACATGGTGGCAAAGGTGCCGGGCCGACAACGGCGGGGACCCAGACCCATGAACTCGTCCGCCATAAGGTTCCAGACATTCTGCAGAAGCAGGCGGTACTGGCTGCTGCTGACCCTGGCCATCCCGAGTTTCAGCAGGTCCGGAGCTATGCCGGAACTGAGCAGCAGGCTGTCAATATCCAGGCCCCTGGCGCGGGGGCCGGTCAGCGCGGCTTCAACGAAGTGTATGGAGACCGTAAGTTCCGACATAGTGTCCTTTACAGTGATGAAACGACATTCATCATAAGAGCCATTGGCGTCAATGCAACTGTCTCGGGCAAAGGGTG